>JALYGT010000039.1 GCA_030776965.1 Actinomycetota bacterium
CGGTGCGAGCGCTCGGCGGCTCTCGCCAGGACGAAGGCCGCGGCGGCGTCAGCACCGCTCACCTCGGGATCCCGATCTTCGCGTACTGCTTGGGCGAAGGACTCCAACCCCGCTGCGTAAGCGTCGGCGAAGCGCTCGACGAAGTCGGAGACGTAGTCCTGGTGCGAGCTGTCGGAGGTGAGCGTCTCCACCGCCGCCCGCCTGTGGTTGTCGACCCTCAATGTGGCCTTCGAGCCCATGATCTCGCTAGAGCACTCGTAGCCGTAGCCGGCGACGCGGCTATTGTCTATCACGCCCAAAGCGCCTCCGGCGAAGCGGAGGGCGACGACGGCGTTGTCGATGTCGCCCACCTCCTCGAACCCGGGATCGGAGAGCACCGTCCCGAGCGCGGTCACCTCTTCGATCTCGCCGATAAGCCAGCGCGCAGCGTCGAAGTCGTGCAGGGTAACGTCGGTGAAGAACCCCCCGGACCGCTTTATGTAGTCGAAGCCGGGCGCCTGCATATCCCGCAAGGAGGTGCGAAAGAGGTACACCCTCCCGACATCACCCGCCTCGATCTTCTCCCACGCCCTCCGGTAATCTGGGTCGAAGCGCCTGTGGAAACCGACCTGCAGCTTTATCCCCGCCTCGCTCGCGGACTCGATGGCCCCGTAGGTGCGCTCCAGGTCGAGCGAGATGGGCTTCTCGCAGAAGACGTGCTTGCCCGCCTGGGCCGCCGCCTCGATCATATCGGCGTGTAGCGGCGTGGGGCTCGCGATCACAACGGCCTCTATCTCAGGATCCTCCAACAGGTCGGCGTAGTCCGTGGACCAATCGACCCCCCTCAGCCCCTCCGAGGCCTCGTGGGCGACGTCCTCGTCGGCATCCACGATTCGTACCAGGTCTGTTAGAGGGATGCGTCCGGCAAGGTTGGCGGCGTGGAAACGCCCCATCCGCCCCAACCCCACCAGACCCATGCGCACAAGGCCGTCCGCGGCCGTTTTACCTCTACTGCTGTGTTCCTCGCGCCTCATCGGACCTTCCCTATAACGGGTCCCCCGGTGCCGCCCTCTACGGCCACCTTTCGATCACCACCTTCCTCTCGGTGTAGAACTCCACCCCGTCGCGCCCGGTGGCGTGCAGGTCCCCGAAGAAGGAGTCCTTCCAGCCGGTGAACGGGAAGTAGGCCACCGGCGCGGGCACGCTTATGTTCACCCCGATCATGCCGCACGCGACCTCGCGCCGGAACTTCCTCGCCGCCGCTCCGTCGCCGGTGAAGATGGCTGCCGCGTTGCCGTACCTGGACTCGTTTATGGTCCGTATGGCCTCGTCGAGGCCCTCCATGCGCTCGACGGTCAAAACGGGCCCGAAGATCTCCTCTTGGGCTATCTCCATCTCCGGGGTGACATGGTCGAAGATGGTGGGCCCGAGGAAGAAGCCTCCGCCTCCCTCTCCGTTGCCACCCCTGCCGTCGAAGACGAGCCGGGCACCCTCTTCTTCTCCCTTCGAGATGTAGCCTACGATGCGCTCCTTTGCCTGAGCACTCGTTACGGGGGTGATGCCGGTGCCGGAGTCCATCTCCGGGCTCAGGCCCGACCCCACTTCGGCCTCCCTCGCTATCTGCGTCAGCTTCTCCACCAGCTCGTCGCCGATGCTGCCCACCGCCACCCCAACGCTGCCCGCCAGGCACCGCTGCCCGCCGTTGGAGAACGCCGAGGAGAACACGCCTTGGGCCGCGGCCTCAAGGTCCGCGTCCGGCATTACCACCAGATGGTTCTTGGCCCCGCCCAAAGCCTGCACCCTCTTACCCTTCTCGGCCGCCCGCTTGTAGATGTTCCGGGCCGCTGCTGCGGAGCCCACGCTCGAGACGGCCTTGACTTCCGGATGATCTATGAGGGCTTCCACCGTCTCCACGGCCCCGTGCACTACGTTGAAGACCCCATCTGGGAAACCGGCCTCGCTGAAAAGCTCCGCGAGGCGGAGGGCCGAGAGCGGCGTGCGCTGGGAGGGTTTGAGGATGAAGGTGTTTCCGGTCGCAACCGCAAGAGGGGCGAACCACAGCGGGATCATCACCGGGAAGTTGAAGGGGGTTATTGCAGTGACTACCCCCAAAGGCTCCTTGTACAGGGCGACGTCCACACCGCTGCTCACCTGGTCGAGGGTCTCCCCCTTCATCAGGGTGGTTATGGAAGCCGCGAGCTCGACGACCTCTATGCCGCGCAGAATTTCGCCCTTAGACTCTTCCACGTGCTTACCGTTCTCGCGGGTGCAGAGTTCGGCGAGCTCTTCGAAATTCTCCATAAGGAGCACCTGAAGCCGGAACATCCTCCTCGCCCTCTGCGTGACGGGCTCCTCGCGCCACCCCCGAAAGGCCTCCGAGGCAGCACGTACGACCTTCTCCACATCCTCTTCGCCCGAGAGCGGCACCCGTCCCAAGAGTTCTTCGGTAGCCGGGTCCAGAACTTCAAGCTCCTCCTCCGCCTCAGCAGCGACCAGATCGCCTCCGACGAAGTTCTTCAAGACCTCCACGGCCATGCCTCTCCTTTTGTCCCTTATCCACCAAGAGCAGTATACATTCCTTGGGCAAGGTTCATTAGTGCCTAGCAAGAATATCGTTAAATTTTGTAAAGAAGTGGCCAATCTCAAAGAACAGCTGGGAAGCTAAAGGAGCTAGAGTGCGGCAGGCAAGCCGTGTTCCTATCGCGCTCACCGATTTAGCAGGAGGGCTCCTAGTCGTCCATGCCTACGCCATCGAGTCGGCGCGGAGGTTGCACCTCTTCCTCCATCCCGTAACTCTACAGGGAGAAGAGAATCGCCAAAACCAGCGCGACGGTGGCGCAGGCCGAAGGGAGAGCCTTATACTGTAACCGTATACGAGGGAGCCAGGCTCCAACACGAAAGGAAAGGGTCTCTGATGGACGAGAAGGTCTACCGCACGGAGCTTACGCCGGTGAGCTTCCTCAGGCGCAGCGCCTACATGTTCCCCGACAAGACCGCCGTGGTCCATGGGGAACGGCGCTACACCTACGGGGAGTTCGAAGAAAGAGTCAATCGCCTCACCTCGCGCCTCAAGGACGCAGGCTTACAGAAGCACGACAGGATCGCCTTCCTCTGCCCGAACATCCCGCCGATGCTGGAGGGGACCTTCGCCATACCGGCGGCAGGGTTGGTCATGGTAGCCATAAACACCCGTCTCTCCGCAGGCGAGGTCGAATACATCATTGAGCACTCGAAGTCGAAGATGGTCTTCGTGGATGCCGAGCTCGAACACCTTTTAGAGAACGTGGACGAGAGCGTCGAGCGCGTGCGCATAGACGACACGGGCGAGAAAGGCGATCCCTACGAGGACTACATCGCCGAGGGCTCTCCGGAACCCGTCGAGAGCGTTTTGGAGGACGAGGAGGAGATGATCTCCGTCAACTACACCTCTGGGACGACGGGGCAGCCCAAGGGCGTGATGTACACTCACCGCGGGGCGTACATAAGCGCCCTAGGCAACGTCATCGAGACGCAGATGGACTACGAGACGAAGTACCTGTGGACGCTGCCGATGTTCCACTGCAACGGCTGGACTTTCCCGTGGGCGGTGACGGCTATCGCGGGGACGCACGTTTGCTTAAGAAAGGTCGAGCCGGACAAAATATGGGAGCTCTTCGAGTCCGAGGGCATAACCCACTACTGCGCGGCGCCTACCGTCCAGATACCGCTCGCAAACCACGAGAACGCCCGCACGCTCGACAAAAAGGTCACCGCCGCCATCGCCGGCTACGTGCCCTCGCCGACCCTGCTCGGCCAGCTCCTCGAGCTGAACATAAGGCCCATACACCTCTACGGCCTCACGGAGACCTACGGCCCCGCGACCACGAGTGCCCCGCGCGAGGAGTGGGAGGAGCTCGACACTGAGGAGCACGCCAAGCTCCTCTCGCGCCAGGGCCAGGGCTACGTTACCTCCGACCTCGTGCGCGTCGTCGACGACGACGTGAACGACGTGCCGCGCGACGGGGAGACGATGGGCGAGATCGTCTTCCGGGGTAACATGGTCATGAAGGGCTACCTCGACAACGAGGAGGAGACCAAAGAGTCTTTCAAGGGTGGTTGGTACCACTCTGGCGACATAGCGGTGTGGCACCCGGACGGGTTCATCGAGATAAGGGATAGGGACAAGGACGTGATCATCTCCGGCGGAGAGAACATCTCCTCTATAGAGGTCGAGCAGGTCGTCGCCCAGCACCCGGCCGTCATGGAGGTCGCCGTCTCCGCCATGCCGGACGAGTACTGGGGCGAACGCCCCAAAGCTTACGTGACCCTCAAGCAGGGCCAGGAAGCCACCGAAGAAGAGATCATAGAGTTCACCAAGGAACACATCGCCCGCTTCAAAGCCCCCGCCGCCGTCGAGTTCGGCGAGCTCCCCAAAACCTCCACCGGCAAGGTCCAGAAGTACGTCCTCCGCCAGAGGGAAGAGGAACAAAACGGCAGCGACGGTAGCCAGTAGAAAGGTTAGAGCCATGCTGCAAGAAGAGCGTACCTACGAGCACATCCTGCACGAGGGTGACTACACCGTCGCCCTCGTCACCATGAACCGCCCGAAGAAGCGCAACGCCCTCTCTCTAGACCACATGCAGGAGCTCATAAGCTGCTTCAAGACGATCGGCGAGGCCCGCGAGGCACAGGTCGTGATCATTCGTGCCAACGGCCCCGCCTTTTGCGCCGGCCACGACCTCTCGGAGATGGTAGGTCGCGACCCCGATTTCTACCGCTACCTCTTCGACGTCTGCTGTGAGCTGATGGAGACCATCCAATCTATCCCTCAGCCCGTGATAGCCCAGGTACACGGCGTCGCTACCGCCGCCGGCTGCCAGCTCGCCGCCACCTGCGACCTCGTCGTCGCCGCAGAGGAAGCACGCTTCGCCACCCCCGGCGTGAAGATAGGCCTCTTCTGCTCCACCCCGATGGTCGCCCTGAGCCGCTCGGTGGGCCAAAAAAAGGCGATGGAGATGCTCCTCACCGGCGAGTTCGTCCCCGCCGAAGAAGCCCTGGCCGAAGGGCTCGTCAACAAGGTGGTCCCTGCCGACGAGCTTGAGGCTGAGACCCGCACGCTCGCGGAGAAGATAGTCGAAGCCAGCCCGCTCGTCGTCGGAGTCGGCAAGCAGGCCTTCTACCGCCAACTCGAGATGCCCACCGAGCAGGCCTACTCCTACACTAAGGAGGTCATGTCCTTTAACGCCACCTTCGCCGACGCCCAGGAGGGCATCTGCGCCTTCCTGGAGAAGCGCAGGCCGGAGTGGAAGGGACGCTAGCCGGGCGGCGCTCGGAGGTTGACCTGCATGCACAGAACCACGCGCTCGAGGCGGTGCCGCGCGGCCGTCAAGCTTACAGGCCTGCCCAACGTCAAGAGCTTGCTGAGCATTTCGGGCATTGGCAGCGTGGGCAGCATCATGTGCATCGGTAGCGCCGGTTCTATCTTGAGCTTCGGCAGCGCTGGCGCGATCCTGCGCATCGGTGGCCAGAAAGACAAGGCGGACGAACCGTAAAGTTGCTCCTGTTCCGTCGCCTCGGAGCAGCCTATCAGCTTTCCAGCTCCCGCAGCGTCTCACCACCATTCGGTTCCCACAGAGAGTAGAAGATCCCCCGCCGCGCACCCGCACCTCCAGGTAGCCGCCCTCGGCCAGCTCCTTGAGCATCTTGTCCGCCTCCGCCACCGTGAGCGCCGTCTCCACCGCCGCCAGGGCAGGGTTGAGCTCGCCGTGCCTCTTGAGCGCTTCGAGGAGTTGCCGCCCCTTATCGTTCGGCGATCTAAGCTCCGTCCGGTCCTCCGATGTTCCTACCGACAAACCGACCAGGCCCCTGACCAGCAGGCCGAAAGCCGACAATACCGTCCAGCCGAAGACGAGCCAAAAGTGCTGGGGGATAGTCGACAGGACGAATACCGCGCCCAAAGCCACCGGCGCCAGCACCGCCAGGGCCCACCGCCAGGGCCGTCGAGATCCTGGCCCTCGGACTCATCTCCTCCACGTCTAGCCCGAAGAAGTAGCCAGCCACACCACGGGGACCCCATGGCCTGTGCCGATGAGGACCGCGAACAAATCCAGGGGGCCCGCACTACCCTTAGGTCCGGCCGTCGTCCCCTGAAAGGCTTCCTATACGACATCTGCTCCTCCTTCCGTTCCGTTCTGTCGCCCACCTGCTTCTGACCCATCCGAACTTTGGGTTTGCAGCGGCCGCCTTTGGTTATCGCAGGCGCGTAAGCGATTCGCTGTGATGTCCGGCGATACTCGCCAAAGGGTTGTTCCCGCTGAGGAGGTAGCAAGGTCGTGCTAAGCTGCAACCGATAAGAAGTTGCACGCGAAGGTATCCCGAGCCGGGTCACGGACCGAGGACGGGGGAATTGGACGATGACGAGCACCACCACGCGACCTCGAGAGAAAAAAGAGCAAAAGATAGAGGGGCTTCCGCCCTACGACGTGATCCTGCTCGACGACGATGACCACAGCTTCGAGTACGTGGTCCGCATGCTCAAGACGCTCTTCGGGCATACGCTGGAGAAGGGCTACCGGATGGCGATGGAGGTGCACACCACAGGCCGGGTCGTCGTCGCCACCACGAACCTGGAGCAAGCCGAGCTGAAGCGGGATCAGATTCACGCATTCGGACCCGACCCTCTCGTCCCGCGCTGCAAGGGCTCGATGTCGGCGACCGTAGAGCCGGCGTCCGGCTGACGCCTCCCGTCCGTTCGATGGGATAGACGTTTTGTCCGTGCGGCGCCTCGCGAAGCGTGTGTGCCCTTTCGAAGGAGCGCGAGCCGGAGTGGGAGGGCCGGTAGTATAGATTTCCTCCTTGGCGCTTCTTGTTGCTACTTGACTTTGGTCTAGAGTCAACCTCGGACGATCTCGTAGCGAGATCGTGCGCTTTAGGGAGCGTCACGGGCTTCGTGGGCGGCTGTCCGCAGGATACGAGCGTTGTCCACGGCTTCTCCGGGAAGGGTCTCTAGACTCAGGAGAGCGTAGCCAGCGCTTCGTCGCTTAAGCGTAGTTCGACTGCGGCAAGGTTCTCTTCGAGGTGCTCTACCGAAGAGGTGCCGGGGATGGGCAGCATTACCGGGGAGCGGGCCAGGAGCCAGGCGAGAGCCACCTGCCCCGGGGTCGCGTCGTGGCGGGCGGCGATCTCGTCCAGAGGACCGCCGGGGCGCGCCAGGTCGCCGGTCGCCAGCGGGAACCAGGGGATAAAGCCTATTCCTTCGCGCTCGCAGAAGCCGAGCACGTCTTCAGAGCCGCGGTCGGTGAGGCTGTAGCGGTTCTGCACCGTGGCTATTGGCACGATCTCGCGCGCCCGTTCGATCTCCTCGACCCCGACCTCGGAGAGGCCGACGTGCTGGATCTTGCCCTCCTCCCGGAGCTCGGACAGGGTACCGAGTTGCTCTTCCACGGGGACGCTGGAGTCTATGCGGTGCAGCTGGTAGAGGACTATGCGCTCGACCTTGAGCCTCTTCAGGCTCCCCTCGCACGCCTCGCGCAGGTGCTCGGGACGGCCATCCGTCTCCCACCGCCCTGGCCCCGGGCGCACGAGGCCGCCCTTCGTGCCGATTACCAGATCCTCGGGGTAAGGGTAGAGCGTCTCGCCTATGAGTCGTTCGGAGACCTTGGGACCGTAGGAGTCGGCGGTGTCGATGAAGTTCACGCCGAGCTCGACCGCCCGTCTCAGCACGGCCCTGGCCTCCTCGGGATCTTCGGGCTCTCCCCATATGCCCTCCCCGGTCAAACGCATCGCGCCGAAGCCCATGCGGTTGATAGTGAAGCTGTCTAGGTTGAACGTGTCGACAGTCCCGTTGGATCGTTTCCCTTCCGACATCGCGTATCCTTTCCGGTCGGTTGCGGTCTTGCTTCTACCCGCCCGCGGGGGCGAGGCGGAGGATGCGGTCGTCGTCGGCGGTGGGGTTACCGCGGCCGTCGCGGTTGCTCGTCAGGATCCACAAGCTACCGTCAGGGGCTTGCGCCACGTGCCGCAGGCGCCCGGCCTGGCCCGAAAGGAGCGCCTCCCGGTCCACGACAGCGCCGTTCTCGTCGAGGTCGAGCCGCCAGAGGCGCTGGCCGCGCAGGGCCGCCATGAAGAAGTCCCCCTCCCACTGCGGGATAGCGCCGCCGTTCGGGATGACCGCGCCGCTCGGAGAGGCTTCGGAGGTGGAGAACGTGGCGATCGGGTCGGTGTAATCGGGCTCGCCGCCCGTGCCCTCCACGTAGGGCCAGCCGTAATTCTGACCCGGCTCGATCCGGTTCACCTCGTCGTAGAGATTCGAGCCGAACTCGCTGGCGTAGAGCTGCCCTTCGGCATCCCATGCCAGGCCCTCCACATTGCGGTGGCCGTAGGAGTAGACGAGGCTGTTCGGGAACGGGTTGTCTGAGGGCACCTCCCCTTCCGGCGTGATGCGCAGGATCTTGCCGCCATAGGAGTTGAGGGTCTGGGCGTACGAGGGCACGCCCCCGTCGCCCGTGCCTACGTACAGCATCCCGTCGGGACCGAAGGCGACCCTGCCGCCGTTGTGGTAGGACTCGACGGGGATGCCGGTCAGGATGGGCTCGGGCTCCTCGCCCAGCCTGAAGCGCGCCACGCGGTTGTCCGTGTCCGTCGTGTAGTACACGTAGATCAGGCCGTCGCTCTCGTAATCGGGGGAGGGCGCGAGGCCCAAAAGGCCGCCCTCGCCGGTGCCGCTCTCAGGCAGCGTTTGGACCTCCTCGACGTTGCCCGAGGAGCCCACCGACAGGAGCCGTGAGCTGTCACGCTCGGTGACCAAGGCGCTGCCATCTGGCAGGAACGCGAGTCCCCAGGGCACCTCGAGCCCCGAGGAGAGGACGCTGGTCTCTACCTCTACGGGACCCGCGTTCGCCGAGGTGCTCTCCGGGTCCACGGCGCCCGTATCCTCGGGGGCCGGCGTCCCGCTCTCGGTAAGCTCGGTCTGCGCGCCGCTGCCACCCGGGTCCTCCGGCTCCTCCGAAGCCTGCTCCGCGCCGCACCCGGCGAAAAGAACCGCAACGGCAAAGATCGTGGCGGAGCGGGCCACAACGCGCCTCGTTCCGTCGTCTGACTCGAACATCATTCGCAACACGCTGCTCAAAATTCGGCGCGGCACCAAACCTCCAAAACGGGCGAGCTGGTAAAGACTCCTCGATTATATCCCGACGACCCGCACAGCCCGTGGCTTCAGCGACGGTGGGATCGCCGCTTGTAATCTAGAATTTGTTCTTCGGCGATTTACCATTCGGAGGCCGGTGGCACGGGAGAGAGCAGGGGCCGGAGAGATAAGAGAACGGCTCGACCGCTTGCGGCCGCCGCTCGGGACCGTGTTTCTGGTAGCTTACGCGGCCACGTTCTTAGCGCCCCACCCCCTGGCCACGACCGTTTTTCTCGGGACGGGGGGCTTGCTCCTGGCGGCGTCGGTGCCGTGGGCGAGCACATTCCACAAGGCGCTGGCCTTGGCTGCGTCGCTCGCGTTCGGGGTATTGCTCTTGTCGGGGAGGTTCGATGCAGGGGCATTCTTCGACGGGTTGCCCGCGTACTTCAACATAGTCGCGGTGCTCCTGATCCTGAGCATCGCCGGGTACCCCATCCGGGCGGAGCGTTTCGAGGCTCAGATCCGGGCCCTCGTGGTAACCCTCACCCGCCGAGGCTTGGGGGTGAGGACAACATCAGGGGTTTTGGGGCACCTGCTCGGCGCGGTCCTCGATGTCGGGGCGCTCGTGCTGATAGACGTTATACTGCACCGCGCCGCCCCCAAACGTCGCGTCGAAGCCCTCGTATGGGCGGGACGGGCCTTCTCGTTCGCGCCTTTGTGGACCAACCTGAACGTGTTCACCGCGACGACGATCGAGCTGACCGGCGCCTCCTATACGGGTTTGCTCGCGGTCTCACTCCCGTTCGTGGCTTTGGGGCTGGCCGCCACGCTCCTCTTCGCCCAAAAGGAGCGGGGCGACGCGATCGAATCCCCGGAGACGTTGGACCGCGGGGCGGCTGCAGTGCTCCTCTACCCCGTGCTGCTGGTCGCGGCGGTCGCGCTCGTAAGCCTCTCCGTCCCAGGGCTTCCGCTGACGGCCGCGGTCTCGGTGACGATAGCGGCGGTCGTCGCCCTCATCGCCGCCTTGGCGACCGCGCTGCGGCGCCGGTCCTCGCCGGCGCGACGGCTCGTCCGCGAGACGCGCGACTCGCTGACCGAATCTCACGCCGAGTTCGCGCTCTTCGGATCGGCGGGCGTTCTGGTGCTCTCGCTCGAAGGGCTCGGGGCACTCGCCCCAGTCGGCGACCTCCTCTTTGCCCTTCCTGCGGTCCTCGTAGCTCCGGCGTTGGCGCTCGTCACGGCCATGGGTTTCGTCGCCGGGATACACGTGATCCCGATGGTGTTCCTCATAGACACCGCGTTTCCCCTGGAAGGCGGACCAGCCCCGGCGCTTTGGGCGGTAGCGATACTGCTCGGCGCCCAGGCTGTCCTGCTCTTGACCCCCTTCTCCAACAACGTGACCATGCTCGCCCGCCTCACAGGACTGCACCCGTTGGAGATTGGGCCGAAGAGGAACTGGCGGTTCGGCCTCGTCCTGGCGCTTGGCGTGGCTGCCTACCTCGGGCTCCTTACCTTCCTGCTTCTTTAGCAGCCGGCTAGTGCGACCAAGCGATTACGCCGCCCGGAAGGAGACGAGCCCGTCCCCCATACGCTCCGCCCGGCCTTCGAGGACCAGGTGTTCCAGATGGGCGAGGGTCTCGGCCAGCGCGAAGCACCGCTCGTAGAGCGAGAGGCTGTAGCGGAAGACCTTGCGAGACCTCAAACGGGGTCTTGGGGGCGCCTGAGATCTCCGCCTGCATCACCTCCAGTCGCTCCTCGTGGTGGAGCAGCAACTCGTCAGCCCGGCCCCTCAAGTCGTGGAAGAGCGGTCCGTGTCCCGGGAGTACGAGGTCCGCGTCGAGGCCGCGTATGCTCCGGAGGCTCTTGAGATAGCGGGCCAGAGGCTTCGGCGGCGTATCCGGCCAGCGACCAATGTTCGGCGTGACCCCGAGCATGACCTGGTCGGCGGCGAAGAGTAGCCCGCGACCCTCGTCGTGGAGCATTGCCTGATGGTCCGCGTGCCCGGGCGCGTGCAAGATCCGGGCCGTGCCGGGGCCCAAGGGGATCTCCTCCCCCACCGACAACGGGACCATCTTCTCCGGCAACGACAAGTCTGCCCTCGTGCCCGCCGCGGCCCTCTCGGCCAAAGCCCGGCCCATTCCGCTACGT
The DNA here is from genome assembly GCA_030776965.1 of Actinomycetota bacterium. Classification (GTDB taxonomy): domain Bacteria; phylum Actinomycetota; class Rubrobacteria; order Rubrobacterales; family Rubrobacteraceae; genus Rubrobacter_F. The sequence goes on from JALYGT010000039.1 coordinate 11,231, forward strand.
ACCAGATGCTCGATAAACGGTGCGGGGTCGGGGTCGCCCCAGACCTCGCGGGAGTGCTCGATCTCGCTCCCCAGCATGCACACCGGCGCGCCGCTGATCCCCTGCAACCAGTACGCCGCCCCGAGGTGATCCGGGTGAAAGTGCGTGACGACGATGCGCTCCACGTCCCGCCCAAGGTTACACCCGATCGCCTCCGCCCCGGACTCCCACGCGGTCCGCCCCTCAGGGTAGTCGAAGCCGGTGTCGATGAGGGTCCACCCGCCGTCCCCCTCCGCGAGGTATGCCGAGACAGAGACGAGCGGTATGGGCACCGGCACCTTCAGCTGGTACACACCCTCCGCGACCTCCGCCGCTTCGCCTACGGGCTGTGTGCCCAACCGCGAGCGCTTCACACCATCGATCAAAAGCATCGTCTCCTAAACCCACAAGGTCAAAAAAATCAGCGGCCAGCAAATGAAAGCCGGCCGCTAACGGGCTGACTAGCCGATCGGCTAATTCTGAAGGTTCTCGAAGATGCCCGCGGCGCCCATGCCGCCGCCGATGCACATGGTCACCATGCCGTACCTGGAGTCGCGGCGCCTCATCTCGTGGATGAGTTGGATGGTGAGCTTCGTGCCGGTGGCGCCCATCGGGTGCCCCAAAGCTATCGCGCCGCCATTCACGTTTGTCTTCTCGAGATCGAGGCCCACCTCCCGGATACAGGCCAGCGCCTGCGCCGCGAACGCCTCGTTGAACTCGATGAGGTCTATGTCTTCTAAAGAGAGCCCGGTGAGCTTTAGGATCTTGGGGATGGCGACGCTCGGCCCCATGCCCATGACCTCGGGACGCACCCCGCCGACGGCGAACCCGACGAAGCGGGCGAGCGGCGTCAGGCCTAGCTCCTCGGCCCTCTCGCGCTCCATGACCACGACCGCCGCGGCCCCGTCCGAGCGCTGGGAGGAGTTGCCGGCCGTCACGGTGCCGTCCCGCTGGAAGACCGTCGGGAGCTTGGCGAGGCCCTCTTTCGAGGTGTCGCGTGGCCCCTCGTCCCGCTCGAAGGTCGTCTCCGTGCGCCGCGGCTCACCACTCTCATCCACCCAGTCGAGGTTCACGTCGAGCGGCACGATCTCCTCGTCGAAGACCCCGGAGTTGACGGCTTCTCCGGCTAAGGTGTGGCTTCGCAGGGCGAACTCGTCCTGGTCCTCGCGCGAGACGTCGAACTCTCTTGCGACCTGCTCGGCGGTAAGGCCCATCCCCATGTAGACGGCCGGGTTGGTTTCGACCAGCGTGGGGTTTGGCGAGAAGTTCGGCATCTCTAGGGTCGAGGACATGTGCTCAACGCCGCCCGAGACGATGGTGCCGGCGAACCCGCTCATGATCCGTTCGGACGCCATAGCTATGGTCTGCAACCCTGACGAGCAGAAACGGTTCACGGTCTGCCCCGGGACGGTCTCGGGCAACCCCGCCCTGATGAGCGACTGCCTGCTGATGTTGTAGCCCTGGGTGCCCTCGGGCATCGCGCACCCCACGATGACGTCCTCGACCTCCGAAGGATCGAGCCCGTCGGCCCTCTTCAGAGCCTCCGTTATACAGGCGGCGGTCATGTCGGCGGGGTGAGTCCCACGGAGGGTGCCCTTGGGGGCGCGCCCGACGGCGGTCCTCGCGCCCGAAACTATCACGGCTTCTTTCACGTTTACTCCCTTCGGTCGTAAGCTGTCATAGATCAGCAGTCAGGCCTTTTGCGGTTAGCTATACACCGGGTGCTCGCGCTATGGCTTTTTGCCCATGATCTTATCCGTACCGTCTGGCTATCCCTTTCCCAGGGTCAATGGCCGGCTCTTACCTGATGCCTAATTCCTCAATGGTTTGCCAGTCTCGAGCATGGCTCCTATACGCTCCTGGGTCTTCTCGTTCTTGAGGAGCTCGATGAAGGCCTCCTTTTCGAGCCTGAGTATATAGTCCTCGGTGACCCACTGGGGGGTCGAGAGATCCCCGCCGGTGAGAACGTGGGCGAGGTGGCCGGCGACGACGCCGTCGTACTCGGTCGCGTAACGGCCCCACTGGAGGGTCTTGACCTGGACCTCGAGCGCCGCCCGCGTCACGGTACCCGCGCCGTAGATGGCCTTCTCGCGGACGGGCGGGGCGTAGCCGTCGACGAGGTCGAGGACTTCGCGCTTGGCGGCGGAGATCAGATGATCACCGTTCATGACCACCCGGTCATCCTCCTTGAGGAAGCCCATCTCTTGCGCCTCCAGGGCGCTCCCCGAGACCTTCGCCTGCGCTATGTTCTGGAAGATCTCCTGCACGTAGGGTAGAGACGGGGCGCGGGTGTGCATGGCCGAGGAGACGATCCTGCGGACCATCTCCTTCGTACCGCCGCCCGCGGGGATGAGCCCCACGCCGGTCTCGACGAGGCCCATGTAGGTCTCGCCCCCCGCGACGATGCGGTCGGAGTGCAAGGCTATCTCCGCCCCGCCACCAAGGGTCTGCCCGTGCGGCGCCGAAACGACCGGCTTGGAGGCGAAGCGGAAGCCCATCAGCAGGTTCTGAAAAGCGTCCACCGCCTCGCCGACCCGGGCCAGATCGCCTTGCTGCACACCTTCGGCGACCTCGCCGAGGTCGGCGCCCACGGAGAAGTTACTGCCCTCGTTGCCGATCACGAGTCCAACCCAGCCGTCCTCTTCCTCCAGGCGTCTCAGGGCCTCGTACCCCATCTCGACCGCGGCAGCGTCCACGGAGTTGCCCCGCGAGTGGATCTCGAAGCACATGACCCCGTCGCCCAGGTCCAAAAGGCTCGCTGAGTCGTTGCGCGAGATCTCCTTGCCCTCCTCGCGCAAAGCGTCGAGCGAGACGATCATCGGGTCCTCGCGCACCGGCTCGTACTCGCCCTTTACCGGGCTGTACTGGAGCTCTTTCGTCCCCTCTCTCTTATAGAAGCTTTCGTTGCCATCCTCGAGCATCTCCTTGACCCAAGAAGCAACCTCGATGTCGAGGGACTCCATCTGTTCGACCGTTTCGCGCACGCCCAACAGGTCCCACATCCTGAAGGGCCCGGCCTCCTGGCCATAGCCCCACTCCATCGCGTGATCCACGTTCTCCAGGTTATCGGAGATCTCCGGCACCCGGCGGGACGTGTAGGCGAGGTCAGGCAGGATCGTGTCCCTCAAGTACCGGGCGTGTCGGTCCTCCTCGGCCCGTCCCATGATGTAGCGCAGGCGCGCCCCGAGATCCCCCTGCTTCCGCGCCTCCCCTACGAGGGGCAAGTCGGGGTTCTGGGGTGGCTCGTGCTCAAAGGTCTCCAGGTTCAAGACGTCGAAGACGGTCTCGCCGTCGCGCTTTTCGCGCTTGTAGAAGCCGGCGCCGGTCTTGCTGCCGAGGAGGTTGTTCTCGACCATCTTCTTGAGTGTCTCGGGAGGTTTGATGCTCTCCCTCGACTCGTCCTCCGGGACCAGTTCGTAGAGGTTCTCGGCCACCCCGACGGCTATGTCGAGGCCGACCTGGTCGTTCAGGCGAAAGGTCGCGGTCTTGGGGCGCCCGATCAGGGGGCCGGTTATGGCGTCTACCTCCTCGATGCCGTAGCCGTTCTCGAAGGCGTAGCGCATCGAGTTCATCCCGCTGAAGCTCCCGAGCCGGTTCCCGATGAAGTTCGGGGTGTCCTTGGCCATCACGCCGCCCTTGCCCAAAACCCGCTCCCCGAAGGCCCTAACCTCCTCGACAAGCTCGGGATCGGTATCCTCTGTCGGTATGATCTCCAACAGCTTCAGATAGCGCGGCGGGTTGAAGAAATGCATCCCCAGGAAGCGCTTCTTGAACGCCTCCGAACGGCCCTCGGCAATCTGGTGCAGCGGGATGCCGGAGGTGTTGGAGGCGATGATGGCGTCGTCCTTCGCCAGCTCCTCCACCCGCGCCATAAGCTCCTGCTTAGGCTCGAGCTTCTCGACGATGGCCTCCAGGATCCAGTCCGCCTCAGCGACGCGCTCCAGATCGTCCTCAAAGTTGCCGATGCTTATCCGCTCGGCGACGCGCTGGCTCATGAGCGCGGGGGGACGGGCCTTCTTCATCCGGTCGAAGCCTGCCTTGACGACGGCGTTCTTGTCTTCGTCGTCGTCCGGAGCGATGTCGAGCAGGTCCACTTCGAGACCAGCATTCGCCGCGTGGGCCGCTATGGCGGCTCCCATCGTCCCCGCGCCCAAGACCGCGACCCGTTTTATCCGGTGCGTCATACGACCTCCTCCTTTGCTACCCATATATCTCCGCGTGGAGCGATTCGACAGCTCCTCTCACCCTCAAGAGATGTCCCTCGAAGCGGTCCTTCATCTCGGTGTACTTCTCCTCCCCACGCGGCGTAATCTTGTAGAACCGCCGGCTCCTCGTCTCGGGCTTCTCCCACTCCCCCACCACGTAGCCCTTCTCCTCCAGGCGCCTCAAGAGGGGGTAGATCGTGTTCGGCGAGACGCCCATGACCCCGCCCGTCATCTCCTTGACGCCCTTGATGATGCTGTTCCCGTACTCGGGCTGCCTGCGCAAGAGGTGCAGGATCAAGAGCGGAAACACCGTCCGCGACTTGACCTCGCTCAGAAACACGTCCTTCGGCGTCGCCGCCGCTCCTTGCTCTATCTTCTCGATGGGATCTACCTCTCTCCAGATCCGAGTCTGCAACCGCTAATCTTACGCATAATTCGGCCCCGTCTCACGGTGAGTACAGCTCCCCCACGCGGTCGGCGTACCGCTCTTTAACGACGCGGAGCTTGACCTTCAGGGTCGGCGTGAGCTCTCCGGCCTCGTGCGTGAGCTCGCGCGGTAAGAGCGAGATCTTCTTGGGCCGCTCGTAATCGGCGAACATTTGCGATGCCGCCTCCACGTCCTCCTCGATGAGCCTCTTGCACCGCTCGTCGCGCGCCAACTCCTCGTGCGGGGTGTCCGTCTCCAGGGTGTTGCGCACGGCTTCGTAGTTGGGGACGACGAGGGCCGAGACGTACTTTTTGCCGTCGCCGAGCAGAATGGCCTGAGAGATGTGCGGGGCGGCGACGAGCGCCGTCTCTATGGGCTGCGGGGCGACGTTCTTGCCGGTGCTGAGAACGATGAGGTTCTTTATCCGGTCGGTTATCTTCAGGTACCCGTCCTCGTCGAACTCGCCCATGTCCCCGGTCCTGTACCAGCCGTCCCCGGTAAACACCTCCTCCGTCGCTTCCTCGTCGGCCCAGTATCCCCGCATCACGTGCGGTCCGCGGGTCAACACCTCCCCCTCGTCAGAGATCTTCACCTCGACGTTGTGGAGCGGCTTCCCCACGGTCCCGAAGCGTAAAGAGCCGAGCCGGTTGCAGGAGATCACGGGCGACGTCTCCGTAAGCCCATAGCCTTCGACGATGGGGACCCCGGCGGCGTAGAAGAACTCCCCGATCTCCTCCTCGAGTCGCGCCCCACCAGAGACGAAGTACCGCAAACGTCCCCCAACGGCCTCCCGCACCATACGGAAGACGAGCCGGTCGTAGAGGGCGAGCCGCGCCCTCAGCCCCCGCCCCACCGGTCTTCCAGCCCTCTCCAGAGCGTACCGCTCGCGTCCGGCGGCGATGGCCTGCTCGAAGAGCTTCCTGCGTAGAGCCGGGCCCTCGGCCACCCTCCCTTGCGCTCGCTCGTACATCTTCTCGTAGAGGCGGGGGACGCTGAGCGTGATCGTGGGCCTAACCTCCCGCAGGTTCTCCGGCACCTGCTGCACGGACTCGGCGTAGTAGACGCTCGCCCCCACCTCGAGCGGCATGTATTGCCCCCCCGTCCGCTCGAAGATGTGCGAGAGCGGCAAGAAGGAGAGGAACGTGTCCTCGTGGCTCACCGGCAACGCCCCGAGTATCCCCTCCAGGTTCGCCAGGAAGTTGCCGTGCGTGAGCACGACTCCCTTCGGCGGCCCCGTCGTTCCGGACGTGTAGATGACGGTAGCCACGTCCTCCCGCCCGAGGCCCCGCCACCCCTCCCGCCAACCGGCGAGCGGGCTCCGGGCACCCGCCTCCTCCACCTCCCGGAAGCTCTCAACGATCCCATCTCCCGGGCTGTCCATGACGATCACGTGCCCGAGATCCGGCAGCCCCGCCCGAGATTCTCGGACCTTCTCCAGAAGCCCCTCGTCCTCGACGATCGCCACGCCGGATCCGGAATCAGCGAGGATGTGGGAGATCTGGGCCGCCTCCAAAGTCGGGTAGATAGGGACGGTAGCGGCCCCGAGGCTCTGGATCGCCAGATCCGCGATGGGCCACTCGGGCCTGTTCTTCGAGATGAGCGCGACCCGCGAGCCAGCCCCAACGCTCAGGGAAGAAAGTCCCGCGGCGAAGCGCTCGACCCGCTCCCAGAACCCGGCGTAGGAGATACCCTCCCAACGCCCACCGACCTTGCGCGCGAGCGCCATCTTGCCCGCGTGCGGCTCGGTCCCGGCGCGCAGAGCCGCCACAACGCTGCCGAATCCTTCCAGCCCGCCCGGCGCCCCTTCTGCTGCTCGCTGCAAGTCACTCCTTCCTTCTTTGATCTTGTCAATTTTGATAATATCAGCCATAATAGCGCATGGTCGCTCGGATTGCCAGGTCTCTTAGGGGGGCGGCGATTAGGGCGGCGTGTTAGAGTTGGCACCACGCGGGCGCTGCGCTGGGGAGTGGTGCGCTCGTAGAGAGGCGAGGAGAAGGAGGAGCCGTTGCTAGCCGACGTGACCCGATCTTTGGGGACCGACTACTACCTCATCGAGGAGCTATTGGCTGACGAGGAGCGCGAGATCCGGGACAGGGTCCGGGCGTTCGCCGACAGGGAGATCATCCCGGTCATCAACGAGTACTGGGATAAGGCCCAGTTCCCGTTCGAGCTGATCCCGAAGATCGCGGAACTCAACATCGCGGGCACCACCATAGAGGGCTACGGCTGCCCGGGGATGAGCCACGCGGCGGCCATGCTCGTCGCTATCGAGATGGCGCGTGGCGACGGGAGCCTCAACACTTTCTTCGGGGTCCACTCGGGCCTCGCGATGGGGACCATCGACATCTGCGGCTCCGAGGAGCAGAAAGAGAAGTGGCTCCCCCCGATGGCGAGGATGGAGAAGATAGGAGCCTTCGGGCTCACCGAGGCCAAGCACGGCTCGGACTCGGTCATGCTCGAGACCAGCGTCCGTAGGGAAGGCGACGAGTACGTCATAAACGGGGAGAAACGTTGGATCGGCAACGCCACCTTCGCCGACGTGACGATAATCTGGGCCCGCGACGAGGAGGACGGGCAGGTAAAGGGCTTCTTGGTCGAGAAAGGCGCGGAAGGCTTCTCCACCGAGCTGATAACCGGCAAGATGGGCAAGAGGGCCGTCTGGCAGCCGGATATAAAGCTCGAGGACGTGCGGGTGCCGGTCGAGAACAAGCTCGGCAACGCAAACTCCTTCAAGGACACCGCCAAGGTGCTCACGGCGACGCGGGCGGGAGTCGCGTGGGAGGCCGTAGGGCATGCGATCGCCTCCTACGAGGCGGCCCTGACCTATGCCAAAGAGAGGGTACAGTTCGGCGAGCCCATAGCTTCGTTCCAGATCATCCAGAACAAGCTGGCCAACATGCTCGCCGAGATCACGAGCATGCAGCTCGTCTGCTACCGCCTCGCCCAGCTCCAAGAACAGGGCAAGATGACCGGCGGGATGGCGTCCCTGGCGAAGATGAACAACGCCAAGAAGGCCAAGCAGGTGTGCGCCGACGCGAGGGACATTATGGGCGGCAACGGTGTGCTCCTGGAGTATCACGTGGCGAGGCACCTCTCGGACATGGAGATCGTCTACACCTACGAGGGGACGGACACCGTCCAGTCGCTCATAGTCGGACGCGAGATTACGGGGATCTCCGCTTTCGTGTAGGAGTTAGGTACCAGCAGCCGGGTAAGAGCTGGCGGCCAGTACCGGGAAAGGATAGCCGAAAGCTACGGACCAAGACCCGCGAGCAAGAGGTTGCGGCGCCAGCAGCCGTTCGCCCGCAAGAACCTGGTAGCTGATGCCTGAGCGCTGAGAGCTTCCGCGACCGAAGGGAGGACAATGAAGGCCGTTAGACTGCACGAGCTCGAAGGCCCCGAGGGGTTGCGCTACGAGGATGTCCCCGACCCGGAACCGGGCCAGGACGAGATCGTCGTCCGCCTGCGCAACGCCGCCCTAAACCGCCGTGACCTGTTCGCCACACAGGGCATGTATCCCGGCGTCAAGCCCGACATACTGCCGGCCATTCCCGGCGCCGACGGCTCCGGCGAGGTCGCCGCGAAGGGCGACAGCGCAGAAGGTCTCCATGAGGGAACCGAGGTGCTCATCAACCCGGCTCTCTATTGGGGAGACAACCCACGCATACCCGGCAAGGACTACCGCATCCTCGGCATCCCGGACGACGGCACCTTCGCCCAGTTCGTCAAGGTACCAGCCGATCACGTCTTCCCCAAACCCTCACACCTCTCGCACGAAGAGGCGGCGGCTATCCCGCTCGCCGCTCTGACCGCTTACCGGGCGCTCTTCACCCGAGGGCAGCTACAGGAGGGCGAGACGGTCTTTGTGCCGGGCATCGGCGGCGGCGTGGCTACGTTCCTCGTCCAGATGGCAAAAGCAGCCGGCGCCACGGTCTTCGTCAGCTCCGGGAGTGATGAGAAGATCGAGAAAGCCAAAGAGCTCGGGGCCGAAGGTGGCGTCAACTACAACTCGGAGGATTGGTCCAAAGAGCTAAAGAGCATGAGCGGGGGCGTGGACCTCTCGGTAGACAGCATCGGCGGCGAGGTCTTTAACAACCTGCTCCGGCTGGCGAACCCCGCCAGCCGCATCGTCGTCATAGGAGCGACGGCGGGGCCGGCGCCGAAGGTGATGACTATACTCATCGCCCTCTTCAAGCAACTCGACATCTTGGGCACCGCGATGGGCAACCCGGACGAGTTCGGCTCGATGCTCGAGTTCTACGAGGAACACGAGCTCAGGCCAGTCATAAACGAGACCTTCTCCTTAGAGGAGGCCGCCGCTGCCTTAGAGCACCTAGAAGAGGCCAAGGGCATCGGGAAGGTGGTCCTGGAAATCCCCTCGTAGCTCCGACCGAAGCTCGTACTGAAGGGGCGGGATCTTCCTGCCCCTTCTCTTTGCCCCGCTCCACCGGTGCGTTCTATTTTATCGAACCGGCCCCTCCAAGAGCAGGCCCCGGCGGTGCAGTTGTTCCGCCTTGCAGGCGGGCGTCAGGACGGCTATGGCGAGCCGCGGCCTTCTATGTGCGGCCTCCTCGGCGGAACAACCTGAGTCCGTTGAGGGTCACGGCGATGGAGGTGCCCATGTCGGCGAGAACGGCGAGCCACAGCGCCACCAGCCCGAAGGGGGCCAACAGGACGAACAAGCCCTTGATGAGGATCGAGACTGCCACGTTCTGCTTGATGATACCTTCGGCGGACCGCGAGAGCCGTACCGCCTCGGCCAGCTTCGGCAGGTCGTCCTGCATGAGCGCCACGTCTGCGGTCTCCAGCGCTACGTCCGTGCCCGCCGCCCCCATGGCAAACCCGACCGAGGAGGCGGCCAGGGCCGGGGCATCGTTCACGCCGTCGCCGACCATGCCGACGTCCCTATGCTCGGAGATGAGCTCGCGCACGGCTTCGACCTTCTGCTCGGGGACCAGTCGCGCCCTGTAGCTAACGCCCAGCTCCTCAGCGATCTTCCTGGCGGGTGCCTCAGCGTCCCCGGTGAGCATCACCAGCTCTCCTACCCCCGACTCGCGGAGCGACTCTAGTGTAGTTCGGGCGTCGGGGCGCACCGCGTCGGCGATCCCGAAAACGGCCAGGATCACTTCTTCGCTGCCCAGGACGACCGGCGTCTCACCCGCACGCTCGACCGCTTCCAGCGCCTCGATAGCGCCGTCGAGGGCGACCCCCCTCTCGGTGAACAGGCGGGGGCTTCCGATCAGGTACCGGTTCCCACCCACCTCGCCCTCGGCGCCTCTCCCGGCGACCGACCGGAAGCCCGCGACCGTGGGCAGGCCGGCTCCGTCTGCGGCGGTCAGGATGGCGTGGGCCAGGGGATGCTCCGAGCGCCGCTCCAGCGCTGCCGCTAGTGCCAACACCTCCGTATCGTCGCGCCCATCGAGTGCTATGAGGCGCGAGACCACCGGGCGTCCCTCGGTGAGGGTGCCCGTCTTGTCGAAGGCCAGGGCCTTGAGCCTCCCCGCCGCCTCCAGCGCCGCCCCGCCCTTGACCAGGATCCCGCGCCGGGAGGCGGCCCCGATCCCCGAGACCACGGTGACGGGCGTGGAGATCACCAGGGCGCACGGGCACGCGATGATGAGCAGCGCTAGCGCCCGGTAGAACCAGGTCCCGAACTCCCCGCCCAAGAGCGGCGGTACGACCGCGAGCACCATTGCTGTGGCGACCACGATCGGCGTGTAGAGGCGCGAGAAGCGGTCCACGAACTGCTCGGCCGGAGCCTTCGTCGCCTGGGCCTCCTCTACGAGCCGCGCGATCCGCTGCAGGGTAGAGTCGCTCGCCTTCCGCAGAACGCGCACGAGCACCCCTCCGCCGCCGTTGAGGCTGCCAGAGTAGAGCGGGTCTCCCGGCCCCTTCTCCGCAGGTGTGCTCTCGCCGGTCACCGGGGACTCGTCAACCGTGGTCTCACCCTCGGCCACCTCGCCGTCCAGCGCCAACCTTTCGCCCGGCCTGACGACCACCGTCTCGCCCACAGCGACCTCGTCCGCGCTGATTAATCTCTCAGAGTCGCCCCTGCGCACCAGCACCTCGTCGGGGGCGAGCCTCGCGAGGGCGCGCACGGCGCCCCGTGTGCGGTCTATGGCGTAGACCTGTAGGGCGTTGCCAGCGGCGAACAGCACCACCACGGAAGCGGCCTCGGCCCACTCCCCGATTGCCACCGCGCCGATCGTGGCCGCGCTCATCAGCACGTTCATATCCATGTGCCGGACGCGCAGCCCCG
>JALYGT010000040.1 GCA_030776965.1 Actinomycetota bacterium
ATGCGCCAGACGAAGTCCTTACGACGCTGAAGCTGCTGTCGGTCTCCAGCACCACCGCCTCCACCTCCTCGACAGAGGCGATGCCCTGCCCGCGCAGGGCGGCGAGGATCTCCGCTTCGGTCACCCGCTCGAGCTTCATCGCTCTCCTCAGGAACCGGCCCTGGTGAAGCAGCAGGGTGGGCTCCGCTTTGGCGAAGTTACGCACCGTGGGCGACCTTACCGAGAGCCAGGTGATGGCGAACTGCAGGCCGATGAGGAGCGCGAACGCGAGCACCCCGTTGACGAGGGAGACGCTTTGTGAGAGGAGCACCGTCGCCAGCGTGGAGCCGAGGGCGACGGTCACCACCAGATCGAAGGCGTTCATCTTGGAGAGCGTGCGTTTGCCCGATACCCGCAACAAGAACACCAGCGCAAGGTAGGCGAGTACGCCCACGATCGCTGTTCGGCCCAGTGACAACCAGCTGTCGAAGAACACAGACCCTCCTTTGATGGGCGACGGGAGCGAGCCCCGCGGTCGTGCGCCCGCGTCTCACGGGTCTCGCGTCAGGTTGGTCTCCAAGTATACGGGACTTGGGAACCCAAAGGGTGCACCGCCCGGCGTTACTCAACCGGTCGGTAGCGAAGGATATCGAAAACAGGGCAAGGCGTTTGGAGCCGGAGACCCAGCTCTGTGCCACGCGACAGATAAGGGAGGAGGGCCTGGATCTCACCGCGACCTACCACTCCCACCCCTCGCCCCCCGAGCCTTCTGCCCGGGACCTGACGCTGGCGGCCTACCCGAGCTCCTTCCAACTCATCGTCTCGCTCGCTGGCAAAGAGCCGGAGATCCGCTGCCACCGCATAACCGAGCGGGGATGCCGACCAGCAGCCCTGTTCGTCGAATAGGCCTACTGAGGCAGCGGCACGCCCAGGTGCTCGTAGGCCCTTCTAGTGGCGACGCGGCCTCGGCTGGTGCGCTGGATGAGGCCGCTCTGCAACAGGTACGGCTCGTAGACGTCCTCGACCGTGTCGCGAGTCTCGCCTAGAGCCACGGAGATCGTGCCGACGCCCACGGGCCCTCCGTCGAACTTCTGGATGACGAGGCCGAGGTAGTCCCGGTCAACCCGGTCAAGGCCGAGGTAGTCCACGCCCTGCATCTCCAGGGCAGCCTTCGCCGTCGCCTCGTCTATAGTACCGTCGCCTACGACCTCCGCGTAGTCGCGGACGCGCCTCAAGAGACGGTTGGCGACACGCGGGGTGCCGCGGCTACGGGTCGCGAGCTGCTCGGCGCCTGCCTTGGTGGTCGGGATTTGGAGTATCCCCGCGTTCCTGACCACGATCTTCTTGAGGTCCTCGGGTGAGTAGTAATCGAGTCGGGCGGAGAAGCCGAACCTGTCCAAAAGCGGCTTCGTCATCAGGCCCGTGCGCGTCGTCGCGCCGACCAGGGTGAAGCGTGGTAAGTCCATCCTTATGGTGCGTGCCGAGGGTCCTTGCCCGAGCACGAGGTCCATCGCGAAGTCCTCCATCGCGGGGTAGAGGACCTCCTCGATCTGCCTATTTAAGCGGTGGATCTCGTCTATGAACAGGAAGTCACCCTCCTCGAGCGAGGTCAGGATGGCCGCCATGTCCCCCGCCCGCTCGAGGCTCGGCCCGCTTGTGACCTGTATACCGACCCCCATCTCGCCCGCGAGGATCCGGCACAACGACGTCTTCCCCAATCCTGGCGGCCCCGCGAGCAGCATGTGGTCCAAAGGCTCCTTGCGCCTCTTCGCCGCCTCGACGAAGATCCGCAGGTTCTTCTTCAACGCCTCCTGCCCTACGAAATCGTCGAGCGTCTGGGGCCTTAAGGTGGGCTCGTCGCCCTCCGCGTCCTCCGCGGCGTCTATAGGCCGCTCGAAGTGTGCCGCCCCCGTTATATCCTCGTCGGGCACCTCGCCCGGGCCAACGACCTCGTCTGGACCGCCGCGCACCGTGAAGTCGTCCATCTCCTCCATGCCGTCGAACCGGTCCTCCGAGCTCAACGCCTCGTACCGCCTATCCGTCGTAACGCCTCCTTAACGTACCTCTGCACCGTGTCCTGCGGTGGCACCTCTTTGAGCGCCTTCTCCGCCTCTTCCATCGAGTACCCCAACGCCGTCAGGGCCTCCCGCGCCTCCACGTAAGGTCCGCCGACATCTCCGCCGAGGATGCCCGGATCAAACGCGGCGAGGTTCTTCCCCCGGAGCTCGAGCACCAGCCGCTCGGCCGTCTTCCTACCCAGGCCCGGCACCGACGCCAGCTTGACGACGTCGCTGCGCCCGACCGCCTCAGCGACCTCCTGCGGCCCCATCGCCGAGAGTATCGAGAGGGCGAGCTTCGGACCGACCTTACTCACCGCCGTCAAAGAGTCGAACGCCGCCCGCTCCCCCCTGTCCGCGAAGCCGAAGAGGAGCATCGCATCCTCGCGCACCACCATCCGGGTGTGCAGTACGCACTCCTCGCCTATCGATGGCAGGGCCCTCAGGGTGGCCGCCGACGTCGAGGCCCGGTAGCCTACGCCCCCGACGTCTATCACGACGCCCTCCATGTCCTTCTCTACCAGTTGTCCGCGTAGCCTGTGGATCATAGCCTAAGGATTATCCCGCAATACGGGCTATTTCCCCACCCCCACCTTGCCGCCAATCCGAGAAGAGAACGCGTGGCAGACGGCGATCGCCAGCCCGTCCGCGGCATCGTCGGGTTTAGGGATCTCGCGTAAGCGGAGGAGCGACTTGACCATCTCCTGCACCTGTCGCTTCTCGGCTCGCCCATAGGAGGTTATGGCCTGCTTCACCTGAAGCGGCGTGTACTCCGCAACCTCGATCCCGGCCCTGTACGCCGCGAGTAACACCACCCCGCGCGCCTGGCCGACCGTGATCGCCGTCGTCACGTTGGTGCTGAAGAAGAGCTCCTCGACCGCCACAGTCTCGGGCCGGTACCCCTTCACGAGCTCCGTCACCCCGTCGAAGAGCCTGCCCAAGCGGCGAGGCATCTCCCACTGGGAAGGCGTCGTTACGGCCCCGTGCTGGACGTAAGAGAGGCGGTTCCCCTCTTGGCGGATAACGCCCCAGCCCATCGTCGCCGTCCCTGGGTCTATCCCGAGTATGATCCTGCCCCCGCGTCGGTCCGTCAAGTTCACCGCCATGGGCAAAGGTTAACCCGTCCCCGAAAGCCTTGCACCGCTCACCACATATGGTACTCCATCCCCGCGAAACCACTACGCCCGGAAGACTGGCCGTCCGCTGGTCGCTGTAATAGCTGGTAGCATTCGGGGCGACGTTCGGAAGACGGGAGTAGAGAGCATGACAGACTATCTGCCCAATGTGTATCAAAAGTTCGAGCACCGCTACCCGGCGGTCAAGGAGGCCTTCGACGCTTTAGGCGCCGCGGAGCACGAAGCGGGACCTTTGGGCGAAAAGGAGCGGCGCCTCGTAAAGCTCGGCATAGCCGTCGGCGCGGAGTCAGAAGGAGCCGTCCGCTCCCACGTCCGCAAGCTCCTCGGAGTAGGTGTTGCGGAGGAGGAGATCCTGCACACCATCGTACTCGCCCTTACCACCGTAGGCTTCCCCACCACAAACGCGGCTCTGGGCTGGGCCGAAGAGGTCCTCTCCGAAGAAGTCCGTCCTTAAAGCGGGATGGTCGGCTTCTACCGGCGGCGAATACTAGCTGCAACCCCCATTATGCAGAGGCGGGCGCCCCACAAGCCGGGAAGCGAAAACCGCATCTAACCGCGGGCGCCGCGTGTCCCGGCGTTGCCCTCGGACGACACCGGGGAACGCTGGCGACACTCCGACCGGAAGGAGACGAACAGTATGGCAACCAACGAAACCGACATCGGCCTCGACCAGGCCGTGGCGTTCCTGCAAGGCGGGGTACAACGACCCAACATCGAGGCGGGGCTGCGGGTGATCGAGACCTGGGAGCAGAGGCTCGCGGCTTCCGAAAGCCCCGAGCTATTGCCCATAGCAGAGAACCTCGCCGACTTGAGGATTCAGCTGTTGGCGGGCGACTTCGACCCGGCGGCGGTGGGACAACTGATGGTGACGCTGGGAGAGCAGGTCCAGGCGGTGGCCGAAAGCGACCTCGGGGCTCCGGTCGCCGATAAGCTGTCGCAACTGGGCGCCCTGTTGACCGATCAGGGCAACGCGCTCACGAGTCAGTAATAAATGACAATCGGGAAGGAGGCGTGGCATGAGCAGCGACGAAGAGCCACGGAGGGAAGAACCCACGACCGAGCGGATCGACAAGGAAGTTGAGCAGCGCGAGCTGGAGAACGCCGGATGGAAGAAGATCGAACGCGGAGGCAAGGTCGCCTGGCGGAACCCGAAGAGCGGCTTCTTGTACCCGCAAGGCACGGCGATAGCCCTGGTCAGGGAGGGCGCGGACCCCGGAGACGTGCCCAGGCAGCCAGAGGGCGGAGCCTAGAAGAACTCGAACGCGAGACTACAGCGGTTTGCCCTGTTATTGGCGCATCAGCATCGTCAGGGCGTGCTCTTTGCCGAGAACGTCTCCTGCGCAAGCCTTAGCATGCCCGTAGTGTTGCGGTTCATCTGCTCTGCAAACCGCTATAGGTATGATTGACGTATCGCGGGCACAAAGAAGCCCCGTCCGGCGAAGCGGGGCTTGTGCAAGTGTCGCCTTAGGCCAGCTCCCGCTGCTACCCGGCGACCTTCACCATAACCATGTCGGTTGTGCTGAGCGAAACGATCTCCGGGCGGTAGGAAGTAGGGGCGGGAAGTCTGGGCGTTGATCGGCCCCCGCAAAACCATAGCCTAAGGACAGGTGATGCTAGACGTAGGAGCTGCCCCGCTACCTCTATTCACCGGATTGCCGACCAGGTGGCTTCCCGGAAAGTCAGAGGGCGTGAGGGCATAAAGAGCAGCCAGAGCCCTGATTAGTATCCTGAAGGCTATCTCCCCCTGATAAAGAAGAACCAGAGCATCAACCCGACGATCGACACAATCATGAGAATGGCCAACAAGAAGAATATGATCATCGTCCACGACCATATAGTACTTCTCCTATGCCTCCTCGAAGGCAGCTAGCTCACAGTTAATGCGTATGGCGCTTCCGCCGTACGTCCACCCACCAGCCGGACCGCTAACCCAAACCTCTCGCCCGCACTCAGAGCACGCAGTTGCCCACATCCTGCGAGAGAGCTTACGCCAGGAGTCCACTAGGGGACGATGCCCCAGCGCGAGAGCGGCATCCACAGCGGCGAACG
>JALYGT010000041.1 GCA_030776965.1 Actinomycetota bacterium
TCACCCAACTGATCGAAGGCGATGGTGGTGCCGTCGCTCGACGCTAATCTGTTCACGGGATCTCCTTCCAACCGTGGATGTTAATTCTCCTTATGTTCTACTTAGAGCTTGCGCCAATAGGCGAGTAGCTTATGTGGCAAGGAGCAGTTAGGAGGCTGTTCAATCGCTTCGAGAAGTTTCAAGTGCGAAAAGTTGCCAGCCTATTGGCGCGGCCTCTTACTTCAATCGAGCACGATGCCGTCGAATGAGCCACTTCCTTCGTAGATCGCGGTGTTATTGTCCTAAGGCAGCATTCTCTAGGAGGTTGGGTGAATAAGAGGTCTCCTAAGCTGGGGAGGTGGTAGCCGGTCTGGTCGCTACCTCACTTTACGACACAGAAGATAAGTGCGCTACAGGTTAGTCACGCGAGATCAGTAGAGAACTTCGGAGCTAGTAGGGCCCTCTGCTCACCGGGTACTCCAATGTTCAACCGCATGTCTAGCGAGACATGCCCGATATACCGCTCCTTCGTCAACGTCAGCACTTTATCCTCAAGCGTCGCCCACAGGGCTTCGTTGAAGATCTCCACCTCTATCGGCCCTTCGTACCCTAGGGCATCTACCGCCTCCCGCATCCTTCGCAACTCGATCTTTCAAGAAACGCAGCACTCCCCAATAAGCCCAAGGTTGGGCTCAGCCCGAGTTAGAACACCTTGAGGAGGAATCGCTCTACGGTCTCCCGGTATCCCTCAGGGTCGAGGTTCCAAGATTCTACATGCCCTGCCCCATGAATACGCTGGTAGGTTACGAGATCCGGCCGGGCCTCGGCGAAGGCGTCACTCGACTCCACGGGGACAGTCTCATCCCGGTCTCCGTGGAACAGGAGTATGGGCACGTCGAACTCGCCGGCACGCTCGACTTGGCCGAGCGCTGACCAGTCTATCCCGGTTCTGAATGACGAAATGGACTTGATTATCGGCACTGCAACGCGCGGCAGGCCGCGTTCGCGGGCACCGAGAGCAAGGATAGCGTCCCAGTCGAGAGCTGGCGCGTCGAGGACAACACCCCGCACCTTAGCGGCTCTGTCCGATTCGCGCAGGAAGGTACAGGTTATTGCCCCACCCATGCTGTAGCCGACCAGGAGTAAGTCCTCGGCGCCGTTGGCAAGAGCATAGTCGGCGGCGGCCTCTAAGTCCCTCCACTCCGTCTGACCCAGGTGATAGAGTCCGTCAGAGCTTTTCGGTGCTTCCGGATCGTTGCGGTAGGTTATGATGAGCGAAGCGAACCCCTGCCCAACGATCGTGCGTAGTATCCGCAGCGCCTCACCACGCTCCGCCCCTTGGCCATGTACGAAGATCATGCAAGTATCCTTCGTGCCCTCTATGTACCAGGCCGGGAGCTCGCCGAGCTCCGAGTTCACTGTGATCTCCTCGTATTGCAGCCCGAAGGCTCGTTCCGGGTCGTGGGGGAAGGCGTAACTATCGAGGAGGGCATTCCCAGGCTCGGGGGCGCCCTGCATCGCACGGAACTCTCGCGTAAGCCCAGACTCGTCGGTGTGCAGAATTCTTCCGACTTGCCCGTATCCGCCTGCCCACTTCAAGCCGTAAGTGCCACTCCTTCGAGCATTCGCATTCGGAGAGAGCTTTACATTTCCTGCTTCGGAGCCGAGCACCTCGACGTCGTACCCCGGTCTCGGTAAAGGATTCGGCTTGAGAAGCTTCTCAGAGAAGAACCAGCCACCCCTAAAGACCCAACCATCGCCAGCCCCCCGCGGCCGTTGCGTCCCAAAGCAGGTAGCTCCACATCCTGGGAGGTCTACGCCTCACGCGGGCCTTCAAGCTTGTACGCGAGCATAAAAACTTGCCAGCCGAGTCTATCGTCGTTACGGGGCCGAGCCTTACGGCTACGTTGGACAGTAGCGGGGGTATTGTCCGCGGTTGGGACTGCCCGCGGCAAGAAAGATCGCCGGACATGACTCGGTGGTAAGCGTAGTCGGAGGCGGCCATTAGGCTACACCGCAGCTGGAGTCCCATGGCCGCACGCTCTGCACATTCAACCGGACGCGCCTTCAAGCTCCCGAGGACCAAGTGCCAGACGACGGATAGAGCGAGCAACCAGCGCAGCACACCGTCGAGCAGGCTAAGGGCGGGGACGGTGTAGGCAACAACGCCCAGGCGTGTCAGGATCAGCGCGATACCAACGAATGCTCAGACCATCGCACCCAAAGCTAAAGCGCTCTCTATTGTTGGCTAAGAGGCTGCGCGGATAGGCGGGTAGCGAATGTATCAATGGGCGACGACGAGCCGAATTGATGGCTAGGAGAATCGGCAAATATGAAAAGTAGCGAGCCTATCCGCGCAAGCTCTAAGGAGACCCTCTCAAAAGGTAGATTCTACGAATAGGGGGGTTTTGAAAGCATCTAAGTGTAGTCGGGTGACCGGGCTATCCGGCGAGCCATGCTTTAGGATTGACTTCGAAGCGAAGGAACGCGAAGCTACCAGCAGAAAGGGACGATAATGAGGGACCCAGCCGAAGCTACCGTCCTAGTGACGGGTGCTACCGACGGTTTAGGCAGGCGCGTGTCCCTGGAGCTCGCTAGGAGGGGCGCCATCGTGCTGTTGCACGGCCGCAGCAGGGAACGCTGCGAAATGGTCCTCGAGGAGGTAAGGAGGCAAACGGGCAGCAGCGAGGGGTCGCACTACTACCTCGCCGACCTCTCCTCGCTAAGCGCGGTGCGCGGCTTAGCCGAGCAGTTCCTCTCGGAGCACGACCGCCTCGACGTGCTCGTCAACAACGCGGGCGTCATCGCTCAGGAGCGTGAGGAGACCGAGGATGGCTACGAACACACCTTCGCCGTCAACTACCTGGCGCACTTCTTGCTCACCAACCTGCTCTTGCCGCTCCTACGGGACTCCGCACCAGCGCGCGTCGTCAACGTCGCCTCGGCGGGCCAGAGCCCCCTGAACTTCGACGACGTCCTACTGGAGCGGGGCTACGACGGCATGAAGGCCTACACGCAGAGCAAGTTGGCCCAGGTTATGTTCACCTTCGACCTAGCCGAGCGCCTGCGGGGTACAGGGGTAACCACAAACGCCCTGCACCCAGCTACCCTGATGGACACCAAGATGGTCCTTGAGACCTTCGGCCACGCTTCGAGCACTGTGCAGGAGGGGGCAGAGGCCGTGGTGCGCCTCGCCGTCTCGCCAGAGCTGGAGGAGGTCACGGGCCGCTACTTTGACAGGAAACGAGAGGCACGCGCGAGCCGACAGGCGTATGACGCGGAGGCCAGGAAGAGGCTGTGGGACTTGAGCGAGGGACTCTGCGGGCGTTTGCTCGGACCCCTCCCTCGCGGGCAGTAGTAATTAACGCGTGTTAACACGTGGTCTTATAGCCTGGGTATTCCTGCTCTTGCCACTTCAGTAGTAGTGGCGCCTAGGCGCCTTGTCATCGCGGATATCTTGATGACCACGCATCTCAACCCACGCTCCCTGCTGCTGCGAGTATAGGGTCACGCGAAAAACGCGTTAATCCGGTTGGCCTTGCTCACGCTACACCACACAGGCGTGCCACCCCTCTGTGGAGCGGCCCGGACCCCTCTCGGCGCCGCGGCCCGATCCTGGGGCTAGAAAGGCTTGCTAGGGCGCTTCGGGAGGCCTTCCGTCCCTACCGTCACCGGGAGGTTTCCAAGGCGGAAAGGCCGGAGGCTCCACGGCCTCGCCGAAGTCCTCGAATATCTCGACCACCTCTTCCTTCCTCTTCTCCTCGCGCTCGGTGCCGTCGTGAGGATCGAGCTTGTGGACGCTCCACATCTCCTCCAGCCAGCGCAAGTAATTTTCCTTGTCGTCCATTAGTTCTCCAGAAGATATCGCGCAAATACCGCATCAAGCGCTACCGATTTTGGCTTCGGTTGTAGTGTAGCCAATAAGTTGCGGTCATACAGCCCCTCCGGAACCAAACCCTGGCCGAGGAGCTTGAACCTACTAGGGCGGGCTGCCTTTATAATTGTCGTAGCCGCACAAGCCGAGGGATACGCTTTACCTACCGGGCACGAGCACCGCTCGACCGACGAGCTCGCCGCGCTCCAGCGCGTTCAGGCCCGACTCGAATTGCTCCAAGGGTAGTGTTCGATCCACTACGGTGTGGACTACCCCACGCTCGACTAGGTCCACCGCTTCGTACAGGTCGTTCAGCGTCGCGCCGACGGAGCCCACGACCTTCTGCTCGAAGACGACGAGCTGGATCGGGTGGATCTGGAAGCTGTCCGGCGAGTAACCGACAAAGACCAGCCTCCCGCGCCGCCCCAGCGCGGCCGATACCTCCTTCATCGACTCTTCCGTGCCGACGCACTCGAATATCACGTCAGCGCCCGCACCGCCCGTTATCCTCCGGATTCTCTCGGCAGCGGCCTCCTCCGATGCGTTCACCGCTACCTCGGCGCCGAGTTCGAGCGCCTTGTCCAGCTTCGCCGCGCTCCGGCCGACGGCGATCGTGCGAGCGCCCGTCGCACGGGCGAGCTGCACGAGCCCGAAACCCACTCCGCCCACGCCGTATACTACGATCCACTCGCCCACCCTGGGTTCGGCGAGCTTCGCGGCGTGAACCGCGGTGGTGACGCCGCACCCTATCGGGGCCGCCTCGACGTCCGAGATTGCGGCGGGGAGTGGCACGGCGTTGCGGGCCGGCACGGCAACGTACTCCGCGTACCCACCGTCCGAGATGAAACCGTACTCGGCGCGCAGGTTGGGGCACAAGTGCTCGTCACCGACGCGGCAGTAGGCACACTCCAAGCAGCCCAGATAGTAGTAGACGATCACGCGCTCGTCCACCCGGTCCGCAGAGACGCCTTGGCCGACCGCCTCGATACCTCCAACCACCTCGTGCCCCATTGTGACCGGTGCTACCCCTAAGTCGAGCAGGCCGCTCTTGAAGTGCAGCTCAGTGTGACACATCCCAGAGGCCGTGACGCGCACGAGGACCTCGCCGACCCCGGGCTCGCGCTTGTCGACTTGCTCCAACCGGAACGGCTGCCCCGGCCCGTGGTACCTCACCGCCTTCATGGCCACCATTGTACTAGCGAGGTAATGCCACGCCCTTCGCCTGGTTTTCAGGTGTCGAAGACCGGTGGGTAAGGAAGGGGGAGGCGAAGGGCACCGCGTTGACTTTGAAGGTAATGAGGGCGGCCCGTAACGCTAGATCGCATCACCGATTGCATTAGTAGCACCCGACAACCCTCTCCAAGGGCACGCCTGTACAATTATTGAAACACTCACGCAACACTTCTACTTTAGCAGGGCGTCAATTCCAAGTTCGTTCAGGAGCTTCTCGGGCACACCACGACCTCCATAACACTGGACACCTACTCCCACGTGCTCCCTGGTATGGGCGACGGGCTGGCCGATACGATCCGGCCTTCCTTGGACGCGGCGGGCGGTGACCCTTCAAGGGTCCTGGCGCTCGCAACCACGTCAGACGCACGAGCGTGAGGCTGAAGTATCCTGTACGACAGGGGTGTAGTAGCATCGGCCAGTGATGAGGAGGCGCGATCGTGCAGGCTGAACAAGTGACCAGTCCCGTGGCTTACCACGGTGAGGGACCGGTCTGGTCAGAGCGATGGGGCGGTCTGCGTTGGGTGGACATGCTGGCCGGTGACGTCCTGGCCCTGGCAGCCGACGACGCCGCGATCGACCGGTACCACGTCGGCAGCGTCGCCGCCGCCCTCCGACCTCGCCGCCAGGGCGGAGCGGTCATCGGTGTGGAGCGGGGCTTCGCGTTGGAGGACGCCGACGGAACGCTAACGCACCTGGACGACCTGTGGGCAGACGAGCAGGTGCGGATGAATGAGGGAGGCTGCGACCCCGACGGCCGCTTCTACTGCGGGTCGATGGCGTACGACCAGCGGCCCGGCGCTGGCGCGCTGTACCGGCTCGATCCCGACCTATACGTACGCGCGGTGCTGGAGAACGTCACCGTCTCAAACGGGCTTGAGTGGAGCCCGGACGGCTCCCGCGCCTACTACAACGACACAGCAACCTACCGCACAGACGTCTTCGATTATGACGGCGACTCTGGATTAACCGGGCGGCGTCCTTTCGTGGATCTCTCAGCCGAAGCTAAACTTCCTGATGGCTTGACGGTCGATGAGGAGGGCGGAGTCTGGGTGGCACTCGCCAACGGCGGCGCTGTCCGACGCTACACCCCGGACGGCGTGCTCGATGAGGTGATCGAGGTGCAAGCGAAAAAGGTCACTGCTTGCACCTTCGGCGGCCCAAACTTGGACGAGCTGTTTATCACCACATCGCGAGAAAACCTAGAGCCTGGCGAAGATCCGTTGGCCGGCTCGCTGTTCCGGGCCGCAGTGGGCGTGGCCGGCCTGCCAGTTCGGGAGTTCGCCGGATGAGCGGTCTGTTCGGCTCCGAGCTCGTCGAGCCTGGTACCAGCGCCTCGCGCTAGGCCGTAGAGCAGACCCAGTATATAACCGCATGTATAACCATACGTCAGATTTCTCCCTGCAAAACAGTGATTTCATGAAGCGCGCCCGGCAGGATTCGAACCTGCGACCCGCGGATTAGAAGTCC
>JALYGT010000042.1 GCA_030776965.1 Actinomycetota bacterium
CAGTCGAGGTTGAGGCGGATGCACCGGGCCAGCATCTGCACGTCCTCCTCACCCAGGCAGGCATCGGCGCAGGCGGTGCAGGACTGGGCGCAGTCGAAGCAGGCCTCGATGCACTCAACTAGGGTTGACTCGTCCACCGGGGCCTGGCTCGGGTTGGTCTGGACCATCTGTTGAGTGTGGGTCATGAGACCCTCCTTCCCTTAGCTTTCGCTACTGGGCGTACCCCCCCACCTAAACCCTCTAAACCGGTGACCTAGATCCTGAGAAATCGCTCTTCCCCTCCTGCAACACGGGCTCTGGGACGTTATTCACCTAATCGCCGACAAGGTGCCTTCTCGGAAGCTCAGAGGGCTTGAGGGCATAAAAAGAGGGCCGGAGCGGGTGAAGATCCGGCCCTTTTGCTTAACGCACGGTCTCCATGTTCAGGGAGACGTTCATCGCTTTGGTGAGGGCTAGGTAGATCGGGCAGCGCTCCTGCCAAGCCTGGTAGATCTTTTGCATTTCGCTTTCGCTGTCGGGCGACTGAACCCGGATGTCGAGCTGGATGTTCTGTAAGTCCGCCGCAACACCATCCATGCCCAGCAGACCCCGGGAATCCGCCTCGCACTGGGCGGTTGCCTCCACCGTTTCCACGCGCACGCCAAGTTGAGGAGCGAGAGTGTCGCGAATAAAGACCACCGCACATCCGGCCAGGGCGCTCAGCAGCAGTAGGGTGGGACTGGGGGCCTGGTTAGTGCCACCCACCGGCCCGGGTAGGTCAGCTTGCCAGGAGAATGACCCGCCTTCCATTACAGCCTGGCCACCGCCGTCGGAGCGTGCCTTGACGGTCGGCTTGCTCTTGGCCTTGTCTGGCTGCTCTTCCCACAGGCGGGTCGTTTCGCTAATGGTCTCAGGCTTCATCAGTGGTACCTCCTTTTTCTCCCGCTTTCCCCGGCGGGTTAGCTAACTTCTTAAAGGATGCCCGCAAATAACGAATCAGTCAAGAGTTAGGAGGAGAGCTAGCACCTACAGAGTATAGGGTGCTAGACGGCCTTGATTTCCCTTTGCCTCTATTCACCGAACTGCCTAGAGAAACCGTCCGAAAAGGGTCCGGAGGCTACCCTGGGCTCCCTATTTCGGGCCCCCGAAGCGGCGAAAAAAAGGGCTATTGTGACCCGTTTCGTCGGCTTTTGAGGCTTCAGTTCGAGGCCTATCGGGGCTTTTCGGACGGTTTCTAGAAGGCCGATTCTCGGAAACCTAGCTTCCGGTGTTCAGCGTAGTCGGAAACTCACCCGCTGAACGTCGGAGTGTAAGGAGGGTGATGTCGTCCTCCTGTTCCCACCCCTCCCCAGTGAAGAAATAGAGCTTCTCTAAGAGGAAGTTCCCTAGAGATGGTTCTTCATGCTCGGCAACAAACGCCTGCAGCCTAGGGAAGCCGAACATCTCTCCTTCAGGGTTATGGGCCTCTACCAGCCCGTCGCTGTAGAAGAGGGCTACTTCGCCGGCTTTTAGGACGGTCTCGTTCTCCTCATAGCCCATCGCCGGCATCAGCCCTAAAGGCATCCCTGTAGCCCTCAGTTCCTCAGCCTCACCGCCTGTACGGTGTAGGTAAGGCAGGTCGTGACCGGCGTTGGCGTAGCTCAAGGTACCGCTCTTAGGATCAAGGATGGCATAGAAGCAGGTGACGAACATGTTGGCAGGGATGCGAGTCAACAATGTCTCGTTGACCCGAGCTAGTACCTCCCCTGGCGAGTGAGAGCCTTGGGCGACGGCGCGTAGCATGCTGCAGGTTGCGGTCACTACTAAAGCCGCTGGCACCCCCTTGCCCGTTGCGTCGCCCACGACTACTCTCACCCGTCCCTCTTCGAGTTCGAAGAAGTCGTAGAAGTCTCCTCCCACCTCCCGGGCGGGCTGGTAGTGGGGGTTGATCTCCCATCCCTCCAGTTCGGGAACCTCTTTGGGGAGTGAGGCTTGCTGGATGCGCCGCGCCACCTCAAGCTCCTGCTCGATGCGCTCGCGCTCGATCCTCTCTTGCTCTAGAAGCTGTCCCTTTAAATTTGAGCCGATCGTTCCTATGCCCCACTCCTCGGCGATCTTGCTCTCGGAGATGCGGTGGATGAGGATGACCCTATTGGTCATCTCCCTGCCGCTAGGCGCAAGGCCCATAATCTCCCCTCGATCGTGGGTGGAGTGCACGATGAAGCAGCTAACCACCTTGTCGTTGGCGGCTACCTGGTCCTCGACGAGTACGCTGGCGTTTGAGACGGCCTCAGCGACTTGGGCGGCTGCCCATATTACGCCTTCGCGGCCGGTCTCTTCTTCGGTAGCGTGGCTAACGAAGTCGGGGGGCAACATCTCGTCCACTGCGTCCACGTCCCCCTTGGCTCGTGCCTCCATGAAACGGCGGGCCAA
Organism: Actinomycetota bacterium; assembly: GCA_030776965.1. Taxonomy (GTDB): domain Bacteria; phylum Actinomycetota; class Rubrobacteria; order Rubrobacterales; family Rubrobacteraceae; genus Rubrobacter_F. Next base: position 2,392 of record JALYGT010000042.1, read on the forward strand.
TGCCATGTTCTCTTCTGCCGACAGAGAAGTTCCTCCTTGCCAACTAGCGTTTTTCTCCAACGGGAGGCACCAGGCATGATGCCACCTGGGATATTGCGGCGCATCTATAGAAGAGCTTGCGCCTAGCCAGGGTCATGGTTACCTCTATTCACCCAATTGTCGACTAGGAGGCTTCTCGGAAACCCCTATTCACCCTCTCGGATGCTTATGCGTTAGGACCGGTGCTAAGGGTAGATTCCTCGCCCAAGAAGAGATTTCGACCAGCCATCTTGCTACACGTTTGGTTAGATATTCACTCCTAGAGCCCACGTCGCCTACTCCGCTTCTGCAGCATAGGCAGGGCAGCAGGTTGCCGACAATACAATTCTCGGAAACTCGGCACTCTGAGCGGGATGCCTGCTTCTTAACAACTTCTCAGACTGTGGTCGGTGTCAAAGTACTTCTCTACAGGCGCCACCAGCTTTGCCGATATCCGCTTACTATTGGGGCGGCAAGGTAGAATTGGTGAGAGCTTGAAGTAAGGAGAGCCGCCATAAGCCGCAGTCGAGAGAGAGCACAGTATCGTGCGGGGGAAGTACTCGTTCTGCGCCACGTCAGCTGGGAAGGAGTGGGCGCCTTCGGAGAACGGCTCGATGCAGGCGGGGTGCCCTGGCGTTATGTGGACCTCTTTGCCGATCAGCCGCTGCCTGACCTTCGCTTTGCGCGAGCACTCCTCGTTATGGGAGGACCGATGGGCGTCTATGAGGCGCAGCGCTACCCGTTCCTGAGAGAAGAGATCGCGGCGATCGGCGAGGCTGTGCGGAGCGGTATGCCAACCGTCGGGGTCTGCTTAGGAAGTCAGTTGCTCGCCGCCGCTCTGGGAGCGGTGGTGAAGCCCAACCCGGCCGGAAAAGAAGTCGGCTGGGGTTCCGTCCGCAAGACGCCTGCTGCGCTAACAGATCCTATCTTGGGATCATTTCGAGCGGAGGAGACGGTTCTTCACTGGCACGGTGACGTCTTCGATCTGCCCGAAGGTGCCGTGTCTCTCGGGTGTTCGCCTAGGACCCCTCATCAGGCATTTCGTTGGGGGTCTAAGGCCTGGGGCCTGCTCTTTCATGTGGAAGCAGATCCGACACTGGTTCGACGCTGGCTGGGTGAGCCGAGCATGAGAGCGGAGGCGGTCGCTCTAGATCCAGGCTTGCCGGAGCGGATTGAAGCCGAAGCTCCCCGGTACGAGGGGCGCCTGGCTCACCTGCAAGAAGCCGTTTTGGATGCACTCTTGGGTCCGACTGCACTGGGTCGCCGTAGCCTCTAACTGTTAGTCGTCGTCTTCCAGGGAGAGACCGTGAAAGCCTTCGTCGCGCTCAAAGGAAGGCGACAGCGCGACGGAAGAAGAGCTGATCAAGGTCTGCAAAGAGCGGATGGCCGCCTACAAGTACCCGCGACAAACCGAGTTCATGGACGAGCTACCGAAGACACCCACCGGCAAGTTCCTGCGGCGCGAGCTCAGGGACGAAGCACGAGCAGAGGCGTAGAAAGGAGCCGAGGACATCCGGCAGCACTGGGGCCAGACGGCCTCCACCTAGCCACCTCCGAAAACAAGGACGACGAACCAGCGCGTGAAGCCACTTCTCAGCTTGAGTATATGCGCGAAGACTATATGTGCGAATCACTAAAAGTGTGTCTTCGCTAGTATAATGACGCATAAGAAGCAGATTGATTTGCACGAAATCGCTGACGGCGCCCTTTACGGTGCGAAGAAAGGAGCTTTTGCAGGTGAGCGACGAGAGACGCGGCCGGGCCGTGACGGACCCGACGGAGCTGTGGAGACAGTGGTACGAGACGGGCACCAAGATGTGGTCTGACGCCTTCTCGGCCGGGCAGGAGAATTATATGGACCCCTACGGTCTGTATAGGCAATGGTTCAACGGTCTTGAGCACTTGCAGGAGCGGATGTTCGGGTCCGTAAGCGGGCTGTCGGGAGACGGTAGCAACGCCGCGCCGGTAGTGAGCCAGACCGGGGCAGCGATGAACCCGGCGGCGGCGCAGAAGCCAGCCACCGACGCGGTGGCGGGGCAGGTGGCCGAGGCACAGAACCTGTGGAAGCAGTGGTTCGACGCGGTGTCGGAGTCCTGGCAGAAGGCCACCGCTCTTGGGACGGAAGCCGTAGATCTCGCGCCCCGGTGGGTGGCGACGTTGGACCAGATCCGGAACAACTTCTTGAGCGCCCAGGGGTACCCGACCGATCCGTTGCAGTTCGTCGTGCGTTGGTACAACGCCACCAGCGGTCCCCTTTCGGACTTCGTCGGCGACCTCATAGAGCGCGAGAACGTCCTGGACACCTCGAGCCGCTTCCTGCAGAGCTACGCGAGCTTCTACAAGGTCTTCCGGCGCGACTCCGAGGAGTACCTGAAGTCCCTCTCCATCCCGGTGCGTAGCGACATCACGCGCGTCGCCTCGCTCGTGGTGGCCCTGGAGGACAAGATCGACCGCCTCGAGGAGGTCTTCGAGGACGGTTACGCCAGGCCCGCCACCGCCGAGGCCGTCGGCGGCATAGAAGACCGGGTCAAGGGTCTCGAGAAGAGGCTCGAAGGCGTGGAGGGCAAGATCGACAAGCTCCTCACCACCCTGGAGAACGCCCCTCAGAACGGCGACGCCCAGGCCGAAGCCGTGCAGGAGGACTCGCAGGCCGACGGAGAGGTTCGGGCGACGGCCGCTGCCAGGCGCAAGGCGCGAGAGCTCGGCGTGGAGCTCTCGGAGGTCGAAGGCACGGGGGCGAACGACCAGATCACGGTAGACGATGTGCGTAGGCAGAACGCACGCAAGGAAGGAGAGAGCTAAAGAATGGCGGAACGCGTAAAGAACGACGCAATCCCGTCGGAGGTCGAGAGCTTCTTCGACAAGTACAGCGCGGGGATGAGGGTCCTCCTGGAGGGCGCCCAGGCCGACACGGGTCGGACGCCCAAGGAGGTCGTCTGGACCAAGAACAAGGCCAAGCTCTACCGCTACGAGCCCAGCGCCGAGAAGAAATACCCGGTCCCGATCCTCATGGTCTACGCCCTCATCAACAGGCCTTACGTCTTGGACCTCCTGCCGGGCAACAGCTTCATCGAGTACCTCGTCGGCGAGGGCTTCGACGTCTACCTGCTTGACTGGGGTATCCCGGGCGACGAGGACAAGGACATGGACTTCGATAACTACATCCTCGACTTTCTGCCCCGGGCAGTGAAGAAGGTCCTTAGGACTTCCGGCGCCGAAGAGTTCACCCTCTTCGGCTACTGCATGGGCGGCACCATGTCCGCCATGTACGCCTCGCTCTTCCCCGAAAGCCTCAAGAACCTCGTCCTGCTCACAGCGCCCGTGAGCTTCCCGCGCGACCAGATCGGACAGTACAGTCTCTTCACGAGCGAGAAGTACCTAAAGCCGGACCTTTTGGCGGACGCCTTCGGCAACATCCCCGGCGAGATGATCGACACGGGCAACCGGATGCTCAAGCCCGTCACCAACTACGTCGGCACCTACGTGAACATGTGGGAGCGCATCTTTGAGGACAAGCCGATGGAGACCTGGCTCGCGATGAACAAGTGGGTCAACGATGGTCCGCCGTTCCCGGGGCAAGCGTTTAAGACCTGGATCCGGGAGTTCTACCAGCAAGACAAGCTGGCCAAGGGCGAGGTGCGCCTGCGCGGACGCCGGGTAGACCTCTCCAACATAGAAGTCCCGCTCCTCTCCATCGCCGGCAAAAAGGACCACATCTGCACTCTCCCCCAGGCCGAAGCCCTCATGGATCTCACCTCTAGCGAGGACAAGGAATTCTTCGTCTTAGACGCCGGCCACGTCGGCCTCATGACCGGCCGCGGTGCCAAGAAGGGCCTCTGGCCCAAGGTCAACGAGTGGCTCGGAGAGCGCTCCGGCGCCTAGAGCGGTTTTCATAGCGAGTGATGGACGACACCGTAGCCGCAGTGTCCGAACCACCCCACGGCATCCCGCCGGCTCACGGCATCGAGCGCCTGGCCGGTCGCTTCCATCAAAGCCTCGCGGGTGCGCGCTCCGACCCGGCGCAGGATGCCCTTCACCTTCGAGAAGGCCTCTTCTATGGGCGAGAAGTCGGGCGAGCAGGGCGGCAGGAACGCGGCCTCCGCTCCCGCGCCCTCGATGAGCTCTTTCACCCTTAAGCTCTTGTGGACCTGGAGGTTGTCCATCACCACTACTTGTCCGTCCTTGAGGGTAGGTGCCAGGAAGTGCTCCACGTAGGTCTCGAAAGCCGCCCCATCGGTGGCCCCCTCCACGCTCATGGCCGCCCCCACACCTTCGGTGCTCAAAGAGGCGATTGAGCGTTATGTTCTTGCCCCAGTTCCTTGGCGCCTTGCCCAAAGCCCGCTCCCCTCTTGGGGCTCTGGCGTAGAGCCTTGTGAGGGCGATGTTGGTAGAGCACTCGTCCACGAACACTAGCCTCCTCGGATCGAGAAGCCTCACGTGCTCTCGCCAAGCACTTCTCGCTTCTTCGTCTCGCTCGGAGGCTCCCAGTGACCTTTTTTAAAGGTCCAGCCCAGCTTGCGCACAGCCCTGCTCATCGTGGAGATGGAAACCCTGACCTTCCGCTTGTTCTCCCACAGCTGGCAGTGGCGCTCCAGGGTCGCCTCGTCGTTCTCTTCGAGCTGCCTCCACAGAGCGCGGCGCTCCTGGACGCTTGCGCAAATAGAGGGTGTTCGGCCGGGGGATCTTCCCGGGGCCAACCCCGTCCCCTCCCTCCTTCGCCTCAGATACCTCTGGAGGGTGGGCATCGAGACGCCGAAGGTCCTCACCACCTCCTTGCGTGGAATGCCGCGGTCCACGGCGTCGAGCACCTTCAGCCTCAGATCGAGCGAGTAAGCGTTCATCCCGGTAGCTTGCACGACCATCATCTATTGTGCAAGCCGCTCTAGGTACTCGCCGACCGTTAGGTTCTCGGCATCGAATACGAGCCCACTATCGCGCTCGATTATGACCTTGGCAAGTTGCTGACGTACTTCCTCCCGTGTCTTCCCATAGATACAGGGACGCTTTGTTCCTTCAGGGGTGTGTATCGTGGGGCGGGCCATCCACCGTCCGTCTTTGCGGAGGGTGATAGACCCCTCGTTGTTGCCACGCCTCTTAGTCACCCTTCCTCAGCTCCTTGGTCTCAAGCAACCTCTCCTGTGCAAGGGGGTATCGCTTGGACAATGCCATGCTGGGGACCAACTCCGGCACCTCCTGGC
>JALYGT010000043.1 GCA_030776965.1 Actinomycetota bacterium
GTTGTGCTCATCGTCGAGCTGAGGGACGGGAAGATGTGGCGGGATACCCGCTACTATGCTGAGCCGTTCGAGGCACCGGAGTGGCGGGCGAAGTGGGTCGAAAGTACGACGACACCCAAGGGCTAACACACGCCCGCAGCCAAAACCGGAGTACCGAGTAGAGCGGCTCTGGTTATCCCGGTACGCTCTCCTGGTCGCCCGTAGGTCTCTCCGGCTTACCCTCTAGACTCCCTTCCTGCTAGCCTCGCGGGCCTCGCGCAGCGTCCGAATCAGCCGATCCTGGTGCAAGGTCCTTAGGGCATAAGGGAGTTCCTCTCGTCCAAGGAAGAAGACGATCTCGTCGAGAAGCCTTTTGTACTCCTGCAGCGCCTCCTGCTCGGTCATACGTAATTTCGGCTCTCGCCTAAGCTCGCGTTCGTAGTCAGTCATGGGGTGAGTATAGCCGCCCCTCCCTCACCTCACCCAGAGCTGCAGAAAGGTATCACCAAGCCGCAAAAGTGTCCCTGGCAGCGGAGGCTGATATGGCTACTTAAGCCCACTCGATCGAAGACGTCATCAAAGGCATTAAAGAGTGCACCTACGAGGTTCAAACCGAGAGCAGGCTAGCGTATAGCGGTCTAAAAGGAGCAGAACATCGCGGGGGTGCTCAAGAAGTACGCTTGGCTCTACGCTCCGCAGAGCGTTCGCAAGGCACAGGAGGCGTACCGCGCGGAGGTTGATCCCCAAAATAGGGAGCGTTTGCGCCGCATCTACTGCTACCTACTCGAAGGGTATCTTGGGCGGCAGACCGCCCCTCTTGAGGACGAGCTCGGCTCTTTCGAGGTCGGCGCCACCGTCTAGGTCGACGGCGAGACGATCCCCGACTATAACATGCCCTTCCTAATCGCGGGTGAGCACGACTTCGAGAAGCGCAATAGGCTGAGGGAAGCCGCATTGGCTGTGGGGCTCTCCTAGATCTCTACCCGGAAGATGCCCGGGAAGAGCAGGACGCCCCGATCGACCCCTAGTGCAGGGTCGGACGGGGCAGGGACGGTCGATGGAGACGCCCGCAGTAGTGCCCTGGGTAACTCCCATGAGATCCCGTTCCACGTCCTCTACTCTACACCACGAAATTGTCGAACGGAAAATCCCGACGAGGATTTGCACGTGACCGAAGCCGGAAACAGCGCTATCGCTGTAATGTGACTTGCTAAACGCTTTTCTGCCTGGTAAGAGCACCTTTATTGCAAAAGCGATCCTTTTTGTTACAATGCCACCCATCTACTGTCGAAGTACCAGAAGAAGGAGCCGAAAGAAAGGTGCGAGCCACTCTACAACCAGGCCTGACGAACAGGTTGACCAAGTACTTGAGGACGACCCAGCAGCTCATAGAGGAGGGCCGCGACTCTGTCTCGAGCAAGGAGCTGGGGGACTTCACGGGGATCAACCCGGTGCAGGTTCGTAGGGACTTGAACGCGATCGGGTTCTCCGGCACCCGGGGGGTAGGTTATCAGGCCTACGACCTCGTCGAGGCGGTGAGGAGCATCCTGGGGCTCAAGCAGACCTACAACATCGCCTTGGTGGGCGCGGGCAACCTCGGGAGCGCCATCGCGGGCAGCACCATCCTGCCCAAGAGGGGGTTCGTGATCCATGACGTCTTCGACAACGACCCACAGAAGATCGGGCGCACCGTCGGCAACGTCGTCGTCAAGCATATCGACGAGCTCAAGAAGAGCGTTGACGAAGCCGACGAGATCATTGGCATCATCGCCACCCCCTCCTCCTCCGCCCAGGAGACCGCCGAGCTGATGGTGGACGCCGGCATCCGGGTCATCCTCAACTACACTGATGTCCTGCTCCACGTCCCCTACGACGTGGACGTCCACCGCATAGACCCGACCGCCCAGCTCATGCACACCCTCTATTACCTCACCCAGGTCGGCGGAGAAGGAGAAGTCGCCTCGTAGATAGCCGTCAGCAATCAGCTCTCAACCTTCAGCCAGCAGCCCTTGGCGGTCGCCAAGAGCAGCTCTTTTCTCTCAGAGGCATGCTGTTACCGCTCATGTTGAGCCGTTCGCTGTTTTGCTGACCGCTGGTGGCTGAAAGCTGACGACTGGAAAAAAGGAAGAGCCCGGAGCGCACTTTAGGGGTGATAGGTGGGGAAAGGGAAAGGAGGAGTAGCGCCCCGGACTCTTCAATTGTGTCGATTTGGTATCGCACCAACCGACACCGAGACTATACCGCACTAGTCACACTTTGTAAAGATCTTGGAACAAAAAAATTGGTGAGCTTCTCCCGCGCGTGTTATGTAAACTGCGCAACATCCAGTATGCTACGACTACTCTGGTAGCAAGTGTTGCGATTTTGAAAGTTCTTTAAGAGTTTTTGTTTTTCGTCGGTTTCCGGCTATTTTTAGGTGCCTGCCCTGCCGCTGCGGGAACGTCCCGGCACCCGAGGCCGGGACGTTGGTTGCCGCTTCCGAGGCACCTTAGAAGGGAATGTCGTCGAAATCTTCTTCGTTCAGGTCCACGTTGTCGCGGTCGCCACGGCGGACGCTGCGGGGTTGTACTTCGCCCTCCGCGCCGCCGTCGCCCGGCCGGCTCAGGAACTGGACGTTGTCGGCGACGACGTCGACCGCGCTCCGCTTCGTGCCGTCCTGGGCCTCCCAGGTGCGATACTGGAGCTTGCCCTCGACCAAGATAGGGTCGCCCTTCTTGGTGTAGTTCGCTACGCGCTCTCCGAGGTCCCGCCAGGCGGAGACGTTGAAGAAGTCGACCTCTTCATTCTTCGAGAAAACCCGGTTCACCGCCAGCCCGAACCCGCACACCGGCGTCCCGTTCTGGGTGAACCTCAGTTCCGGATCCCTGGTGAGGTTGCCCGCCAATATCACCTTGTTGAAGCTGACCACGCTCACATCCTCCTCTTCTCGTTCCTCTTGTATCTAGTGTACAGAAACATGCCCGCTTCTCAAGTATCAAAAAAGCACCTCCCTACCCCTCGAGGAGCCCCGAGAGGGTGAGCAGGCCGCCGCTCAGGAGTAGCCACCGCAGGGCCGGATCGAATAACACTCTCAAGGCCAGCGAGCCGTGGAAGGATAGTCTCCGGCTCTGCCCCTGTAGTCGGCCTGGCGAAGATAGCTGCGAAGTAGAGGATTCGTCGCGAGGTGTTTGAGAGGTGGGTAGCCGGAGATGTTGTCCGCGCCGACCCGGATCACGGCTATCTCCGGCTTAAGTTGGTTTTGAGAAAGAGCGGCGTCGAGGAGGTTGTGGAGCCGTGGTGGGTGACCTTGAGAACCAGAAACGTTAGCTTGTTCGCTCCGTCGTGCGGTTTTTTGATAGGGTGATCTCCGGCTTCCGCAAGAACCGGTACGGTGCGTGGCTACGAGGTAAGTATGACCTACGGCTGGGATCGAGGAGGGCCTTGAGAGAAGGTGGCGACGGTGGCGGACGAATCGTGCCCAAGACGAGGGAGTTCATCGCGAGGATCGCATCGATTCTTATCCTCGTCTTAGCAGCGGCTTGCGGCCTCAACCAGTTCGGGAGCTCCCAGGAGACCACAGTCGGTCCTGGCACCGGCCGGCCGGACGGCTCGACCGAGGCGTCGGAAACCCTAGAGAACCTGGAAGTCGCACCACTAGGCTCGATGAGCGGCTACTCCCGGGAGAGATTCCCCCACTGGAGCAGGGCCAGCGACTTCGGCTGGAACCCTCCTCAAGCCTCCTGTGATGTCCGCGAGGCCGCCCTGATCCGCGACGGCGAGGACGTCGAGGTGGGAAGCGGCTGCAAGGTGAGCTCGGGGATCTGGCTCGACCTGTACACCGAGCGGACGTACTCGGACCCCCAGGAGATAGACATAGACCACATCGTACCGCTGGCGGAGGCGTGGAGAAGCGGCGCCTCCTCGTGGGACGACGAACAGCGAGAGCGCTATGCCAACGACCCGGATGTCCTGCTCTCCGTCGAGGACAACGCGAACCAGCAAAAAGGAGACAAGGGCCCAGAGGCGTGGAAGCCCCCAAATGAGGGAGAGTGGTGCGACTACGCCAAACACTGGATAAAGATCAAGGCCGAGTATGATCTTAGCGTCGACGAGCAGGAGAAAGAGGCGCTAGAGCAGATGCTAGGCACATGTGCTGTGAGCTAGAGCAGTGGACGTGCGCGAAGACGAAAAGTGCCCGAACGAGACTCGCTCGACCATCACTTCGACCACCGGGGGCGTCATGACTGAAGAGGTCGGCGCCGTGACGGGGGAGCTGGAGGTGGCCACGCGACCCCGCTCGGGGACGATAGAGGCCGCGGTAAGGTACGCTGGGGCCGACGAGTGGTACGCCGTAGACGGAAGCCCGATCGCGGTAAACAATGCCGACGAATTGTCTTATTCCGAGCTGCATGAGCACGTCGTCAGGTGCCTCACGACACCGGGGGTGATCGTGAAAGGCAACGAGGAACCCACATCCTTGCGAGGGTTCTCCCCGTAGCTAGCGTCGAGTGGTGGTGTGTACGGGGGCTGCCCCGATGCCTCTACGCTTGTTAACCTCATAGCTCCGCCCCGGACGAGGCCGCCCCTCGGTTGGAGGTAGAGTCTTAACGACTCCAATAACCACGCGTCGCTGCCCGGTCATTGCGTCCCGTGCATCCGATCGTTGGTTGCGGTATACCGAAGTTGTCTGGGTCCACACGAGCAGAGGGAGATGGTGCAGATGATGCCGGTTAATGATAAACGGTCGGAAAATGCGTCCCGCACGGAAATTGCCACGCTCGGGGGGGGCTGCTTCTGGTGCTTGGAGGCTGTCTTCGACGAGCTGCGGGGCGTTGAAGAGGTGGTATCAGGCTACTCGGGCGGCATCGTGCCAGATCCTACTTACGAGCAGGTCTGTACCGGAACCACCGGTCATGCCGAGGTTGTCCAGGTTACTTTCAACCCTGAGGCCGTCTCGTTTCGGGAGATATTGGAGGTCTATTTCTACATCCACGATCCCACCACTTTGAATCGCCAAGGCGCGGACGTCGGGACGCAGTACCGCTCGGTGACCTTCTACCACACCCCTGAGCAGAAGCGCGTCGCCGAGGAGGTGATCGCGCAGTTGGACGGGGCGGGCGTCTGGGACGATCCTATAGTTACAGAGGTAACACCTGCTAGTGCCTTCTATGCTGCTGAGGACTACCACCAGGAGTACTTCCGGCGTAACCGGGGTCAGCCGTATTGTCAGATCGTGGTCGCGCTCAAGGTGGCGAAGTTCCGTAAGCAGCACCTCGACAAGCTCAAGGCATAAGTCTCGCCGGTAAATGAGCAAAATCCACTCGCACACCTCAATGCTCTACAAGAGATCGAGAGGACGGGCATCCTACGTACTCTGGGACACGACCGGCTGGCGTCGGTACTATTCTCCTCCCGCTGGCGTAACAGGGCCACAGAGGAGCAGTAGAGGATAGGCTGGGAGACGGCGGTGAGGATTGAGAAGGTCCTCTGCACGGTACTGCACGAGGCGCACGAACAACAGGTCGAAGAAACTACGAACCCCTCGCCGAAGTGCCGAAGGGCATCTACAAGAGCTATCTCGACAGAACTAGGGGACGAGCAGCGCCACCTCCGCCTCGGGAACTCTCCTGGTAGCAGGGCGCGGAAGCGCATCTCAGGCCGCTTTGTAGTTTCAAAAGTTGAGAGTGAAATCATAGATTATAGTGGCCAAAGCGTGGCTGTCCTTCCTATGGTCTAACCCGAGTAAACGTGAGACTGCACCGCGTCACTTCTCCTTAAGCTCGCACCAACTCTACCGTAGCGGTTCCGTCCCCTATTCTGCCCCGGAAGGTGAGTTCAAATGGCTGGAGGTTTTTGGACTCACACATCCTTTCGAGCACCGCCCGCCGTCGGTATCATCCCGCCCTCCCCCGCCGCTTCGCCCGCACGAAGGCCCTGGAGGATGCGACCATCTGGGGCTCTGGCATCCGAGCCTCAGCCTCGTCCGTGAGCGCCTCTTGCAGATCGCTGATACGCTCCACAAGGAAGGAGAAGCCCCGGCGGTGGTCCTGCTTGACCTTGCCTTCGAGCAGGAACGCACCCCGCTGATGCAGTATGTGCCCGTATCTCCTGTAGACGCCCTCGAAGATGGTCACTTGCAGGAGTCCGGCCTCGTCCTCGATGAGCAGGAAGTACACGGGCCGTCCGCTCCTGGTCGGCGGTCGCTGCAGCTCCTCGAGGAGGCCAGCCGCCTGAACTCGGGTCCCGTGGGGGAGGCCGAGGATCTTTCGGCTCGGGGTTACACCCATCCGCTCGAGGACCTCCCGGTACGGCGAGAGAGGATGACGAGAGATGTTCAAAGAGAGGGCTTCCCACTCCATCCACTCTCGCCCTTCGGCACTCAGCGGCAAATAGCCAGCGCGGTCAGCCACGTCCTCGCGCCTCTCCCACCAGCTTGCCGGGTGCGGTAGAGGGAGCTCCCCCTGGCGGCGCCGGGCGCGGGAGCGCTTTTCAGGGAGGTCACCGGCCGCGGCGAGAAGCCTGTTGCGCCCAGCCCTAGGCGCGAGATGGTCGAGGAAGCCTGCCCGGATGAGACTCTCCAGGGCGTCGCGCTCCACCGCGGTGCGCTGGTAGAGGTCCGCAGCGTAGGCGAAGGGGTGCGTCTTCCGCTCTGAGAGGATCGAGGAGAGGGCGGACCGGGAGAGGCCCTTCAAGTACTTCAAGCCCACCCGTAGAGCCGTGCCATCATCCTCGACGGTGAAACCCTCTCCGGAGAGGTGGATGTCCGGAGAGAGCACCTCTATCCCTTCGCGCCGGGCCTCGTTGAGGAGTGTCCTCGGGCTATAGAAGCCCATCGGCTGGGAGTTCAAAAGAGCGCAGAAGAACTCGGCCGGGTAGTGGCGCTTCATGTAGGCGCTGGCGTAGGAGAGGGACGCGAAGGAGGCGGCGTGGGCGGCCGAGAAACCGTAGGCGGCGAACCCTTCCATCCAGGAGAAGACCTCGCGGGCGATTACTCCCGAAACCCCACGCGCCATAGACCTCCGCACGAACTCGTCCTTTAGCTCCTTCATCGCGCCGGGACCTAGGTCGTGGGTCATAGCGCGCCGGATCTGGTCCCCTTCTGCAAGCGAGAAGCCAGCGACGATGTGGGCGACCTCTAAGACTTGTTCCTGGAAGATGAGCACCCCGTAGGTGGAGCGGAGCACGGGCTCTAGCTCGGGCAACGGCACCGAGTACTCCTCCCTGCTGTGCTTCCTTAAGACGTACGGGGTCACGAGGTCCCCGAGTACCGGACCAGGACGGAAGAGGCTTATCTGGGCGACGAGGTCGGAGAAGCGGCGAGGGTGGAGTCTTCGCGAGAGTGCCATCTGGCCGGGAGACTCGAGCTGGAACATCCCGGCGTTCCTCCCGGTCCTTATCAGGGCGTAGGTCTCCTTGTCGTCGGGGGGGACGTTATATGGGTCCACCTTCCTCCCGACCCTCTTCGAGGCAAGCTCACCGGCCTCGTTGAGCGCTGTGTGCATCCGGAGGCCCAGCAGATCGAGCTTGGGCATACCCGCGTAATCGAGGTCGTCCTTGTCGTACTGGACCCGCAGGAGCCCCGGCATGCCCGAGGGTTCAACCGGTGCGAGCTCGGAGAGGTGATGGCGCTCGTTACCGAACACCAGCCCACCCAGGTGGGAACCCACCTGCAGGTAGCGGCCCGCAAGCCGTCCCGAGAGTTCGAGTAGGAGCCTGTACCTCTCCCTGTTTTGGAGGAGGTGTCCACGCATGGCGGGCTCGGCGAGCGCCTCTTCCCAGCCCGAGAGCGGGGTGTAGGTCCGGCCGCGATCCCTGAAACGTGTCGGCACGTGCTTCGAAAGTTCGTTGGTCTCTCGCGAGCTGTGCCCGAGCGCCCGAGCGGCGACCCTCACCGCCCCGCGCAGCGACATAGTCTGGGCTGTCGCTGCCACGGCCACCCCGCAGCGCTCGTACCGACGGACGAGCTCGTCCCTGACCCCGTCCCTCCGAAGGGAGCAGAGGTCCAGATCTATGTCCGGTGCATCGGACCGGAACTCGTGCATGAAGCGCTCGAAGAGCAGGCGGTTTCCAAAGGGCTCGGGCTGAGTGAGCCCCAGGCAATAGGAGACGAGCGAGTTCGCCGCGCTCCCGCGCCCCGTCACCGGGATGCCCTTCTCGTGCGCTATCTTCACTGCCTCGCGTGCGAGGAGGAAGTACGGGGCGAAGCCCAGGTCCGCTATACACCGAAGCTCTCTGCGCAGTCGGGCTCGCACCCGATCTTCGAGAGTGCCGTATCTCTCCCTTGCCCCTTTGAGCGCGAGGCGGGCAAGCTTCCCCTCCGGTGTCTCCCCGCATCGCAACCTGGCCGAGGGCAAGTGTATCTCCCCCGCGAGCTCGACCATCCCCGCGCACCTCTCGGCCACCGACGCCGCAGACCGCAGCGCCTCCGGGTAGTAGCGAAACACGGTGCGCATCTCGGCAGAGGACTTGAGATAGAGCTGGTCAGTGGGCCGGTAGCCGGGGCCAGGGAGCGCCGTGAGGTTGGTCGCAGCCACGAGGACGTCATGGAGCTTGTGGTCCGCAGGGGTGAGGTAAGCAACCTCGTTGGTGGCAAGCAGCGGCACCCCGCACGCCTGGGCGAACTCAGCGACCCGCCGCATTCTCCTACGGCTACCCGCCGTTCTGTCGTCGGTGATCTCGGCGTACAGCCTTCCCTCGTCGAAGGCCTCACGGAGCACTCCGAGCAACGCTCCCGCTTCCCCGGTCCGCCCGGCGAGTACGAGGTGCGGGACGAGACCGAACGGCATGGCGCCGGTGAGGCATACTAGGCCGTCGGCGTGCTCGAGCACCGCCCCGATGGGACAGAGCGGTTTGCGCCGGTCTTCGGAACCGCACCGGTAACTTGTGAGGAGCCTGCACAGCGAACGGTAGCCTTCCATAGACTCTGCGAGTAGGACCAAGTGCCCGCCGTCCCCTATGCTGACCTCCGCCCCGACTATCGGGGAGACATCCGTTCCCGCGGACGCCGCCAAGAACTTCGGTACGCCGTAGAGCCCATCCCTGTCGGTGAGAGCAAGCGCCTCCATGCCCATCTCCGCGGCTGCCCTGACGAGCTCCTCGGGCATAGCGACCCCGAACCCGTAGGAGAAGCCGCTCCTCGCGTGCAGGTGCGTGAAGCCTTGGCTAAGATCGCCCACCTCAGTCCGCCACCCCCACCAGGAACCACCCACCCGAACGCTCCAGGGCGAGCTCGGCCACCGCGCCGCCTACTAGCAGGACGCGGAAGGCGAAGCGGTCGGTGCGGGTCTCCTCGTCCCACCACGCCCGCACCTCGCACCACCGCTCCAGCACCCTCACTACCCGCCGCCGTGTGGGACCGCGTCGGCACCGGGCTGGCCGTACGAGCTCCACCCGGCTTCCTGCACCCACTAGCCGGATGGGTTCCCTCGCGGCGTGAGCCGTCTCACCCGCCCCCCGTGGCAGCTCGGAGGCCCGCGACAACCAGGGCGCCTCCAGGAAGTGGGCCATGATCCGCCGCTTCGACTCTTCCGTCGGAAAGAGCGACTCCTCGAAACCCGGTGGCCTCCGAGGATAGCCGTGTATCTTCGTAACGCTGCTCTGCGGCAACTCTCCTCCCTTCTCCAAGGAGAAGCGCCCAGTGCCACCCAAGGGGTGAGAAAACCACCCCAATCCGGTACAATCCGGTGGTAAGGGTGAGCGTTCTCTCCCCATCGATACCCCCGAGAAGACCGCCTCTGTTTAGCGACTGTCAGTCGGTCTCCGCGGAGGGCCCGGGGATAAGGGGGCGCTCCTCTTCTTTTTATTCCTTCTCCACTCTACACCAAACAGTTGTTTGACTGCAAGTGGGCCTTGCGCTAAAGTGGAACTCAGGAGGCACTAGTGACTGACGATCTGCACCCGAGCCGGCTACGGATACTAGAGTTCCTGGCACGCTGGGACCAGACGTTAGGGCCGCCCACGGTGCGCGAGATTGGTGAGGCAGTGGGCTTGAGTAGTTCGCAGACGGTTCACCATCACCTCCGGAAGCTCGAGGCTGACGGATACGTCGAGCGAGGTACGGCCTCGAACCACAAGCAGAGACCTTTGAGGCTCACACAGAGGGGTTGGCAAGCAGTCTCCACCCGCCCGCTTCTGGGCCAAATAGCGGCCGGGAGAGGCCTGGAAGCGATAGCTAACGAGGAACCTTACTCTCTTGCGGGCGAGCTCCTCTCACCCCGGTCGGGCAGGAGGCGGTTCTTGCTAGAGGCCAAGGGTAGTTCCATGACAGGCGCCGGCATAGAGGAGGGCGACCTCCTGGTAGTGGAGGAGAATCCATCTCCCCCAAATGGGTCGGTGGTCGCGGCACTCATCCTGGACAAAGAAGAGGCCACCGTGAAAGTCTTGAGACGGGAAGGAGAGAAGGTGAGGCTCAAGCCGCGCAACGGCGCCCACGAAGATATAGTGGTGCCGGCCGAGCGTGTCGCCGTGCATGGAACGGTGGAGTGGGTGATCCGGCGCGTACGGAGCCGAAGGTAGGAAGGGCTGCAAGGAGGAAGAGTGGTCGAAGGAAGGTACGAAGCCTAAACCTCACGCCTCACGAAGAGGGCTTCGAACTCTACCACCACAAGAATGCCGACAACACAGCGATGCTCGGCACGGGGCCGTCTCCAGATGCTATCATCGCCGGTGTGCAGGGGGCCGAGCAAGGAGGGAGTACGTGCCGTATTCGTACCTTGTCGGGTGGGGCGGCGTATCGACTATACGCCGCATCCGAACGGTTGGCGAGAAGGGGTAGCCGGTGCCGCTCTTCGGCCATGACTCACGCCACGCGCAGCCTCTCCTGCGTCCGCCCCGGTTGCAGACCTTGGCCGATGCTGAGGACGAGCGCCACGCGAGTTGGCTCGAGCTCTTTTTCGACCTTGTCTTCGTCGACTAGACACGGGCACGCGGTGGGCGTTGTGTGGCGGCGCTGCCGTGTACCTATGCTGCGTAAGTGTAGTCCACGGCGCGACAGCGCAGGGCGTCATTCCAGCCATCGTGCACGCCCGCCTAGTGGTCGCGGGCCTGCTCGTGGCGCTGATATTCGCCGGGGCGGGCCTGCGTTCGGTTACCTTCGCCGCGCTGCTGTTAGCGATCCTCGTCACGCTCGTCGCCTTTGAGATTGCGCGAAACCTGCGTCCGGATGCCCATCCCCCGCCGCAGCAGGACAAGAGTCACGGGGATCTGGCGCAGGACGCAGATGCAGAGCAACCCTAGCGCTCGACGAAGCCTCACCTTCTGTTGAGGAAGCGGCGCGAGCTGGAGTGAGTTCCAGAATACAAATTACCCACGGAGTTGTCGTTATTCTCGTTGAAAATTTGGTTGGGTGTTGCGGCGACCACGTCGCGCTTGCCCGCTCGCCTAGGGAGTGGCCCATGAGGTCGACTTCTTCGAAGCCGAGGTGATCGATGAGGGTGGCGACATCGTCCGCCATTGACTCGAAGTTCAGCGGGTGGTCGATGTCGAACGTACGCCCATAGGCCTGCAAATCGATGGCGACAACCTGCCGGTCTTCTGCGAGCAGCAGCAGGACCTCGCCGAACATCTCGATCGCGCCGGCGCTGCCATGCAGCAGGATCAGCGGTTCGCCGATGCCGTAGACCTCGTAGTACATGCTGAGGCCGTTCACCAAAAGTGTAGGTGCCTTTAGCCCTGTTCATTTTGTCTCCTTTCTGGTTGATAGAGGGAGGACCGTACCGCCTGCTCGACCCTGGTCGAGGTCTCCCCGTCGCCGCCTCCCAGCCACCCCCAGTGGCCGGCACCGGTGTTGCGGGCGTTACGCCGAACTCGCCCTTGAAAGCTGCCGGAGAGCCCTTATGTACGCCCCAGATCGTGAGGATGTCCTCGTCCACCTCCCACACGTACTCGAGGGCCCCCCCGAAGGGACTGGGCCCTGTGTTGCCGAAGATGTACGACTTCAAGGTGTCGTTCGACTCGTCGTATCCGATGTACTCGGTACCCGTGATCTTAAGGCCGACGTGATTAATGTCGACGCGCTGGAGGAGGAAGAAGCCGCCCGCCATCTACTCGTAGGTCACCGTCCCTCGCACCACCTCCCCGGACATCTCCCAAGTGCCGACCAGCCTGAACGTCGGTGGCGTCGTCCGGTATAAGGATCTCCTCTTTCGCTGCTACTTTACGACGCGGAACGTGAGATGGGTTACCCCGGTGCCCTGAGCCACCTCCGTGCTCTCCAGGTCGATCGGCCCTGTGCCCAAGTGGTCGAACAACCGGACACCCCCACCGAGCAAGACAGGTACCAAGTCTATGTGTATCTCGTCAAGAAGTCCCGCCCTGATACACTGCTGCGCGATGCTGGCGGCGCCCACAGCGACGTCCTTCTCGCCCGCGAGCGCTTTCGCTTGCTCGACGGCGCTTTGTACGCCCTCCGTTACGAACGTGAACGGCGACCCTTCGTAGACCCACTCCTGGGGGACCGTGTGCGTGACGACGAAGGTCGGTACGCCCAAAGGGGGGTTGCCACCCCACCCATTGGTGATATCGAACGTCCTCCGTCCCGTCACAAACGCCCCCATCTTGCTGTGCGCCTCCCGAAGGAGCTCTGCGCTCTGCGGCGAGACCCTGAACACCATCTCGGTACCCGGCAGCCTGTATTCGGTGTCGCCGCTGGAGTACCACGCAAAGAGCCGCTCACCGCCTTCACCCAGGGGTGACCCAAGGCTATCGTTCGGCCCGGCGATGAAGCCGTCCAGCGACATCGATAACCCCATAGAGACTTTCCCCATGTTCGTTCTCCTTTCGATATCCTAGTCGCTAGCAGGCCGCTCCTGCAGGACCCAGCCGTTGCCGTCCGGATCGCTGAAGAAGACGAAGGAGTTCCAGTCCCCACCTCGTCCCTCAACCCATACACCGTCGTCCGTATGCTGGACAGAACTGGCCTCTACACCCCGCTCGACCAGTTGAGCCCTGGCGACCTCCATGTCGGGCACGACGAGCTGCAAGCCCCCAGCACCCCGGCGGCATGCGGAGTATCCCGGTGCTCAGGTGTACCGAGCAGGCCGACCCGGGCGGGGTCAGCTGGACGAGGCGCATCTTGTCACTGATCCGGGTGTCGAGGTCTACGACGAAGCCGACCTGCTCGCTGTAGAAACGCTTCGCGCGGTCCACGTCCGTTATGGGAACCTGTACCACCTCGAGTCTCCAGTCCATAGCGCCCCTTCCTTTAGTATGGTCTCAAGAACCCTGCTCGCCCGCCGGTTTGTAGGTGAGGTAGAGAACACCCGTATCGAACGTCCTCGAATCTATGAGCTCCAAAGTCTTCCGGTCGTCTCCGTCCTGGAACAGACGCTTGCCCTTCCCCAGAATAAATCCACCACGTTCGGCCCTTCCTCGGATCTTCCGGCGTCCACGAGGTAGCTCTTCCCCCCGGCTTGGACGAGGACCGCGTCGCCCTGCCCCACGTCTATGAAGCTCACGAGACCAGCGAGCCCGCGGACGGCGGTTGGGCGGTGCCCGGTTCGAGGACGCCACAACCGGGCGCGCAGGAGAGCAGGGCGAGGAACGCCCGACGCGGAGCGAGCTTCGTGGCCTCCCCCTCTATTCGCGGTCTTCGGCGGGGGTGAGGCGGTCGATCCACTCGTCGGCCTCGGCGCGGGAGAGCTCACCCAAAGGCTTGCCGATGCGGCTCTCGAGACGGGCGACGCCGTTCTCGCCCCTGAGCTCCTCGGCGAGGGTTCTTAAGAGGTCGATCTGGCTCTTGCGTGCCTTATCGCGCGAAGAGCCCCCCTTGCCGCGCCTGTTGGTCCTCTGCGAGGTCCCTTCCACAGCCTCCGCATTGGCCCTGCCGTTGTCAGGGGTGGAGGAGCCCGCGGACGCGTCCCTCTCTCCCGCTCGTGGCCTCCCTTGCGCGCTCTGTAGACCTCGCGGGGGCGGATAATTGGCGGGCGGAGCGTCGTCGCTGTCGGAGAGCTCTTCGAGGGCGGTGGCGCCGACGTTCACGGCGTCTCTGAGCGCCCGAGCCTTCGCCCTGGTTTCGGCCATGCGGATGATATGTGGCACTATGTTCCGACCAACGTTCTCCGGGGAGGCGTCGCCGATGCCCGAAAAGTTCCGCCCGTCCTCCATCTCGACGGTTGCCTTGACGACGGCCACGTTGCCGTTCTCTTCGGTGGGGACTTGGACGAGGTCCGTGTCTATGCTGCGCAAACCCTTCTGGTGGGCCTCGTCCAAGAGGCCCGCGAACAGAACGTACTGCTTGCCCTGGCGCGTGATCATGAACTCTTCGCGCATATGGCGTTTAGCGCCTCTCCTTCGCGGCGGTCTCCCGGTAGTCGTCGCCTTCGAGGGCGATCCATTCGCACATAGCGATGATCCTGCTCGCCGTCCTCTCCCCGAGCTGCTCGGCGAGGTCTTTGGGTCCCACGTTCGAGGTGAAGACGGTCGGTAACTGCTCTCGGTAGCGGTGGTTGACGATGACGAAGATCCTTTCGCGCACCCACTCGGTCACCCGCTCGCTCCCCAAGTCGTCCAGGACCAAGAAGTCGGCGTTCTGGACGGCGTCCATCCACTCGTCGAGGTCGCGGCCCGGCTTGTTGTAGGCCTCGCGCAGGTTGTCCAAGAGCTCCGGCACCGTCACGAAGAGGCTGGGCACCCTTTTTTTTCGGACGACCTCGTTCAAGACCGCGACCGCAAGATGCGTCTTTCCGGTTCCCACTCCGCCGCAGAGGTAGAGGCCCTTCCCGTCCTCCCTGTTCTCTTCCCAGCTTCCGAGGTACTCCTCTACCCTCTCTACGGCCCTGGCGGCCTCCGGGCTAACATAGGGCTTGAAGTTGGAGAAGGTGTAGCTCTTGAGGCGCTTGGATAGGCCGCTCTTCTCCACCAGAGATCCGACGCGCGCGTCGCGGCGCATGAGCTCCCACTCGCGCTGCTCGTTCTTCTTCTCACACTCGGGCGTGCAGGGGTGGTAGTACCACTCGCCAGGCTTGCCGTACTTGCGCTGGAGGGCGGGCGGGAACTCGAAGAACTCGGCCGTGAGCTCCCGGCCGCAATGCGGACAAACCTGATCGTCGAGCCTCAGGGGCGTGCCCGCTGGCGTCCTCTTACTCGCCGAAGAGCCACTCATAGCCCTCCCGGCGTCGGGCAGCAGACCGTCGATCCGCTCCAAGTTCGCTCACCCCCTCTCCAGACTTCTTTTCTTTGATCTTCAGAGCGCCCCCGCGTACGGCGCCGCTCTCCTCGACGAGCCGTAAGCGTCGGTCCTTCTCGAAGCGCTCCACGTCCGATGCGGTCTTCACCCCACGCTCGACCCACCGCTCTAGGATGCTCCTCACGTACCCTACCCTCCGCGCGTCGCGCTCGCTGGCTATCTTCAGGGCCTCCAGGACCACTTCGGGCTCGAGCCCGTCCCGCTGACAGTACCCGTTCAGGAACTCCAGGATGTGCGGCGCTGGCAAGGTGCCCATAAACCGGAAGTAGTCGTCCGGCGAGACCCCTTCCGACTCCGCCCGCACCACCTCGATCTCCCGGACAGGAGCGCTCCTTTGTCCGTCTTCGGTGGCTTTGCGAGCTACCGGCGGGTGCTCCAGAACCTCGACCCACCCGTCGTGCTCTACCGCGAAACCGTGCTCTATCAGGGCTCCTAAAGAGTCCTCGACGCCTCCCGGTGTAGACCGCAAGAGCTCCGCCAGCTCCTCAACCTCTACAGAGTCCTGGCCAACGTCCGGTAGAACGCGCAAGAGTTCGTACAGGGCGACCGCTTCGGCTCCGAGGTGGGGCATCCAGCGGACGTACAGACGCGCCTTCGCGCCCCGCGTCCCGTTGTTTTCCCCGGGGGGTATGAGCCGCACCCGTTCCATCCTGGTAGCCAGTATAACGGTCAAGGGCCGGGCTCTCTACAGCGAAAATAGAAGCCGACTGCTGTTAAGAGCCGGGCTCCTGGTCGGGCAGGCCGCGGTCGTAGCCTTCTATACCAGGAATGAGACCCTCACTAGCGGCGAGGCCGAAAAAGAGCACGGCGACGGAGAGGATTACGGCAACGACAGCGAGCCTGCGCGCTCCGAGCGCGTAGCCCATGACGCCGAGCATGACGCCGACGGCCCCGGCTGTCACCTTCGGAGCGGTTGCGGCCCCTCCTCCTATAAACACCTCGAGAAACCCGCCCAACGCCAGGACCAAGCCAGGACGCACATAACTGAAGCCAGAAAAGATACTGACCGCCCCCGCGCGCTTTTCGTCTTCCCCCGGGCATCCGCCTGCCGTTGCCCGATGCAGTGTTTCTCTAGGTCAACGCAATCCCTCGTCGTGTGGTACTCCGCAACGAAGGCGTGCACCTTCGCCGCGCTACGTGCACCTTCGCCGCGCTAGTATAATCCCCGACTTGTGAGGTCCATAGTATTCGAGCGCACGCTGCCGGGCACGAACGAGGTCTTCGGGCCCGATGGCGCTCCGCGCCCCGTCTACGAGGCCGTCCTCGGAGAGCTGGAGAAGATCGGCCCAAGGCGCTGGAAGGAGAACCTCCACCAGGCGCACGGCCTACTGTTGGACGAGCAGCACGCCTTCGGCATACGAGAAGACGACAAGACCCACCCTACCGACTGGTTCCCCCGCGTCGTGCCGGCCAGCGACTGGGAGCGCCTGGAGCGTGGTCTCGTCCAGAGGATGCGGGCCATCAACGAGTTCCTGCGCCGGCTCGAAGCCGGAACCCAAGAGGTCGTGCCCGAAGAGGTCTTGGAGACGAGCATCCTCTACGACCCGACCCTTCCGAACCGCTTCGGGGAGGTGCCGGTCCGGCAGGCGGCCTTCGATGTCGTGGCCGTCGAGAGCGCGCGTCCCGGCCAGAGCAGGGGCTGGGAGTTTCTCGTCCTCGAAGAGAACGCCAAGATGCCTGTCGGCCTCGCCGCCATGACCCGGCGCCGCAAGATGAGCGGGGAGGTCTTCTTTCCCGGTGCTTTGGCCGGGCTACCGGTCCGCGCTTTGGACGGCTGGCTCGGGCGCCTGGGAAGCTCCTTACGGGCGGCGTCACCAAAGGGTCCCGAGGCCACGCTCGCGGTTGTCTCGAGCGGCCCGGACGATCAGTTCTACCTTGACCACCACATCTACGCCAAAGAAATGGGCGCGATCCTGGCAGAGACCAAGCACCTCTCGTTCGACAGGAGCGGCTATCTCGTGCACGAGCCGACGGAAGAGAGGATAGACGTGATCTACGAGCGTGTGGACGAGGACAAGCTCTACGCCGACCTGCCGGAGCTTATAGACTGCCACATAGAAGGCCGGGTACACGTCCTCTTTGCCCCCAACTCGGAGGTGGTGGACGACAAGGGCGTCGAGGCGTTCGTGCCCGAGATGATACGAGCCTACCTCGGCGAAGAGCCGCTGATAGAGAACGCCAGGACGTGGTCCCTAGCGATCTCGGAAGAGCGCCGGTACGTGATGGAGCACTTCGGGGAGCTCGTGATCAAGAGCCGGGGCGGCTACGGCGGCAAGGAGGTCATGATCGGACCCGAAGAATCCAAAGAGTCTATCCAGCGGTTCCGCAAGATGGTCGAGCGCAACCCGGTAGAGTACGTCGCGCAAGAGACCATAGACTTCTCGACCCACGTGATCTGCGAGGCCAAAGGAGGCGGCTTCTCCTTGCGAGACTCTTACGCCGACTACCGGTTGCTCGCCCTGGCGCCGGACCCAACCGACCCGAGAATAGTCGAGGTTGTGCCCAGCGCTTTGACGCGCGTGGCCGCCCCGGGCAGCCACCTGACCAACATATCGAGCGGCGGCAAGATGAAGGACACCTGGATGCTAGAAAGATGAACTACGGCGACCTCAACAAGGACGCGTTCTGGATAACCTTGCGCAACCGCTTTCTGTGATTCTTCGGTTTCTTCGTGGCCGGCGGCGGCACGCTCAACTTCCCCTCCAACTTCGGGGCTCGCAAGGTAGCACTCCGGGAGGCGCGCCTTCCGCCTGGCTTTCGGGCCTCGCCCGGTAGATAGTGGATAATCTCGTTTTGTTCCTGGTGACCGTCGGCAGCCTGGTGCTCGCGCTCGTGCTGATCTTGAGCACCGGTCGCGAGCCCTGGTTAGTTAGTTTGCTGCGAGGGCCTTATGAGGATCTCGTTGATGCTCACCCGCTCGGGCTGGGTGACGCAGTATGTGATGGCGTTGGCTATATCCTCGGCCTTGAGGGGTTCGAGCTGCTCGAGCAAGGTGTTTAGGCCTTGCTTGGCTTCCTCATCCGTTATGTGGTCGGGTAGCTCAGTCTCTACCGCCCCCGGTTCGACCATGGTCACCCGGATGTTGTCCTCGAGAAGTTCCTGCCGTAAGGACTCAGAGATGGCGTTCACGGCGGTCTTGGTCCCAGAGTAGATCCCTAGACCAGGCCGGGTTCCCCTGCTGGCCAGGCTGCTTATGTTCACCAGATGCCCCAAACCCTGCTCCTTCATTACTTGTATAGCCGCGTCCGTGACGTAGAGCAGACCCATCACGTTAACTTCGAACATACTGCGCCACTCGTTAGAGAGCCCCTTCTCGACCTTGGAGAGCTGCATGACCCCCGCGTTGTTGACGAGGATGTCTATCCGCCCGAACTCTTCTGTAGCTCTCCGGATCAGGTCGTGCGCCTGCTCCTCGTCGGTCACGTCCGCGGCGACCGAGAGCGCCCTGCCCCCGTCCGCACCGTTTATTCGTTCGACGAGGTCTCCGAGCCTCTCCTTCCGCCGTGCCGCGACCACGACCGTCGCTCCTTCGGCGGCCAACGCCTCTGCCGTCGCCTCCCCTATGCCGCTCGAAGCGCCCGTGATGACCGCGACCTTGCCGTCTAGTTTCGCCATGCCGTGCCTACCTTCTGCTCGGAGTACCAGTTGCTTTGTATCTTACCGCTGAAGACGGCGAAGATGTGCTTGCACTACTGGCCCTTTATCTCGTGGTCGGGGCAAGTGCAGCGCTGGGCTTCGCCGTTCGAGCTAACTGTGTAGCGGCCCTTGCCACCCTGGGACGGTACGGCCCATCCCTCACAGTTACGGCTTATGTTAGCGACTTTGGCGAGTTCTAAGTACCTCTAAGCTAACACTGAAGCTCCGCGGCTGTCAGCGAGTGTAAGGCGCCTTCGGGAAGGCCTGCCTAAGAGTTCGGCCAAAGAGTCCTAGAAGTGACACGGCGTTAGCGCAAAAACATCTTGGATGTACTTAGAGAGTGTAGGGGGCTGCCCCGTTGCCTCTAGAGAAGGCGGTTGCCGACAAAAGGGCTCTGGGAAGCTCGGTGAACAAAGGGGCGCTGGCTCAGAGTGAACAGCAGGTGCCTGCGGACCTCAGCGCCAGCGAAATTTCTCCGAGGAGGAGAGGTCCCTGCGTCCGTACGCGAGCACCATCGCCGGGGTGGGCCCTAAAGCCCGTCTTGACCTCGTCGATTAGTGAGAGAGTGACGGAGGACTAGTACCGTGGCGAGAGTAAGATCGGCTCCTTCGCGGCGCCGCGCTCGCCTCCTTCGGCGCGCAAAAGCTCGTTCAAGGACTCGACGGCGACCTCCAGCTCCTTGCGCCCTGGCTCGGAGGTGGTGAGGTACTTCTGGACGAAGTCGCCGATGGCGATGGATGCCCGAGTCTTGCCGAAGACGAACCATGCCTCGCTTATGACGATGAACTGGAGGACGGCCCAGGGAGCCCAGTCTATGAGTGGGTCCACGAGGGCGGCGAAGAAGATGTAGATGAGGATGTTGGTGCCGCAGCGGGGGTGGAGGCGGCTCATGCTTTTGGCACCTTCTAAGGTGACTTCACCATACTTTTCGTAGGCGGCGACGGCCTTGTGCTCGGCGCCGTGGTAGCGGCCGATAGAGGTGAACTTCATGGCGGCGAAGAAGAGGAGGAGAACCGGCAGGATGGGGAAGATGGCGAAGAAAGCAAGCACGGCGCCGAAGAACCCACCGAGGGACTCTGACCCGAAATCCATAAGGCTCACGAAGAGCCAGAGGATGGCTATGACCCCGACGAAGGAGACGAGGGCCCAGATCGAGCCCAAAAGCTGCAGGAGGATGCGGACCCAGAAGAAGACGGAGCGCAAGACGGGCCATTTGGAGATCCGACCCAGGACGCCTCCGGGTTGCCAGAGCTTCGAGGGGTCTATCCAGACGTAGATCTTGCCGTCCCGGCGCTCGGCGGAGCTGCTGTAGCTGGGCCCGAAGAAGTCCACGCCGCCCCGGCGGGCCATGCCGCCGAAGAGGAGCCTTTTCTCCTCCCGCTGAACCTCTTCCGCCAACGACTCTCCTTCCGCGCTCAGGACCTCAAAAATCAGATGCTAAACGATAACACGCTGACCGTCGGGGTGTTCGGCGGGAAGGCGTATAATTGCGAGAACGCCGCCGAACGAAACGACCGGCGCAGGCAGCTATAAGAGGGGTTCTTTGACCGCCGATCTCGAAACGCAGAGACGCACTGTCTACGCTGGGGTCGGTCTGGCTTTCGCGCTCCTGCTCGCGGTGTACTTCGTCTACCAGATCCGAGCCGTAGTGCTGGTCCTCCTCCTGACGCTGCTCTTCTCGATCATCGTCAGCCGGCCCGTGGACTACCTCGCCCGCAAGGGCCTCTCGCGCGTCTGGGGGACTCTGATCGTGCTGGGGATCCTCGCCTTCGCCCTCACCCTGGTGGTTCTGGCGCTGGCGCCCATCGTGCAGGACCAGGCCTTGCAGCTGGCAGAGGACGCGCCGGTATTTCTCTCCGAGGTGCAGGGGCTCGTCGAGAACCTGCGGGGCCGCTTCGGCCTGGAGATCGCCCTCCCGGAGCTGCAGCAGCTTCTGGATTCCGCGCGGAGCTTCCTCTCCGGCGGCGCGTTCTCGACGTTCGTCAGCGTGGGCGCGAGCGTGGCGAACGTCCTCTCCTTCGGGTTCGTGGTCCTGGTCTCGACCATCTTCGCGGTCGCGCAGCCCGAGCCGCTCGTGAACGGGTTCGTGGCGCTCTACCCAGCCGGCTGGCGAGAGAGGGTCCGTGAGATCCTCTACGAGATGTACTTGAACGTCCAGAGGTGGTTCTTGGGACAGCTCGTGTCGATGGCGGTTATCGGGATGCTCTTCACCGTGGCCCTATTCGTTATCGGGATACCGTTCGCGCTCCTTTTGGGCATCCTGAGTGGGCTTTTGGCCTTTATACCGTTCGTCGGGCCGGCTATCTCCGTGATACCGCCGATCCTCCTGGCCCTCGCCGACGACCCCGTGAAGGCACTGTGGGTGATCCTCGCGTACGCGGGGGTGCAGTTCATCGAGGGGAACATTATCCAACCGTTGGTGATGAGCCGGGCGGTCTCCCTGCACCCGGTGATCATCGTCTTCGCGCTTCTGATAATGGGCACGCTCTTCGGCTTCGTGGGCGTCCTGATGGCGATCCCCCTGGTCGCGGCGCTGCATGTCCTCGTGCACGAGCTGTGGGTAAAACGGATGGACGAGAAGGGCACGGACCCGAACCCGCCTCCTAAGGAGGAGCCTCCTAAGACGAAGAGGATCGGCCGGCTGCGGCGAGTCGTAGGAGCCCCCTTCCGTCGCTCTTGAGCTCCCTTTCGGCCAAAAAGCGCGTCGAGACCATGCCCCGCCTAAAAGCCTCGTCCTCCAGGATCGCGAGGTGCAAGGGCAACGTCGTCTCTAACCCCGCGATGGCGAACTCGTCCAGGGCCCGCACCCCGCGCCTCAGGGCCGCGTTCCGATCGGGCCCGTGGACGATGAGCTTAGCGAGCAGGGAATCGTAGTACGGTGTGACCTTGAAGCCGGAGTACAGGTGCGAGTCCACCCGCACCCCGGGACCGCCGGGCGGGTTGTAGAACTCGACCGGGCCTGTCTGGGGCAAGAAATTGCGCCGGGGGTCCTCGGCGTTGATCCTGAACTCGATGGCGTGCCCCCACAAGCTCGGTTCCCCGGAAACGGAGAGCCCCTCCCCCGAGGCCACGGTGAGCTGCTCGGCGACTAAGTCCACGCCCGTGACCATCTCAGTCACGGGGTGCTCGACCTGCAGCCGCGTGTTCATCTCGATGAAGAAGAACTCTTCCTGCGCGTACACGAACTCGACCGTCCCAGCGCCCTCGTAGCCCAAGGACTCGACGAGCGAGGCTGCGGCGGCCCTTATACCCTCGCGGGCCCCTTCGGGCAGGTTCGGGGCCGGGGATTCCTCGACCAGCTTCTGGTAGCGGCGCTGAATGGAGCAGTCCCTCTCGGGGAAGATCGCCACCCTCCCACGCCCGTCCGCCAGGACCTGCACCTCCACGTGCCGGAGCTCTCTCATGAAACGCTCGACGTACAATGAGCCGTCGCCGAAGGCCGCCCCGGCCTCCCGGCTGGCCTGCAGGTAGGCGTCCTCGACCTCGGCCTCGGCGCGGACCACGCGCATTCCCTTGCCCCCGCCACCGGCGCTCGGCTTTATGACCAGTGGGTAGCCGACCTCCGCCCCCACGCGCTTTACCTCCGCGGCGCTCCGGCACGAGCCGTCGCTACCGGGGGTAACGGGGATGCCCGCGGCCATCGCCACCCGCCGGGCGGAGACCTTGTCGCCCATGCGGGCTATAACCGAGGAGGCGGGGCCGAGGAACTTTATGTTGCAGGCCTCGCAGATCTCCGCGAACCGAGCGTTCTCGGCCAAAAAGCCGTAGCCGGGGTGGATGGCGCTCGCGCCCGTTAGCTCGGCGGCGGAGATGATGGCGGGGATGTTCAGGTAGCTGCTCTGGGCTTGAGCAGGTCCTATGCAGACCGCCTCGTCGGCCAAAAGTCGGTGCAAAGAGTCCGCATCGGCGGTCGAGTAGACGGCCACACTCCTCAAGCCCAGCTCGCGGCAGGCGCGGATGACGCGCAGAGCTACCTCGCCCCGGTTCGCGACGAGGACCTTGCCGATCACGGGACCTAGGAGGGGGCCTCGGACCGGATGCGGAAGAGCGGCTGGTCGTACTCGACGCCCTTCGCGTTCTCGACCAGGACCTCGACCACCTCGCCCGAAACCTCCGCGGGGATCTCGTTCATCAGCTTCATCGCCTCGACGATGCACAGCGTCTGTCCCTTGCCGACGAGGTCCCCTGCCTCCACGTAAGGCTCCTCCCCCGGCGCCGGCGCCCGGTAGAACGTCCCCACCACCGGAGAGCGCACCACGTGCAAGCTCCCGTTCCGCTTGGGCAGGGATTCCACCGATGCTTCCGCCTCCTCGGGGACGCGGGCGATCTCTTCACGAGGCATGGGGTGTGGTTGTTCGGCGAGGGCATCGGTCCTGGCCTTCACGTTGACCTCCAGATCCCCCTGCCTGACCCGGATCTCGCCTACCCCGCTCTCGGTCAGGAGCTCGACGAGCCTGCTGACGTCATCGAGCGGCAGCGCTTCTTTCCGGGGCTCGGGCGAAGCCCCGCTTTCGTTCGTCATCCGTTCTCCTTCGGCATAGCCCCGGATTGTACACTTCCGAGGCCCGTCCGGGGAGTCACTCGGGGGCCGTGGGGAAAAGCGCTTTGGCGTGTACAATTCCTACCGATCTATGTTTACGACCCAGGCCTCATGAGCATCCACGTTCTTGACCCCAAGGTTGCCCAGCAGGTGGCGGCCGGTGAGGTCGTAGACCGGCCGGCTTCCGTGGTCAAGGAGCTGGCCGAGAACGCTCTGGACGCCGGGGCGACGAGGGTGGAGATCGAGCTCGGTGACGGCGGCACGTCGCACATCTTGGTGCGCGATGACGGCTCGGGGATGACCCCCGAGGACGCCCCGCTCTCGGTCTTGAGGCACGCGACCAGCAAGATCGAGAGCGTCTCGGACCTCGAAGCCGTGACGACCTTGGGTTTCCGGGGCGAGGCTCTGGCCTCCGTGGCGAGCGTCTCGGCCTTCTGCCTCACCACCTCGACCGGCGAGGGTGCGGGCACGAAGGTAGCAGTGGACGGCGGAGGAGAGGCACGCGTCTCTCCCACCTCGCACCCCAAGGGCACCACCGTCCTCGTGGACAGGATCTTCTACAACGTCCCCGCGCGAAGGGCTTTCTTGAAGGGTGCACGGGCAGAGCGGGCGGCTATCGTGGAGGTTCTCACACACCTAGGCGTAGCTCACCCGTCGGTCGCCTTCCGCCTGACGGAGAAGGGCCGCGACTACCTCTCGCTGCCCCACGTCGGGGATCTCCTCGAACGGCTCGCCCAGGTCCATGGCGTCGCCAAGGCCCGGGCGATGAGGCGGGTGGAGTATGAGTCCGGGGCGTTCGAGGTCTCCGGGTACGTCGCCCTCCCGAGCGTGACCGAGAGCAGCCGCGCGAGCCAAACGGTAGCAGTGAACGGCCGCTGGGTGCGGGCCGAGAACCTGTCCCGCGGTATAGACGACGCCTACCGTGCCACGCTCCCCTCGGGCCGCTACCCGCCGGTAGCACTGCGCATCGAGGTCGACCCCCGCCGGGTAGACGTCAACGTGCATCCCACGAAGCAGATCGTGCGCTTCTCCGAGGAGCGGGCCGCCCGCGCTACGATAGCTGCCGCGGTCCGGGAGGCGATAGAGTGGCGCCCACCCCTGCCCGCGGCCACCCCGCGCCCGACCCAGCATGCCTACGCTCAAGAGAGCTTCCCGCCCCACGAGGCGCCGGTCCCCTACTCGCGCGTGGCGGAGCGCAGGTCCGGCTACTCCCCGCCCGCGCGGGATCTGCACGAGGTCCGTAATCGGCTCGCCGAGGCCTCGAGCCCGCTCTCCGGCGAGATCCCGGAGACAGCGCCGCAGGAGCGCTTCAAGGCGCCGGAGCTGCCGGAGCGCGGGGCGTTGCCCTCGCTGGAGGACCTGCGCGTGATCGGCCAGCTCGCGGCGGGCTACATCCTCGTCGAGGAGCTGGGGTCGTTGTGGATCGTGGACCAGCACGTCGCCCACGAGCGGGCCATCCTGGACCGGCTGAACAGCGCCGAGGAAGGGACGGCGGGTGAGGCCTTCGCCACCACGCAGGCTCTCCTCGTCCCGGAGGTCGTGGAGCTTTCGCCCGGCGAGGCGACCGACGCGGCGGAGTACCTGGAGGAGCTCGCCGTGTACGGCTTCGAAGCCGAGCCCTTCGGCCCGAACTCCTTCAGGATCACCGGCGTAATCTCTACTTTAGCTGGCCGGGACGTGGCGGGTGCCTTCAAAGAGGCTTTGGCCGCCGCCAAAGGGACCGGCCCGGGCCGCCGCCGCGAGGACCACATCCTCGCCACCATCGCCTGCCACTCGGCCGTAAAACTGGGCGACAAACTCTCGCAGCCAGAGATGGAGGCGCTGATAAAAAGTTGGCTCACGAGCCGTCTCCCCGCCACCTGCCCGCACGGCCGGTCCATCTGTTTTCGGCTAGGCGTCAACGAGATCGCCCGCAAGCTCGACCGGCATTAGCGTACCCCAGCAACGCGCTCCGCACGCGGCTTCGGATGATATATCATCGGCGGGGTGACGCAATAATCTCAAGACGAGCGCATTCCGACAACCAGGACGGGACCCCCTTCGTCCAAAGATCTTTTCGTCGGCTTCCTCACGTCGGGGCGGCGGCCTCCATCTGGGGCACTTTGGGGTTCTTCGCGAAGATCCTGTACGCTGAAGGCGTCTCCTTCGAGGCTTTAGTGGCGGTGCGGGCGTCGGTCGGCTGGGCGGCGATGCTCCTCTTCGTGGTGCTGACGCGGGGATATCAGGCTTGAGGATCGCCCGGAGGACCTCTTGTTCCTGGTCACTTTGGGGTTTATCGGGGTGGGAGCATTCTACCTGCTTTACTTCTACATACCTGCTTTACTTCTACACGGTGCGCGAGAGCACCGTCGGGACAGCGGCGATACTACTCTACAGCTCGCCGGCGTTCGTGGTACTTTTGGTCTGGGTCTTTTTGAAAGAAACGCTCATGGCCTTGAGGCTTCTGGCTCTCGGCTCGACTTTTTGTGGGATCTTTTTGGTCATAGGGGGATACGATCCGTCCACGCTCGAGGTAACTCCCTTCGTGCTCCTGACCTGGCTACTCTCGGGGCCTACCTACGGGCTATACTCTATCTTCGGGAAGCTCTTGAGCAGGCACCTCTCCCCCGTCACGATCCTGAGCTACGCTTTGGGCATCGGCGCCGCCCTGCTCCTCGTCGCCGCCCTCCCGACCCTTCGCACGCTCGCCGGATTGTCCTCCGGCTCCTACACGTTGCTCTTCATACTCGCGGTGGTGCACACCGCTCTGGCGTTCGGGCTGTATACGGCGGGACTAAAGCGCCTGGATGCCGGGCAGCCGGCGCTCGTGGCGACCGTCGAGCCGGTGGCGGCGGGCGCGATCGGGGTCGCTTTATTCGGGGAGGAGATCTCCGCGCCAAAGCTTCTCGGGGCGCTCTTGGTGCTCACGGGCGCGGCGCTGGCCCAGGTGTGAAGCTCGAAAAGGTGTCCTGAAGAGCCGCGGCCCCCGAGGCACCCTCGGCCACGTTAGGGCAGGGCACTGCTAGGCTCGGCTTGGCCGCGAGGTCGCGAAACGGATACTATACGGGCGCCAGTCGGCGGCGGAAGGGATAGGGGCCGCCGTGGCGGCGGACATAGCTCAAGGAGAAGTCATGCCCATAAAGTTCAACGGGAGCGAAGACCACACCTTGGGGGTCGAGGAAGAGCTTCACATCGTGGACGCAACCACGGGCGAGCTCGTCCCGAAGATAGAGGAGATCATGTCGCGGCTGCCGGAGGACCTCAAGGAGGCCGTCTCCTACGAGCTCTTCCAGTCGGTCCTAGAGATAAAGACCCCGCCGTGCGTGACGGTCGCAGAGGCGGAGGGTGTCCTCAAGGAGCTAAGGAGCCGGGTGGGATCTTGGGCCGCGGCCTGCGGGACCGCCCTGGCCTCCGCCGGCACCCACCCCTTCTCCCGCTACAAGGACCAGAAGATCACCGACCAGGAACGCTACAAAACGGTAATAAAAACCCTGCGCTGGGTCGCCCAGCGCGAGGTGATCTTCGGCCAACACGTCCATGTGGGCGTCCCCTCCAAGGAAGAGGTCATCGAGGCCCACAACCGCCTCTCCGAGCAGGTCCCGCTACTTTTGGCCCTCTCGTCCAACTCCCCCTTTTGGCAGGGGATGGACACCGGCTACGAGTCCACGCGCATCAAGGTATTCGAGACCTTCCCGAGGGCGGGCCTACCCCCCGCCTTTTCCGACTACGAAGCCTTCGAGCGCTACGTGGACCTCATGGTCGCCGCGGGCGCGATGCAAGACTACACCTACTGCTGGTGGGACGTAAGGCCCCACCCCAACATCGGCACTATAGAGCTGAGAGTTCTGGACTCCCAGACGAGCCTCCGCTCCGCCGTCGCCCTCACCGCCCTCACCCAGTGCCTCGTCGCAAAGGCCCTCGCCGAAGACTCACGTGGCCCCTATAACCGCGAGATCACCTACGAGAACAAGTTCCGTGCCGCCCGCCACGGCCTCGCCGCTGCCTTCTACGATACGAAAGAAGGCCGCTCGATCCCCGCCAGAGAGGTGACTCGCAACCTCGTCGACGAGCTGCGCCCCGTCTCCCAGGACTTAAGCTGCGAGAACGAGCTTTCTGAGGTCCTCGAGATAGCCGAGGGCGGCACCGGCAGCCAACACCAGCGCCGCGTCTACGATGAGAGCAACGACTTCCTCGACGTCGTCGCCTACCTCATCGAGAACACCCGCCCGGCGACGGCCGAGGAGCAGAGTTAGCGTACAGCTTTCAGCAACCAGCCCTCGGCTGCTTTCCACCGGCGCAAGAGGAGCCGGGCCGTTTCGATTCGCCCACCTTAAAGCTGACCGCTGATAGCTATTCAAACCCTTGGGACCAGATGCGGTCGAGGTCGTAGTTAGAGTAGCAGCGGAAGGCGACCATGGTCTCGGTGCGGGCGACGCCGGAGATCTGGGCGAGGCTCTCGGGCACTATCTCGGCGAGCCGCTCGAAGTCGGGTATCCTCACCATGACGACGAGGTCGTAGGGGCCGGTCACGGAGTAGACCTCGGTCACGCCCTCGACCTTGAGCATGGCCTGCGCCGCCTCCTGCACCCTCTCTCCCTCTGTTCTAACCAAGACAACCGCCGTTACCAAGTCCCTAGCTCCTTCTTTAGATCCCGAACGTCACCGTACCCTCTAAAGTGTTGTCGTCCTCTTTCTGCTCGTACTCGACGGGGCCGGCCCTGACGTTGACCTCGGCAGTCTCTTCGAACTCGCCGGGCCTGAAGCCCCTGACCTCCACGGTGGTCTGACCGTTAGGCTCCATGCGCTCGACGGTCGCCTGCAGAGCCTGTCGCTCGGCCCTGGTGTTGAGGACGACCTCCACCGGGACGCTGGCCTCGGCGACCTCGCCGCTATTGGCAACGGTTACGGAGAAGACGAGCTCATCGGAGCCGGTGAGGACGACGTTACCGCCCGGGGGCAACGGTCGGCCGGCGACCTGGACGCCCAAGACCCTCACGTCGCGCGAGGTGCTGGGGTCTTCGGGGACGGAGGGTTCGTCTCGGGCGCCGCTACTAGAGAGACCCAAAGCCCCATAGTCCATGAACGGTTTGGGCTCGTAGAGATAGTTCTGATCGCTCCTGCGGTTAGCTTCCTTGAGGGCTTCCTCGGAGGCGGGGACGAAGTGGTTGCCGACGAGCTCGTCGCTGAGCTTGTAGTCTTCCACCGCCGACGAGAGGACCCCCCCGAACTCTTCGCTGTTCCCTTCCGCCGTCTCGGCCAGGTTCTCGGTCGCGGCGGAGCGGATGCCCAGAGCGGTGACCATGTAGTGGTGGGCGTCCTCGAACTCCGGCGGCACCTCCTCGTTGCGCAGGGCGTCCAAGTAACCCTTCTGGGTCGCGTGTGCCGCCCGGCGGACGGCCGCAGCGTCCAGGTTCCCAGGATCTTCGAGGGCGCCCGAGATCGCGGGCTCGAGCTCCTCGTTGCCCACGTTGGCCGAGTCGCTTAGAGTACTGTCCGCGCTGGTTACGTATTTGCGGACCTGGGTGCCCTCCTGGGCTGCCACGCAGCTCCTGGCGACGAAGAAGATGAAGGCGAAGCAGAGGACGAGGAACAGTATGCTTCCCAGGAGCGTAAGCCACGGCGGCAGGGTTCGCTGCTCGCGGCGGGGTCGCTTGGGGCCGCCCCTGGAGCCCGTGGATCTCGGGCGCCGGACCGACGTTGCGGACCTGTGGGATCTGCGCTCCACGAACAACCCCCTACTTACGTAGATAGAGGTCCGCCCCCTCCTCGGAGGGGGCGGCTTCGTCGTGGGCGAGGGGG
Organism: Actinomycetota bacterium; assembly: GCA_030776965.1. Classification (GTDB taxonomy): domain Bacteria; phylum Actinomycetota; class Rubrobacteria; order Rubrobacterales; family Rubrobacteraceae; genus Rubrobacter_F. Next base: position 29,097 of record JALYGT010000043.1, read on the forward strand.
GACTCGAACCCCCACGTCCTCTCGGACACTAGACCCTGAACCTAGCGCGTCTACCAATTCCGCCACTCGCCCGGAAACCCGGCAGATTCTACCAAGCCGGGGGGCGAAAAACTACACTTTACGAGCTTCTCTCGGAGGCTAGTAACAAATGGCCCGCGTTACGCTATAAAATAGCCGTACGTGTCCGAGACGCGCTACATCGGTGGTCAAGCTCCCGGCCAGGGTCGCTACGCGCTCGCGGAGATGGTCGGCCGGGGCGGGTTCGCGACCGTGTGGCGGGCGCATCCCGCGGACGGCTCCCGGAAGAAGGGCTTTCTCGGAGGGCTTAGCGGCGCCCGGGAGGTAGCCGTCAAGGTCATCCCGATCTACAGCGCCAAGGAGCGTTCGCGGGCCTTGAGGGAAGGCCAGATCGCCGAGGGCCTCCGTCACAGGAACATCGTCGAGACCATCGAGGTCATCCCCGGGGATCTTGAGGTGTACCTGGTGACCGAGTTCGTCCACGGGGTGCCGCTCGACGTCGCCGCCAGACACTACTCTCTGGACGAGGTCGTGGACGTTCTGGCCCAGATCCTCGAAGCCCTATCTTACGCTCACTCGCAGGGGGTCATCCACCGGGATATAAAGCCCCAGAACGCCCTTGTGGACGACCACGGTAGGGTGAAACTCACCGATTTCGGGGTGGCCTACCGGGCCGGGGACACACGCCTGACGCAGATCGGCTACGCCGTCGGCACCCCTGGCTACATAGCACCCGAGATCCTGGACGGCGAAAACCCCACTGAACTCACCGACGTCTACGCCGTCGGCGCCACCGCCCGGGCGCTTCTGGCCCACCAGCCGGACGAGTTGCCGCCACACCTCTTAGAGTTCGTGAACCGCGCGACTTCCCCGAACCCGGCCCACCGGCCCCGGAGCGCCCCGGCGGCCCTGAGGCTCCTCACCGGCCGCCGCGAGAGCACCGGTGCCACTACCAAGGGCTCCCCCAGGAGCGCCACAAAGGAGAAAGTCCCTATCGCCGAGAGGTACGCGGGTCAGATCTTGAGGATCGTGAACGGGCTGATCGCCGGCTGGCTCGGCTACCTCGGGGCCGGGCTCTTGTTCAACGGTGCGGAGGCCCTAGGGGTCGCGGCGGGCTTCGGAGTCTTGAGCTACCTCTTGCCACGCCTGGGCTCTTTGGGGGTAATAGTCGCCCTGGCGGTGGCGCTGGTGATGAGCCAGCAGGCGGGCCTCGGGTTCGCGGCTTTCCTACCGGCCGTGGGGGGCCTGTGGGTCGCCGTCGGCTCCGCTAGTCAGGACATGAGCCGACTCCCTTTGGGGCCGCTCCTCGCCATCCCGTTCGCCGCCACGGACCTGGGGGCGGGGCTGCCGCTCTTCTTCGGGGCGCTCATGGGGCCTTTGGGGGCCGCCCTATCGGCGGCGGCGGGAGCTTACGCGCTCGTCTTCTACGACCTCTCCTACTTCGGGGACGGAGTGATCCCCTACCTCGGCCTTTCTCTGGGCAACCTGCTACCGAGGAGTTTGGGTCCCGTGCAGCTTCTCCAACAGGGGGAGTTACTCGTCCGGACGTACCCCGCGTTTAGCGTGCTGGCCGTCGTCTGGGCCGCTATGGGCCTGCTGGTCGCAGCGGCGGAGCGGTTCGGGCGGTGGGTATTGGGACTCGGCCTCGCGGTCGTCGGCGGCGTTTTGGGTTACGTTTTGGCGGTCCCGGCCACATCGGAGGCGCGTTTAGAGGCTATGACTTCTTTGGGTCTCGCGGCTATAATGTACGGGGCTGTAAGGTATCTGATATCCAGGATTAGTAGGTAGGTCTTTTTGGGTTTCCTGCGTTCGATAGAGAAGCGGATGGAGTCTCTCGTGGAGGGGGTTTTCGGTCGCGCTTTCAAGCGCCAGGTTCACCCGGTCGAGATCGCCAAGGGTCTTGTCAAGCAGATGGACGAGGGCCGCATGGTAAGCGTCTCCAGGACCTACGCCCCGAACGATTTCACCGTTCACCTCTCAAAGGCAGACACGGAATCCATCAGGGCCTACCAGAGCGCCTTGGGAGACGAGCTAGTCCAATACGCCTCGTCCCACGCCCGCTCGAAAGGCTACCATCTTATGACCCCGCCGAAGATCCAGTTCGTAACCGAAGAATCTTTGCGCTTCGGCGAGTTCGGCGTGACCGCCAGGCTAACCGGCCCCGCCGACGGGCCCCGCGAGAAGGGGGCCCCGGAAGACACCTCGGGCCAGACCCGCATCTTCCGCACCGAGAGAACCAGCGAGGAAGGCCAGGGCACCGCCGCCATCTCCGCCGAGGAGGCGAAGAAGCACGGGCTCGCGCGGGAGATGTCGGAGGTGGTCGTGGGGGATAGGACGCACTCCCTGGAGGGACGGGGGCCGTGGAACGTGGGCAGGAGCGAGGAGAACGACATCGTCATCTCGGACCTGAACGTCTCGCGGCGGCACGCCCGGCTCTCACGCTCGGACAACGGCTTCGTGGTCGAGGATTTAGGCTCGACCAACGGCACCCTCCTCGACGGCGCGCCTATAGACCGCGAGCGCATCGAGAGCGGCGACGAGCTGACCTTCGGCGGGATCACTGCCCGCTTCGTTCGGCGGATGGACAATGCGGCCCCCGGGGACGAAGAAGGCTACAGGAGGCGGTAGGGGTGTGATCGACCTGCAGGTGCCGCTCTTGGCGGCGAAGGCTCTGCTCTTGCTCCTGCTCTTCGCTTTCATCTACGCCGTGGTCCGGCGCGGCATCGGCGACCTGCGCGCCGTTCCCGAGGACGAGACCTTCGTCCCCGGAAAGGGCGCTGCGCCGCGCGGCAGCTCGGAAGCCTTCGGTGGCGAAAGCCGGAACGGTTTCTCGGCGTTCGTGGTCGAGGACTCGGACGTCCTCGCGCCGAATGCCAGGTTCCCGGTGGCGAGCGGCACGACGAGCATCGGCCGCTCGAACGCGAGCGACATCGTCCTGAAGAACGACGACTACGTCTCAGGGCAGCATGCCAGGCTCACCCGCCACGGCGGCCTTCTGTACCTCGAGGATACGGGTTCCACCAACGGCACCTACGTCAACGACCGCAAGACCGTCGGCGCCACGCTCTTGAGGAGCGGCGATCGGGTGCGGGTGGGCTCGACGACGTTCAGGTACTCGGAGTAAATTTCTAGGATGCTCCTCCTCGAACACCACGGCGCCACAGACCCGGGCAATGTCCGCAAGAACAACGAGGACTCCATCTTGGTGGGCACGGGCCGGGACGAGACGCTCTTCGTGGTCGCTGACGGCATCGGTGGTTTCGAGGCCGGGGAGGTCGCGAGCTCCATCGCTATCGAGGTCCTCAAAGAGGTCGTGCCCTCGGAGTCGTTGGAGGACGCCATAGGAGAGGCGAACAGGCGCATCCTCGATGCCGCAAGGGGCAACGAGAAGCTCTCGAACATGGGGACGACCGTGGTGGCGATGCGGTTCGGCGTAAGAGAAGAGCAGCCGGTCGCGGAGATCTCGCACGTCGGTGACTCCCGGGCGTACCTCTTAAGGGACGGCGACCTGAGGCCCCTCACCGAGGACCACTCCTTGGTCGCCGAGCTCGTCCGGAGCGGCGACCTGACGCGCGCCCAAGCCTCGGAGCACCCGCAGAAGAACCTGATCACGCGCGCTTTGGGCGCAGAGGACGAGGTCGAGGTCGACACGATCGTGCTCCCCGTCGAGTCCGGGGACCGTCTTCTCCTCTGCTCCGACGGCCTCACGGATATGGTCCCCGAGCCCAAGATGCTAGATCTCCTCGCCTCCTTACCCGAAGGTCCCGAAAGGGCATCCCGCGCCCTCGTCCGGGCAGCCCTCGATGCCGGCGGCGTGGACAACGTCACCGTCGTGATCGTGGACGTAAAAGAGGAGGAACCCCCCGCCACGCCCCCGCGTCGGGGCGACACTCAGGAGATGAGGACCGTCGCACCGGAGGAGGCAGACGACACCAGCGGTACAGAGCGCCGCCTGGAGAGCGGGAACCAGGGCGCGCGAGCGCGAGCGCGCGAGCGCGCAGCCGCGCGCAAGCGCGCGAGGACGCGCCAGAAGCGTGGGCGTTACGGGCGGACCCTGGTGGCGTTCGTCCGGGTCTTGGCGGTGGCGCTGGTGCTAGCGGCCGCCCTGACGCCCGTCTACCTCTGGAGCCAGAGCAGGTATTTCCTGGGCTTCGACGGGGGCGAGGTGGTGCTCTACCGAGGGTTGCCCTATGCGCCCGTGCTGAACGAGGAGGTCCGGAGGACGAGCCTCGAAGAGTCCGAGGTCCAGGAACGCTACCGGGACGAGATCGAGGAGCACAGACTCTACTCGTCGGAGGAGCAGGTCGAGGACGTCGTGAACGATCTGGAGAGCAGTCGCTAGGGTGGTGAGACGATGACCCAACGCGCGGCCCTGCCGATGGCCCTGGCGCTCGTCATCACCACCCTGGGCTTCACCACCCTGATCTTCGTGCAGGAGGCCAACAGCCCGCCCCTGATCTACGGCGCGTACTATTCTGGCACCCTCTTCGGGCTCTACTTAGTTGTGCGGCTCCTCTTGCCGCACGCGGACGCCCTTCTTTTAGCGATAGTGACCCTCCTTACCGGCGTCGGGCTCGTCCTGATCTACCGGCTCACCTCCGAGGTGGAAGGCGTCGAGAACCTCGCCCTGACCCAGGCAGTCTGGATCCTCGTCGGGAGCGGCACCCTCCTCTTCGTGATCCTCTTCTTTCGTGACTACCACAAGCTGTTCGCCTACAAGTACCTCCTCGCCTTGGCCGCCCTCGGCATGATAGCCTCGACCTTCACGCCCTTGGGCTACGAGGTAAACGGCGCCAGGCTCTGGGTCGCCGTAGGCCCGGTAAACGTCCAGCCCTCCGAGTTCGCCAGAATCGCGCTCGTCGTCTTCTTCGCCGGCTACCTGGCCGAGAAGCGCGACCTCTGGGCGGCGACGAGCCGCTCGTTGATGGGGGTGCAGCTGCCACCGCTGAAGTACTTCGGGCCCGTGGCGCTCGTGTGGGCGGTTTCTCTAGGGCTCCTCGTCTTCGAGAAGGACCTCGGGAGCAGCCTGCTCTTCTTCGCCGTACCCCTCTTGATGCTCTACGCGGCGACGGGTCGGATCGCCTACGTCATCCTCGGCTCGCTCCTCTTCGCTTTGGGCTCGTTCGCGACGTACCTCATGTTCTCGCACGTACAAGTGCGCGTTCAGATCTGGCTAGATCCCTGGTCCGATCCCTCCGGGTCGGGGTTCCAGATCATTCAGAGCATCTTCAACATCGCCGATGGCGGCATCACCGGCACGGGCCTTGGCGAAGGCTTCTCCCAGACCATCCCCAACGTCCAGACGGACTTCGTCTTCTCCACCGTCGCCAGCGAGCTGGGGCTCCTCGGGGCGACGGCCTTGCTCCTCGCCTTCCTCGTCTTCGTGTACCGGGGCATGAAGATAGCTCTCCTCGCCGAGGACGACGCCTCCAAACTCCTCGCCTTCGGGCTCACGGCCATGTTCGCTTTGCAGACCCTGGTTATCATCGGCGGCGTCACGAAGGCTATCCCCTTGACCGGCATCACCCTGCCCTTCGTCTCCTACGGTGGCTCCTCGGTGGTCGGCAACTTCATCCTCACGGCCCTCCTCCTGGTCGTCTCCGAGAAGGCCGGCGAACGTATCGCCGACGAAGAAGAGGCACCGGGGCGTGGGGCGGCGGGGAAAGCTTGAACGCCCAGCTCAGGCGCACCTTCTACCTCTTCGTGGCCGGCTTTGTCGCTCTGGTCGGCGTCATGGCCTACTGGCAGGTCTACGCGAAGGAGTCTTTAGCGACTGACCCGGCCAACTCATTGCAGTCCCAGCGGGTCCAGGCGGTCCCGCGCGGCCTGATCCTGGCGAACGACGGCGAGACGGTGCTGGCCCGCAGCGAAGAGCAGGACAACGGCACCTACGGCCGCGTCTACCCGGAGGGGTCGGTGTACTCCAACGTTATCGGCTACTGGAGCCCCAGATACGGGGCGAGCGGGGTCGAGATCGGCCAGAACAACAACCTCTCCGGAGGCGGCGAGCCCGAGACCCTGGACGGGCTGATAAACCAAGTCACAGGCGGTCCCCAGGCCGGCAACGACGTCACGCTCACCCTTGATCCCGAGCTCCAGCGCTTCGCCTACGACCAGCTCGCCCAGAGCAGCACGGGCCGAGGCTCCGTCGTCGCGCTGAACCCCAAGAACGGCGAGATCCTGGCGATGGTCTCCTACCCTTCCTACGACCCGAACAACATAGACGAGAACTTCCCCGAGCTCGTGCAGGACTCGGAGGCCCCCCTCTTGAACCGGGCGATGCAGGGGCTCTACCCGCCGGGCTCGGTCTTCAAGGTCATCACGGCCGCCGCAGCCCTCAAGGCCGGGGTGGACCCCGAAGACGAGTTCGACGACACCGGAACCTACGAGACGCCGGGGTACGACGTGTACAACTACAGGGCCAGAGAGTACGGGGAGGTGACCTTCACGGAGGCCCTCGGGAAGTCCATAAACACCGTCTTCGCCAGGATCGCCTACGAGGAGGTGGGCGCCCAGCTCCTGGCCCAGACCGCCCTAGACTTCGGCTTCGAAGACCCCTACGAGGACTTCCCGCTGCCCGTGGCCCCGAGTTCCTTGGGCGAACTCCCACCCGAGCAGTGGGTCCAGGGGTACATAGCCCAGATCGCCTTCGGCCAGGGCCCGATCGTTACCAACGTCTTCGAGATGGCAAACATGACCGGGGCCGTCGCCAACGACGGGACTATGATGGAACCCCGCCTGGTACGGGAGGTACGCTCTCCGGACGGCGTCATTCTCGACAAGCCCACCCCCCGCGTCCGAGGAGGGGTACTGGACGCGGAGACCGCACAGACGCTCAACGATATGATGCAGAAGTCTATCACCGACGAGGAGACCGGCGCCCAAATCCCTGGCATCAAGGTGGCTGGAAAGACCGGCACCGCGGAAGCCCCGGGGGGCGAGCTCCACTCCTGGTTCGTCTCCTTCGCCCCGGCGGACGACCCCGAGATCGCCGTGGCCGTCCTCGTCGAGAATGGGCAGGAGGGCTTCAAGTCCGCCCTCCCCATCGCCCGCCGTCTCATGGAGGCCTATATCGGTCCAACCGAGACTCAACAGAACACCCAACCCACCGCGCCGGAGACCACCCAACCCACCCAACCGAAAACGAAAGCTCCGCCCGCCCAACCAAAGAACGGGTTCCCCTTCCAGAATCCCGATCAGAACCAGAAAGCAGTCCCTGGTCAGCAAAAGGCCCCTGGTCAGGGCCCGAGCCAGAGTTCTGGCCAGAGACAGAGCGGCTAACGCTATAATGCCCTAAGTTTGGAACAGCTCGTAGACAACCGCTACCGAATCGTCAGGCCCTTGGGTTCCGGGGGCATGGCCGACGTCTACCTCGCCCACGACGATGTCCTGGACCGGGACGTGGCGCTAAAGATCATGAGCGGGCGCTACTCTGCCGACGACGAGTTCGTCGAGCGCTTCAGGCGAGAGGCCCAGAGCGCCGCCGCCCTTAGTCACTCGAACATAATCTCGATCTACGATCGGGGCGCGTCCGAGGACGGGACGTACTACATAGCGATGGAGTACCTGCCCGGCGGCACCTTGAAGGACCGCATCCTCAAACGCGGCGCCCTGATGCCACGGACAGCGGCGGCGGTAGCGTTGCAGATCGCAGAGGCTCTGAGGGCCGCCCACTATGCCGGGGTCGTGCATCGGGACATAAAGCCACACAACGTCCTCATCACCGACGCGGGCGACGTCAAAGTCGGGGATTTCGGGATCGCCCGGGCCGCCACCTCCGACACGATGACGAAGACGGGTTTGATCCTGGGCACGGCACACTACATCTCGCCCGAGCAGGCGATGGGCGACCCGGTGGGTCCCCAGAGCGACCTGTACTCCCTGGGAGTGGTCCTCTACGAGATGCTTACCGGGACCCTCCCCTACGACGCGGAGACTTCCTTAGGCATAGCGATGAAGCACGTCAACGGCCACCTCACCCCTCCCCGGGAGATCAACCCCGAGGTGACCGAGGGAATAAACGCCGTCACCGTCAGGCTGCTCGCCAAAAACCCTGGCGACCGCTACGCCGACGCCGACGAACTCATAGAAGACCTGGAGAGGGTTCTCGACGGTCTCGAACCCGCAGCTCTGGAGGCGACCCGCGTGATGAACCGCGTCGCGCCCGCGGGAACGGCTCAGCAGACCCCGGTGGCGCCGGTGCCTCCAGCGGAAGCGAAGGAAGACAAACGCCGCCGGAGATGGCCCCTTTTTCTACTCCCACTGCTCCTGCTCCTCGCCCTGCTCGGCGGGGGCGCTAACGCCCTGGGCCTGCTCCCGGATCTCACCCCGCCGGCCCAGGTCCCGGACCTTACGGACGCCGCGTCGGTCCGGGAAGCGCAGGGCATAGCCGGCGAGGACTTCGAGGTCCGTGAGGTGGACAGGGAAGACAGCGAAAAACCCGTAGGGGCGATCCTGAGCCAGGACCCGGAGCCGGGCGGAGAAGCCGAGCGGGGATCGGAGATCTCCGTCGTCACCAGCGCACGCCAGGTGGCCGAGGTGCCCGCCGTCACGGACGAAACGCGCGAGGGTGCCGAGCGGATCCTGAGAGGGGCGGGCTTCGAGGTCGATGAGAGGACCGAGGAGAGCTCCGCAGAGTACGAGGGCTACGTGATGGAGCAGAACCCGCGGGGCGGAGCGACGGCCGAGGTTGGTTCGACCGTTACGATCACGATCGGCGAGGGACCCGGGACCGTCGAGGTGCCGGACGTGGCGAACATCACGCCAGTCCAGGCGAGAGGGATACTCGAAGAGGCCGGCCTAAGGCTGGGCTCGCAGAGCACGACCCCGAGTGACTCGGTGCCGGAGGGCTCCATCGTCTCCCAGAGCCCGAAGGCTGGCAGCGAGGCGGAGCCGGGCAGCTCCGTGGCCGTCACAGTCAGCTCTGGACCCAGCCAAGTGACCGTTCCGGACGTCACGGGCCAGGACTGGATCACGGCAGCCCAGAACCTGCAAGCCGCAGGCCTGAGCGTGAACCGGAACGTAACGATGGTACCGAGTAACCGGCCGGAGAACGAGGTACTCAGCACGAACCCCGAAGCGGGTACTCAGGCTCCCCCTGGAACCACGGTGACCCTTACCACGAGCCAGGGGCCCCAACCGCAACAGAGCACGAGTAGCGGCGCGAGCAATAGCCAACAACAGAGCACGAGTAGCGGCGCGAGCAACAGCCAACAGAAGAGCGCTCAGCAGAAGAGCCAGAGTAAGCGCTCCCAGCCCTAAAAGGACCGCGTCACGCAGGCCGGGGCACCGAAGGTTCTTTTAGGGTTCTTCGAGGAGTTCCCGGCGAACGTAGTCTCTGAGGGCCAAGAGCTGGACCTCACGGGGCGGGTTCACCTCGACGAAACTGTGACGGCCTATGGCGTTCTCCCGGAGCCAGTCTTCGGCCACCGGCTTGGTTCTTTCGGGGTCGTAGCCGGTCTCGTAGTAGAACGTCCGTAGCTCGCCCGAAGGCAGTTCCACGACGAGGATCGGGTAGCGGCCGGGCGAATACGCCCGTATCTTCGCCTCGTTCTCCGGCTTCTCGCCCATCACGCGAGGAGTTTATAGCAAGCCCCCGCCCGAGAGAAGCCCCACGAGGCCGGGAATAAGCCCATGATAAAATCTGGATCGTATGAGATCGCCAGAGAACATTAGCATTCGTGAGGGGAGATACGATGTCAGATCCTATACCCAAAGACGGCGGAACTGAGGACACGGGTGAGGACACCGGCAGGGTCGCGCCGCCCTCGCTCCCACCCAAAAGCCTTCCGGAGGAACTCCTGCAGCGCCGCCTCGCTCGCCTAGACACGAGGAAGACCCTAGCAGAGCTCTGCAAGAACGTCCCCGGCCTCGAAGAGGCCCTGCTCCCCAGGGGTATACAAGCCGACGCCCTGACCCGCAAGTCTGGAGGCGGGTCGGCAATCCTGAGGGGCATCTCCCGCAGGATCATAAACGACGTCACCGCCTGGAGCGCCTTCCGCACTGCGGTCGCGGAGCAGATACCGCCCGAGACGTACGAGGCACTGGAGGACCTCGAGCCCGACAACGTCGAGGAGCTCGCGAAGGCTCACACCACGGAAGGGTTGCTCCTGGCAGCCTTGAGCGACGAGGCCGAGCCCGATGAGGAGGTCGTGGAAGCCCTAACACGGCGCTGGCGCGAGGAGAACCAGAAGGCCGAGAAAAGGGCCACTGAAGATGCCCGCATCGCGGAGCTCGAAGCCCAATTCGAGCACCTCAAGCGCGAGAACGAGCGGCTCTCGTTCGCCTCGAGGGCGGCCAACGAGCGGGCCGCGGCTTTGGGGCGCGAAGTCGAGGTCTTGCGCGGCGAGAAAGAGGACGCCGAGGTAGGAGCGAGAAGGTCCGAAGAAAAGGCCACCGCTGCGCTTGATCTCCGGGACCAGATGAGCGAGAAGGTCGAGGGACTAGAGCGGAGGGCCCGGCATCTCGAGCGCATCCTCGAAGGCGAACGGAGGGCCTACTCCTCCGCCGCCGAGCGCCTGGAGGAGCTGCACGAGGAGCTGGGAAGTGTCGTCGCCGAGCGGGACAGGATCCGGGACGCCCTCAAGAATGCCCGCTTCGCGGACGAGGGCTTCGGGGAGCTCCTCGTCCGCGCGGTCAAGAATGAGGTGAGCGCCCTCCCTAACTCTCTAGACGCCGCAGCCCGGACCGCCCAACTTATGGAGTTCATGGGCAACGTGCTCCGCGCCCACGCCGACCTGCGTGAGCCCCGCTCCCCCAGGCGCTCTTCGGACACCCAACAGAGCGGCGAAGAGTCCGCGGAAGATCCGGACCCCTCACCGTCCCGCGCCGCCGTTAGCGCCGTCGGCGGCGCGGACACGCTCGCGGCGCTCGGATCGGCCAGAGCAGCAGCCGTAATGGACGACGTTTCGAGCGAAGAGCCTTCCGAGAGCGCGGAGGTCACCCGTGCGAAGCCCTGGCCGACGCTCTCGTTTAGGGCTTTAGGCGGGGCAGGCGAGGTCGGCGGTAGCAGCCACTTTTTAGACTTCGGGGGGACGCGGGTCCTGGTAGACGCCGGCATAAAGCCCGACGGCCGAGGGATCCTGACGCCCGACTTTCGGGCGTTAAAGGGGCTCGACGCGGTGGTGATTACGCACGCCCACCTAGACCACTGCGGGGCGTTACCACTCCTGGTCCGGGATCGACCGGACGTGCCGATCTACTGCACGCCACCCTCGGCCAAGCTCATAGCGAGCGCGCTCAACGACCACGCGGCAATGGGCGGTGGCCTGTCTGGCGGGGCGCCTTTGAGCGAGGTGAGGAGGCGTCTCTCCCCCGTGCCGTTCGGCAAGCCCATAAAGGTCGGGGACGCCAGGATCACGCTCACCGAGAGCGGTCACATCCTCGGGGCGGCGAGCGTGCTCTTCGAGACCGGCTCGGCGACAGTCTTCCACACCGGCGACATCTCTTTGGAGGACCACTTCTCCATCCCCTCGGCGCGGTTACCCGAGGTGAAGGACATAGATCTCCTGATCATGGAGGCAACTTTAGCCGACCAGAAGCCCCAGCCCTTTAGCGAGTCGATACGGACCATGATCGAGGTCATCAACGAGACCACTGTGGAACGCGAAGGGATAGTCCTGATCCCTACGTACGCTTTGGGCCAGGCGCAGGAGATCATCCTCGGCCTCAAGCACTACGGCAAGGAGTACGGCCTCGACCGCGACGTCTTCATCTACGTGGACGGCTCGGTAGTGACCACCTCCGAGCGTCTGTACGCGGAGCAGCTCGGCTACATGAAGCCGTACCTACAGCATACGGACCCTAAAGAGCTCTTCTTCGGGGAGAACATCCGGGCGGTCGCCAACGACGATAAGGCCCGTGAGCGGGTGCTCTCGAACCCGTGCGCCATCATCGCCTCGCCGGTGACGATGCAGGGCGGGGCGTCGGCTTTCTACCGGAGGCGCCTGCAGGACGACCCGGTGAACGCCGTGATCCTGCCCTCCAACGCCCAGGCCTCCTACGGGGCCTCCCGCGCTCCCGGCGAGGAGGAAGGCTGGCGGGTAGAGAAGGTTAGCTTCGCTGCCCACTGCACCCAGGACGAGCTCCTCGGGATAACCGAGAAGCTAAAACCCAGCCAGATCATCCTCATCCACGGCTCGAAGAGGCGCATAAGCGACCTGGCTTACCGCCTGGCACCCAGCTACAAGATCCACACCCCCGCCGTCGGCGAAACGGTGCGCACCGTCCTCCGGTGAAGGCCGAGGCCGAAGAGCGAAGCCGGTAGCGGAGCTGGACATGAGAGCGCGCTACCTGACCGACGAGAAAGGTAAGCGTATCGGGGTAGTACTCGATATAGAAGAATACGAGCGGCTGCGGGAGATCGAGGACGAGATGGAGGACCTGGAAGCCCTACAAGCCAGCAGGAATACCAAGGCGGTCATCGAGCGGAGCGAGGAAGAAGTCATCCCCTGGGAGCAGGCCATGCAAGAGATTCGAGAGGGCAAGGTCACCGGCGACTAGTATGGCCTTTGCGGTAGAGGTTCCCGCAAGGTACAGAAGCAGGTGGCCCGGTTGGCAACGGACATTCAAAGCCGCATAGACGTAGCCATTCGAGACCCCGGCCAGAACTCTCGTCCGCCAAGATGCCGTAGGCTCAGCGGGCGAGAAGATGAGCGGCGCATTGGGTCGGAGGCTACCGGCTCGTCTATAAGATACACGACGATAGCACAAAGGTGTTGGTCCTTGAGGTCTGGCACCGGCAAAGGGGCTCACCCTCCTCCACGCCACCCGCCCCGAAGGTCCTCTACGCGAGATTGTGCTCTTTCCTGGGGTACAGCCAGATCAACCGCAAAGACCTCCGCAACACCCTCAAAGACCGCACTGACGAAGAGATAGCCGAGGCCCTGGAAGACCTAGCACCCCACAGCCTCTTCTCCCTCGCTCCCGAGGCTACAAAGTCCGCTCGGTCAAAGTGTTCGAGGGCTAACGCCTCCTACCTTGGCCAGCGTATCTTGGTCGGGTGCTCCTTGCCGGACAGGAGGTCTGGGAGGGTATAAGGTCCTTGCGTCCATCGCCGCCCCGCACCCCCGGTGAGCGCCGCGAGATCCACGAGGCGCCCGAGCACCCGCAGGCAGAAGCCGTTGAGTACGTCGTCCGGGTCGTCTACCCGCCCGCGGGCCTTCGCCGCGAAGAGGCCCTTGGTCTTCCACACGCCGTCCCCGTACACGGCGAAGGTCTGGCAGGGCTCCTCCCCTGCCTCCTCCGACCAGCCGAGGATCCGGCCCGAGTAGCCGGACGGGTCGAGGTGAAAGCGGCTCAGGGCTTCATGCATCAGGTCCTCGTCCGTCTCCGCCGCAACGCCCCTGACGAGCCCAAGTGTGAGGCGCGCCTCGGCGCCAGGAAGCTTCGCTGCCTCCACCCGCAAAACGAGCACGTCGTTCGCGCGCTCGGCCTCCAGCCCGAAGCCGGCCCGACGTCCCAGAGCCGCCGCGTACTCCAGGCCCACGAAGAGCCGCTCGGAGAAGCGGCGGGTAGCCTCCTCGATGCCGCGCCGTACCTCCAAAGAGAGGTCGGCCTCCTCGCGGTAGCGCCGGAGCCTGGTCAGAGCGCTTTCCTCGAAGCCCATAAAACGCTCAATCCCTCGTCCAGCGGCGGAGCAAACGGTCGAAGAGACCCGGGGCCAGCGTCGCCCCGACCACGAAGAGCCTGTCCGGGAGGGTGACGTAGACGTCCCGCCCTCCCTCCTCGGCGGCACGCACGATCTTCTGTGCCACCCTCTCGGGCGTTACGCCCCTGGGACGCCAGCCGCGCTTCTCGTCCTTCGTGCGCCGGGAGTTATCCCGGAAAGCCGTCCGGGTCGTCCCCGGATATACGCTCGTGACCGTCACGCCCCGCTCCGCGATCTCGACCCGCAAGGCGTCGGAGAGTGCGTTCAGGGCAAATTTCGTGGCGCAGTATCCGCCGACTTTTGGTATGGCGCGGTTTCCCAACACCGAGGATACGTTGACGATGCGCCCACCCCGCGTCATGTATGGCAGGGCCGCCTGCACGCAGCGCAAGGGGCCCAAGAGGTTCACTTCGAAGAGGTAGCGTAGGTCCTCGACGCGCAGTTCGGCGACGCGTCCCGAGAGCCCGAGCCCCGCGTTGTTCACCAGGATATCCAGAGAACCGAACTCCTCAACCGCCCGCTCAACCAGTGCCTCAACCGAGCTTTCGTCCGAAACGTCGGTCTTTACGGCTAAAGCCCGGCCCCCGGCGGCCAGGATCTCGCGCTCCAGGTACCGCAGCTTCTCCTCGGCGCGGGCCGCCAGCACGACAGCTACGCCCCGCACCGACAGCGCCCGCGCCGCAGCCTCCCCGATGCCGCTCGAAGCGCCGGTCACGACCGCCGCCTTGCCTTTCAGCGTCCCTTCCACGACCTTATATCTTAGCGGCTCACGCCCCGAGGGGGCGCCTTCGCGGTTGTCACGAGGAGAGGGCGAAGCTCTTCGTGCGCGTCCCGCCCTCCTCACTTCTAGGACCGTCGTGGGGTAGGCCGCTCAGAGGGGGGCCCTGCTCTACGGCAGCCTCCCACCGTGTCCCCGCGGTCGGCCGTGCACAACACGTCCGTTCCGGTCCCCCGCTCACCGCTACCCCGGTAACCCCCACCCTGGAGGCGTTCTTGTCGTTGCAGGCTCCCGCGCTCATCGTGTCCTTGCCGGCTCCTCCCACTGGTCTGTGCTATCGGAGATCGTGGCGCCGAAGGCATTGCTTAGCACGACGGTGAAGGTCTCGTCCGCTCGTCGAGCGCGTCACCCCTGACCGGCACCCTTATGGTCTGGGTGGTCTGGCCGGGCGTAAAAACAGCCCGCCGCTCATTGCCCGATAGTCGCTGTCGGCCACGGTTGCCATGCCGTCCTCGGTGGCGAAGCTTAGGTTGAGAGAAAGGTGGTCAGGTCCCCAGAGCGCGTCACGGTGAAGGCGGCATCCTTCTGCCCGGAGCTGCCCTCTACAACGGTCACGTTTATGGAGAGCGTGGGCGGCGGAGCCGCGGGCGTGGCGTAGGTGGCGAAGATCAGGTCCGAGAGCGGTTTCGGTTGAGGGCCGAACCTGGTGCCCGAGGCGTTATCCGACTCGTAACTGGCGCCGCCGGGCAGGAAGCGTTCTCGTAGTTTCACGAGATGATCACTGTCTTGCTCGGCCCGCAGGATGAGGGTGAACTGCTGGCCGGTGAGCACAAATGCGGCGGGGCCGGGGCGAGGCGCTGGGATCGGAGGCGTTGCCTTCGCTCCTCCTCCGAGCGTACGACGTTCTCGTCCGACCCTCGTAAGCGCGGCGGAGGACGCGCCCGGGTATACTGCCGGCGTGGCGGACGTACTCGTGGGCATTACGGGCGGCATTGCGGCGTACAAGGCGCCCAGTGTGGTTCGTCGCCTCAAAGAAGCCGGCCACGAGGTCAGGACTATAGCCACCGAAGCCGCCTTCCGCTTCGTCCCCGAAGAGACCATCGCGATAGCCGCCGGGGGCCGCGTCCACACCGACGAGACTTGGTGGGAAGAGACCGGCCGGGTCGAGCATGTCTCTCTGGCCCGCTGGGCCGACCTCGTCCTCGTCGCCCCCGCCACCGCCGACGCGATGGCCCGAGCCGCGATCGGCTTGGGCGACGATCTGCTCTCCGCCACCATTCTCGCCGGCGCGAAGAAGGTCCTCTGGGCCCCGGCAATGAACCCCGAGATGTGGAACAACCCCTCAACCCAGCGCAACGTCGAGACCCTAAAAGGCTGGGGTCACTCCTTCGTTGACCCGGCAGAAGGACTTATGGCGTCCGCGGAAGAGGAGCCGGGGGTCGGGCGTCTCGCAGAGGAGGCGGAGATCGTGGCAGCGGCCGAGGAGGTGCTCTCGGAGGGCGGGTCCTGACGATGGATCGTCCAGAACGGCTGTCTAAGATGAAGGGTTCGCGTTCGCACGCGGATGTAGAAGCCCTAGAACCGTGCGTCGGGTGCGGCGCGCTCGTCTTGCCCGACGTCGGTGTCTCGGCGCGATCGTACGTGGGTGCCTCGCCGGGCTGCTGGGCTATCTTCCTGGAGATCCTCGAGAAGGAGTACGGCGATTACCGTTACGCGTCCGCCCACCGGCTGTCCACAGACTCCTATATGGCACAGTATCCTGGGTACCCTTCGCGGCGGTCTATCAGATCTGTGGCCGTTAACCTGATCGGCCTTCACCTCGCACTCGAAAAGAGTCGCGGCTCTAGTGAAGCCACGATAGCGACGCAAAGGGCCGCGAACCGCAAGCGTGATTTCGTTTGGCTGGTCCCTCCCGCTTCGCTCGGCGAGGTCACGGTCCTCGACGTGCGGCAGGCGAGGAACCCCGCCGAGCATGCCGGGCTTATCGAGTGGTGGGCGAGGTCGATCTGGGAGGCGTGGTCGCCCCACCACGAGACGGTCCGCCGGTGGGCGCACGAGCCCTAGAACTTCCTGAGGTAATCCTTTAGCGCGTGCTCGGTGCTCGGAAAAGCCATCTCGCTCCACGGCAGCCCGTCGCGGGGGAAGACCTTCACGGCCATCGTCTCATCCAGTGGGGTCGGCTCTCCGCCCGTGACCCGTCCCGAGAAGACCGCGATGACCGGCACCTGGTCCTCATAGGAGTACAGGCCGACGATCTCCCCCACCTCGATCTCCAACCCTGCCTCCTCTAACGCTTCGCGCTCGGCGGCGGCCTCGGCCCTCTCGCCCCGCTCGACGAAGCCGCCCGGGAAGGTCCATTTGCCGTAGCCCGGCTCGATGTTCCGTTGGGTAAGAACGATCCCGCCGTCGAGCTCGAAGATCGCCGCCGCTACCAGCTTCGGCCCCTGGTAGAAGACGAAGCCGCATTCCCCGCACACGAGCCGCTCCGGCTCGCTGGCTTTGACCTCACAAAGTCTGAGAGGACCGCCGCATCGAGGACAAAATTCGAACTCTTGAGCGTTCACGGTAGAGCTAGAGCTACGCCCCACGTGCTAAAATGGCCTCTCATGCGGACGTAGCTCAGTTGGTAGAGCGCCAGCTTCCCAAGCTGGAGGTCGCGGGTTCGAAGCCCGTCGTCCGCTCTCTCTTTACCCGCCGTTACTCCCTAAGATCTCGCCAGTCTTCGGGCTCCTCCTGCCCCGGATCTTGCGCATCAGCCACTTGGCCGGGTCGTAGTACTCGTCGGCGACGCGCTCCTTGAGGGGGATGATAGAGTTGTCGGTTATCTTGATGTCTACCGGGCAAACTTCGGTGCAGCACTTGGTGATGTTGCAGAACCCGAGACCGTGTTCCTCCTTGAGGTCGCCCAGGCGACTCTCCGTGTCCTTCGGGTGCATCTCGAGCCACTGCGTCCTCACGAAGAAGCGGGGACCGGCGAACTCGGGATGCTTGTGGTGGGTGCGCAAGACGTGGCAGACGTCCTGGCACATGAAGCACTCGATGCACCTCTTAGGCTCGTAGAGACGCTCGACGTCCTCTTCGTACATGATGAACGGCGCCTGCTCGTCGGTGGTGAAAGGCGTGATCGAGCGCGACACCTCGTAGTTCCACTTGACGTCCGAGACGAGGTCCTTCACCACCGGGAACGCCCGCATGGGGTGCACCCGGATCTCCTGCCCCTCGTACTCCTCGACCCTCGTCTTGCAAAGCAGCTTGGGCTTGCCGTTGATCTCGGCGCTGCAGGACCCACAGTGGCCCGCCTTGCAGTTCCAGCGCACCGCGAGGTCCGGCGCCTGCAGAGCCTGGACCGTCAGGACGGCGTCGAGGACGACCATCCCCTCGACCGCCGGTATCTCGTACTCGACCTCCTCGCCGCCCTCAGCGTCGCCCCGGAAAACCTTGAGCTTTACGGTGCCGCTCGCGGTCTGAAGCTCGTCCTGGTGCAGGTCGGCGTGGGCCTTGGAGGCCGCCCTGTCGCCCTGGCCGTTGTCCTCCGTCATGACACTTTCTCCTTCTCGAACAGTTCCGCCAGGTGCTCCGGCATCTCGGGGATCTCCCGCTTCTCGATGCCTACCTCGCCCTGTTGATCCTTCCTTGCGATGAGGTTGACCTTCCCGAGTTCCTCGTCGGGCCCGTCGTAATCCAGCCTCCACTGCGCCCCGCGCCGCTCCGTGCGCTCCAAAGCGCAGCGCAGGATGATCTCGGAGACCTGGACCAGGTGGTAGACGTCCATCGAGGTGTGCCAGCCCGGATTGAAGAGCGTCGAGCCCTTGACCTTCACGTTCCCCAGACGCTCCTTGAGCGCGAGAACTTTGCCCAAGCCTTCCTTGAGGGAGTCCTCATTGCGCATCAGGTTCGCGTGCTCCATCATCGCTTCCTGGAGCTCTTGCTGGATCGTGTACGGGTTCTCGTCGCTATCGCCCTCCGGCTTCTCCAAGGGCTCCAAGACCCGCTGCTTCTCAGCATCTACCTCGGAAGCCTCGATCTCGGCCGAGTGATTGCTCTCTTCGACGTAGGCCGCCGCCCCCTCGCCGGCCCTGCGGCCGAAGACCAAGAGGTCGGAGAGCGAGTTGCCCCCCAAACGGTTCGCCCCGTGCAACCCTCCGGCGACCTCCCCGGCGGCGAAGAGCCCCGGCACGTTGGTCGCGCAGGTCTCGGGATCTACTTTGACCCCGCCCATCGTATAGTGGATGGTCGGGAAGACCTCCATCGGCTCCTTGGTGATGTCTATGTCGGCGAGGTTCTTGAACTGCTCGTACATCGTGGGAAGCTTCTTCAGGATGTTGTTGTAGCCGAGGTGCGTGATGTCCAGGTATACCCCGCCGTGCTCGCTCCCCCGCCCCTCCGTGACCTCGGTGTAGTTGGCCCGGGAGACCACGTCCCTTGAGGAGAGCTCCATCCTCTCGGCATCGTAGTTCTCCATGTACCGCACGCCCTCGGAGTTCCTCAAGACGCCGCCCTCGCCGCGCACGCTCTCGGTAACTAACAGACCGCGCACTCCCGGGGGCCAGACCATCCCCGTCGGGTGGAATTGCACCATCTCCATGTCCACAAGCTCGGCGCCAGCGTTGTAAGCCAGGACCACACCATCCCCCGTCCCCTCCCAAGAGTTAGAGGTAACCTTGTAGATGCGGCCCCAGCCGCCGGTCGCCATCACGACCGCCTTGGCCTTGAAGTGGATGAACTTGCCCGACTCACGGGTGTAAGCCAAAGCGCCGACGACCCGATCGTCCTTCTTGAGGAGCTTGGTGACCGTGGTCTCCATGTAGACCGTGGTGTAGGTCGCGAGGACCTTCTCCTGCAGCGTCCGGATCATCTCCAGGCCCGTCCTGTCGCCGACGTGGCACAGGCGGCGGTAGGTGTGGGCGCCGAAGGGACGCTGCGAGATCTTGCCCTCGTTCGTCCGGTTGAAGAGCGCGCCCCACTGTTCGAGCTCGATGACCCGGTCCGGGGCCTCCTTGGCGAAGATCTCCGCCATCCGCCAGTCGTTGATGAACTTCCCGCTCTTCAGCGTGTCGATGAAGTGCTGCCGCCAGGAGTCGTCCGGATCTACGTTCCCCATGGCCGCGGCGATCCCGCCCTCGGCCATGACCGTGTGGGCCTTCCCCGTGAGCGACTTGGTGAGGACGCCGACCGAGAGCCCTTGCTGCGTCGCGGCTATCGCGGCCCGAAGGCCCGCCCCGCCAGCGCCGATGATCAGTACGTCGTGCTCCTTGACCTCGTGCCGGTCGCGAGCCCCGTTAATCCGTCCGTCTGTCTCCACTAGATCAACCTCTCCTCTTTCCTTCGCTACCCTCTAAGGTACCCATATGGCGGGGTCCTGCGGTAGCACGCCTGCCATGAGCAAGCGCACGTACACGTCCGCGGCCCACACCGAGAACAGGCTGGTCCAGGCCCAGAACATGTGTCGTGCGTTCAGCACGCTTACCCAGTTGAAGGTCTTGCGCCGCAGGTTGCCCGCCCTCACGCAGGAGTAGCAGTCCGCCCTACCCCCGGCCAGGTGTCGCATGGAGTGGCAGCCGAAGGTGTAGCCCGAGAGCAGGATCACGTTCAGCAGGAGAAGGAGCGACCCGATGGTGATCCCGAACCCACCATCTGGGAAGAACGACCGGAGCGCCTCGTACAAGAGAAACGCCACTACCACGATCGATCCGTAGAGGAAGTACCGGTGAACGTTGTTTAAGACGAATAGGTTCCTCTCGCCCCGGTAGTT
Source organism: Actinomycetota bacterium (assembly GCA_030776965.1). Taxonomy (GTDB): domain Bacteria; phylum Actinomycetota; class Rubrobacteria; order Rubrobacterales; family Rubrobacteraceae; genus Rubrobacter_F. The sequence continues at coordinate 49,233 of JALYGT010000043.1, forward strand.
CTCTGGGCTTCGCGGCTCCCGCTGCTGGGCCTTGCTGGAGCAGTTCGGGGGATCCCAGAAGAACGCCCTGTAGTACGCCTTGCGGTAGTAGTAGCACGAGAGCCTGAAACCTAGAGGTATCCACAGGACGAACACCGCCGGCGAGAGCCAGTCCCAGGGGCTGGGCACCGGCGGCGAATACATCGGAGAGAGCAAATACCCAGCGTACTCCGCCACTGGAGCAAGGAACGTCACCCAGAGCCCGTAGACGGTGAACGCACCCAGAATGGCCACCGTGGTAACCGACCCGGCCCACCAGGGAAACCGCGCGGTGAAAGCACTCCAGCTTAAAGTAGCACTCCCTCTCAAGATAAGCCTCTCCTCGTCGAGCTCCTAATTCCTTTCTCGATCTCCAAGCAAGTAGGAAAGAACCGCAACTACTCCTCGCAGTATAGAGTATCGTCTTGGTCCCGACTGTGAATCCTTTTGTCGAATCCGTTGCGGCGACACGCACGTTTGACGCGCGGGTTCGAGATAAGGTTCGGGCCGTCCCGCAAGCCGGATTCTGCTCTAAGCAGGCCGTCTCTCTTTCGCGTGCCGGATGGTGTCCTATAAAGCCTATAAATATCGCTAATCAGGTCACCTCCAGTAAACAGTACTGTCGGGTCAGGTGTCAGAGTGTTGGGGTCGGTTGGGGTACGCCGTGGGGTCAGACCCCATTCTACGGGGCCTTGCACCAAAAGCCCCGCCTGCACCAAAACTACCCTCCTAGCGGCGGATCCGTCTTGCTGCTTGCTCGAGGAGCATGCGTTGTACCCGCCGGTTCTTCGCGAGCTTGATCGCTCCCCGGCGAACACGGGGGCTCTTGGCGAGCCTGACTGCTCCTCGGCGCACCCTTGGGTTCGAGAGTAGCTTGACGGCACCCCGTCGCGCCAACGGGCTAGAAAGCACTTTGCTAACAAAGCTCATCTTCTTAGTACTCACTCTCCTTTGCACCTAATGACGCACCTTCCGCAGCAGAGGGTGTACCCGCTTCCCAACGCCGTCTAACCCTTTCGTGACCGGAAGGGCAGCAGGGCGAGGCTAGCGAGTTTAGAGGCAACGGGGCAGCACCGCCGCACAGTGTTCGAGGCGTATGTCGAGAAGGCTTCGCCCCGAACCTACCTGCGGCCCCGACAGATTATGGCGATGGACAACCTCAGCGCAAGGGTCCTCGGCTCAGGGAGTTCGTCCAGGAGCGAAGCTGCGAACTGCTCTACCTGCCGCCCTACTCGCCGGACCTTGACCCATTGTGAGGAGGCTTTTGCCATGATCAAGGGCCTGATGCGCAAAGCCGAGGCTCGCATCCGCGAGGCCCTGGTCGAGGCGCTGGGCACGGCGATTCGGCGGTCAGTGCTCGTGACGCCCGCGGCTTCTTCGAGCACTAGGGGTACGGCACGCCGGTTCAATCGTTATGACGAACCCTGTAACCACAACTTCTGGTATTCCGTTTACATTTTCTGTGCAAAGCCGTATCAACTACCCTATCTTTACGATACTCTCCATTACGATACTCTCCACGCCACAATTTGGCGTACTTAATCTAATACCTGTGCGAAACCTACTGGGGGGCTAATGAACGACAAGGAGAGGAATTTGCGCTGGATGGAGATGGGGTGGGAACATCACCAAAGCCTCGCTAGCGAGGAGAAGAGGAAAGAAGAGGTTCTCGAGATATTTAAGAACCTCGACGAACTTGCAAAGCGTCGTGTAGAGACTCCGCGTTTCCCGCTCCGGGAGTCCCCCCGACGATAGCAGCTATGTGCTCACTTGTCGAAGGGTAGGGTAGGCGCCGGAATCACCCACCGTGCCTCTCTTCCCTCATCCTCAAGGACGAAGTTCTCAGCCTCTACATTAACTAGGTCAGGTGCCCCGTTCAACCGCTTAAGCAAGGGGCAACTCTGTTGCCTCTAACCCCATTGCTCCGCCCGGCGGGGTAAGGGGGCTTAGGGAGAGGAGAATCGGCGGGTAGGTAACGCCGGGGTCAAAGGGATCAGAAGAGATCGTCCATTGCTCGCGCTGCGTCCTCTCTCATGTCGTCCAAGACGTGCGCGTACCTCCTCAATGTCATGGAGGGGTCGGAGTGCCCGAGCATCTTG
>JALYGT010000044.1 GCA_030776965.1 Actinomycetota bacterium
GGGCCGAAGTTGGCGGCGGCGACGCCTTCCCTGGCGAAGCGGGCCACGTCCGTCCAGGCCTGCTTCGGGCGCACCTTCGTGTTCTCGGAGATAAAGGTTTGTAGCAGGGGGTGATCCAGCTCCACCGCGCCGCTCGGGGCGAAGTCCGCAACCTCGTAGCGCGCCCTTCCTCCGGCGCCCTTTAGCAGCCCCTCGAAGACGTGCTTTACGTGCTCCAAACCCCTGCCTGGGGCGAAGCGGTGGTTGACGTTGACCCAGAACGTATCGGGCACGATGTTCTTCGCCCGCCCGCCCCGCGCAATCGTCGGCGTGAGCACCTCGTAGAAAGGAAGCCCGTTCACCATGACCTCCTCGGCCGCCCGCTCGTGCAGACCGGTGAGGAACCTCCCCGCCGCCGAGAGGGCGTTCTCCCCCTGCCACGGCCGAGCCGAGTGGGCTGACCTGCCCTCGAAGATCACCTCGACCTGTGCCGTACCGATGCATCCGACCTCCAGAGCGTTCGCGGTAGGTTCTAGGAGGAAAGCCAGCTCCGCCTCCAGTACCCACGGGTACTCCTCGAAGACCGTCTCGAGCCCGTTCTCGACGTACGGCCCCTCCTCGCGCTCGTAGAATACGATGGTCGGCTCCACCCAACTCTCCTCCCACCGAAAGTCCTCCAAGAGTGCAAGCATGACGGTGTCGCCAGCCTTCATATCCGAAGCCCCCCGACCGTAGATCAGATCCCCCTCGACACGCACAGCTAACCCCCCCGCCGGCTCCGGCACGGTGTCCAGGTGCCCGGCGAAGACCACCTTCTCCCGCGAAGCCTCCGGCTCCTGCCGACCGACGATGAGGTTGTTACCGACACGCTCGGTACGCCAGCCAGAGACCTTACCGATACGCTCCTCCAGGTCGTCGCAGAGGTTTTCTTCCTCCCCGGTCACGCTCGGGCGTTCGAGGAAGAAGAGCAGGGCCTCGAGCAGGCGCTCCCTCAAACGCTGACCCCGAACTGCCGCAAGGCCTCGTTCAAGGAGGTCTTCTGGTCGGTTGACTCGCGCCGCTGGCCGATAATGAGGGCCGTCTGGAGCTGGTAGAAGCCCGCGGGGAATTCCTTGGTGCGGGTCCCGGCGACGACGACAGAGCGGGTGGGGACGCGGCCCCGGTGGATGACCTCCTCTTCGCCGGTGACGTCTATTATCTGAGTCGAGGCGGTCAAGACCACGTTCGCCCCCAACACGGCCTCCTCCTCGACCCTTACCCCCTCGACGACGACCGCTCGCGAGCCGATAAACGCCCCATCCTCTATAACGACCGGCATGGCGCCCGGCGGCTCCAAAACTCCGCCGATGCCGACGCCTCCGGCGAGGTGAACGTTCTTGCCGATCTGGGCGCCCGAGCCGAGCGTCGCCCAGGTATCCACCATCGTCCCGCTCCCCACATAGGCGCCGATGTTGACGTAGCCCGGCATCACGATCACGCCCGGCTCTACGTGAGCGCCGTAGCGCACCGTGCCCGGCGGGACTACGCGTATGTCAGCAGCCGACAGGTTCTTCTTCGTAGGGACCTTGTCATGGTACTCGAACGGCCCCGCGTAGATGGTCTGCATCTCCGCGACGGTGAAGTACAAGGAGATCGCCTTCATCACCCACGCGTTCGAGCGCCACTCCCCGTCTTCCTTTTCGGCAACCCGAAGCTCCCCCGAATCCAGAGCGGCTATAGTGTCGAAGACGGCTTGGCGGTACTCCTCCTGCTCCAGTAGCTCCCGGTCGTCGAACGCGGCCTCTATCTGCTCTCTCACGGCTACGATGCCCTCCGGTACAAAGATTCTGATCGTGAGCCAGTTTAGCAGGACGCTGCATTGCCAGCGGACACTCTGGAGTAGCCGGACTACTTTCTTGGTCGGCCATGAGCGGGGAAAGCCAACGCTGCTCCGACGAGTAGCGCCAGGGCGGGAGCAAGCGAGACGACGTAGTAGCCGGCATCATGGGTAGTCCGGTGGAGTACCCGTAGCCTCTACGAGCCACGCCATTATGATCGACAGCAGTAGGGGGTAGGCCGCCGTCGAGACCGCGTCCCCACCGCGCGCCCAGCATGAGCTAAGCTCCAGTCACGAGCCTCGTACCCGCTATGATGAGGCCCGTGCCAATCATCCCCAGGATGACGAAGCTCGCCATCACGTCCTCGGAACCGATCAAGAGAAGGCCAACGGTGTTGGTGAGATCGCCTACCATCAACCCTACGAATAGCCACCCCCAGCCGCTAAGGTGCGCTTTGCCGCACCCGCGAGGACTCCGACCAGCCTACAACTGTCGCCGCTATGCGCAAGATTCCCTCTCTATTGACCTTTCGGGTTCTTGCGGATCAAACCCTCCCACCGCGCTATCGCCTCTTCACACTCCTCGAGATTCGGTACCAGGGCGACCCGGAAGAAGCCCTCGCCGCCCGGGCCGAAAGAAGTGCCCGGCGCGACGAGGATGCCTTCTTCGAGGAGCCGTAGGGCGTAGGCCTCGTCGTCCTCGCCGTATTCCTCTGGCACCTCGGCCCAGAGGTAGAGGCTCGCGTTGGTGGGGGTCCAACGGAGGCCGGTCCGCTCGAAGAAGCCCCCGAACAGCGCGCGCTTTTCGGCAAAGACGTGGTTGCGCTCCTCGACGTGCGCGTCGTCGTTCCAGGCTGCGGTCGCGGCCTCTTGTATGAAGCTGGGGCTCGCGGCGCCGATGGAGGGCCTGAGCTTCTTGAGCGCGGTTACGATCTCGGGGTCGCCGGCCATCATCGCGGAGCGGTAGCCGGTCATGCCGCTGCGTTTGCTCAGGGAGACGAAGGCTAGAGTGCGCTCCTTGCTTACTTCGAGGATCGAGGGCGGCGGGTCGCCGGAGTAGACGTCGTTGTAGCACTCGTCGGAGAAGACCAGGATGTCGTGCTCGCGGCAGAAGTCTGCGACCTCTTCGAAGTATGAGTAGGTCGCGGTGGCGCCGGTGGGGTTGTGGGGGTAGTTGATCCAGAGTACCCGCGTTCTCGCCGGATCCACGGCCTCCACTGGCAGCAGAAAATTGTCTTCTTTGCGGAGCTTGACCGGTAGGGCTTCGCTGCCGGCGAAGAGTGCGCCACGCTCGTAGACGGGATAGCCCGGGCTCCCGTAGGCGACACCGCGCCGCTCGTGCGATGGGTGGAGGAAGGCTAAAGGCGCGTGGAAGATGGCTTCTTTAGAGCCCGCGGCGGGGAGGACTTCGGAATCAGGGTCGAGCCGGACCCCGTGTCGGCGGCGCATGAAGGCCACGAAAGCCTCCCGTAGCTCTTTGGTGCCCGCGACGGTCGGATACTGGCTGACCTTAGGCACACCTTCTATCAGGACTTGTCGGATCTTCTCGTCTGTCGGCTCGCGGGGGTCGCCGGTGCCGAAGTCGAAGAGCTTTTCGCCTTTCCCTTCGAGTTCCCGGCGGCGCTCGTCCAGGCGTGCCAGAGGGTAGGCGGGGAGATCGGCGAGCACGGGGTTCAGGAGGAGGGGCGGGGTTTTGGGAGTAGGCTGTTCGTTTGGTATCTTCACGGCTCTTTTGCCTCGCGCCGGGCCCCGGCACGGGGTATAGTTTCTCCCTACGACTTGGGCCCCTGAGAGGCTTCGGGGCCAAGGATACAACACCAGGGGAACGCGGGAAGTAGAGGAGGTAGACCTTGGACGACTTCTACTACGAGGAAGGTGGCCTCCGATGTGAGGGCGTCGCCCTCTCCGAGATCGCCGGGAGCACGGGAACCCCCACCTACGTCTACAGCCATGCCGCCTTAGAAAGGGCCTACGAGGAGCTCGACGAGGCGTTCTCTGGCCTGGATCACCTGGTCTGCTATGCGGTGAAGGCGAACGGCAACCTCGCCGTTCTGCGCTCTTTGGCCTCTTTCGGGGCGGGAGCGGACATCGTCTCGGGCGGCGAACTGTACAGGGTGATGAGGGCCGGGTTCGACCCCAAGAAGGTCGTCTTCGCGGGCGTGGGCAAGACCGAGGACGAGCTCATGGCGGGTTTGGGGGAGCGTATCCTGCTCTTCAACATTGAGTCGGCCTCCGAGCTCGAGCACTTAGAACGTTTCGCCGCCCGCCACGGCAAGACGGCGCGCGTCTCCTTGCGCGTCAACCCCGACGTGAGCCCGGACACCCACTCCCGCGTCTCCACTGGGCACGGCACCAGCAAGTTTGGCATCCCCATAGACGAGGCTTTGTCTCTGGCCGAGAGGATGGGGGAGTACCGGTGCGTGAAGCTCATCGGGGTGCACCAGCACATAGGGTCCCAGATTATCAAACTCCCCCCTTACGCCGAGTCTGTCGAGAAGAGCGCCGGCCTCGTGGAAGAGCTAAAGCGCCGCGGCTTCGACGTCAAATACTTCAACATCGGCGGGGGCTTAGGGATACGCTACAAGGACGAAGAGGTCCCCAGCCCCAAGGAGCTCGTCGACGCCATCCGGCCCACCCTCGAGGCCACGGGCACGAAGATACTCTGCGAGATGGGTCGCTACATCGCCGGGAACGCGGGGGCGCTTCTTACGCGTGTGATCTACCGCAAGCAGAGCGGCGGCAAGAACTTCCTCGTCGCCGACGCCGGCATGAACGACCTCCTGCGTCCGAGCCTCTACGACGCTTACCACGAGGTACGCCCCCTGAGAGATGGCGCCGCGGCGACCCCCGCCGACCTCGTCGGCCCCGTCTGCGAGAGTGGCGACTACCTCGCAAAGGACCGCGACCTCCCCGACGCCGCCGAGGGAGACCTCCTGGCCCTCATGGGAGCCGGCGCCTACGGCTTCTCGATGGCCTCCAACTACAACTCGAGGCCCCGCCCCGCCGAGGTCCTGGTGCGCGGCGACCGCTGGGCTACTGTGCGCGAACGCGAGTACCTCGCCGACCTCATAAGAAGGGAGGCCGTACCGGCGTTCTTGTAGGTTTTGGGCACCAGCGAAGATAAAAACTGAGCACTGATGCTTGTTACGCTCAGCGACCGCTACGGGCGCGGCGGTTCGTTAGTAGTGGGGCGAGGCGCGGGCGGCCCCTCGCGAGGGCAGCGTCTACAGAGAGCGCCTTCGCCGCCGGGCTGAGGAGGATGACGAGCGAGATCAGGGCGATGAGCGCGTTCACGTTGAGGAACTCCGGTGTCGCGACACCCGTCCCGAGCCGGACGCCGCCCTGGGAGAGAAGGATCATGAGGCTCAGGACGATGCTCCCCAACGCTGCCGGGTTGGTGAGGAGGCCGAAGACGAGCGCCAGCCCTAAAGCCAACTCCCCGAAACGTTGGAGCTGCGCCACGGTCTCAGCGTTCGGCACCACGATGCTCTGCATGATGTTCTGAAACCACGGCGGCGCCTGCGAGATGAATCCCCCGACACTGAGGCTGGCGGCGAACTGTTGGGGGAATTCGGGGTTCAGAAACTTCTCCGCCGCACCGTTCAGCCACACGGCCCCGATCAAAACCCTCACCCACGCCATGCCGTTCAACGAAGCCTCCTAACTGAGGATACAGAGCCACTTAATTCTACGCACTCTCGGCGCCGAGAGAGTTGGAAGGATGAACCGGGATCCGAAGCCTCGCGTATATGGTAGTTATAGTTTCGTGTGTAGCTGGGCGGCGAAGGTGACCGCGAAAAACTATCTTGAGGAGGGTGTTTTGGCCGAGGAGCATATCTCGCGCAGGAGGTTCATCCGTTTTGGAGCGACTTTGGGCGCGAGCGTCGCTGGCGCGACGGTTCTCGCCGCTTGCGGCGGCGGAGGTGGTGACAAAGAAGAGGCCGATGTCGAGGAGACCAAAGGCGACGTCGGTGGTGCCCCGGAAGCGTCCGAGGGCGGCGAGACCGTTGCCCAGGTCGAGAGCGGAACGGCCATCGCCGAGGAGTCGGACGTGCCTCAGGGCTCGGCCATCGAGTTCACCGACGCAGAGGCCGGGAGGCCCGCGGTCCTGGTCCACCTCGAAAGCGGCGACTTCGTCGCTTATTCGGCCATCTGTACGCACCAGCAGTGCACGGTAGGCTACAGTGACGGCCAACTCGTCTGCCCCTGCCACGGCTCGGTCTTCGACCCGTCGAACGGGGGAGCGGTCGTGAACGGCCCTGCGCAGCAACCCCTGCCGGAGATACCGGTCGAGGTCCAGAACGGAGAGGTCGTTAGGGCCTAGAGGCCTCTCAAGCATCAGGTTCTGGGTGTCAGCAGGAAAGGGTTGAGACGGCCGTGCTCCGGCATGTCCCGGAAACCCGCGTCCTCCGGCGGCTCTTCTAGCGGAGCCGACGATAGCAGAGCCGCCGGCTGATATCCGACGGCTGAAACCTCCGTACTGGCCCTTCCTTGCGGCGGACAGTAGAATGCCTACATGGACCCCAGGGAGGTCAGGGATGAGCGCATCGGGCTCGGCGGCGCGGCGGCGATCCTGGGCCGGTCGGCGAGCACGGTCCGGCGCTACATGGCCGAGGGGCGCTTGAGCGCCGAGCGAACCGACCGGGGCGGCTACAGCCTCCTGCTCTCGGAGGTTGAGGAGCTGGCGCGGGCCTTGGGCTCCGGCGCGAACGAGTCCGGCGCGGCGGAGGAAGAGGAGATCTTCGAGGGGGAGGTGATCGGGGACGAGACCTCTTACGGCGCCGATTCCTCAAGCCTGCCGGCGGTCCCGTTCGAGCGCTACGAACGCCTGCTGCAGCAGGGCCAGGATTACAAGACGCGCCTCGAGGAACGCACCCGCCAGATCGAGGAGGTTAAAAGGGAGCGGGACGCGGCGCGCACGGAGATAGACCGCCTCTGGTCCGAAATCGAACGCCTCAACCTCATCGAGTTCCAGCGCGAACTGCAAGAGAAGACCATCTCCACCCTCGAAGAGGAGAAAGCCAGGCTCGAGTCCGAACGCGAACGCCTCGTCCAGGAGAAGGTAGAACTCGTCGAAGAGAGATCCTCCCTCTCCGAAGAACGAACCCGGCTCGAAGCCGAACTCAAAGCCATGAAAAACCGCGGCTTCTTCGCCCGCCTCTTCGGCGGCTAGACATCAACCCCCAACCGTCACCCAAGAACCCGAACCACCCCGCCGGCTCCAAGGCCAGCGCTCGACGAAGCCCGCTCCCGCGCCCAAACGATCTTTAATAATCTTAGTATTAACTGAAATCAGCGAGGGAGCTAATGTTTTTGGTAGAGTCACGCGCTGTTTTAGGCGGGCCGGGGCCCCATAAGCACCACGACGCACATGCTCGAGCAGATCGGTATCATCGAGAGGGTGGGCAGACCTGGAGAGTGCCGAAATTACTTCCGCAACAAACCGGGGCCTGTCACGACGTCGTGCGCCGCGAGCTGGAGGTGGTCTCGGGGATGCGCCGGATGGCCGAGGAGGGGCTAGAGATGCTGAACTCCTCCGACCCGGAGGCGCGGCGCGGCCTCGAAGAGATGCTCGACATCTACGTCTTCGCGCGCTGGGAGAAAGAGAGCAAGGAGAAGCGATGAGCGCCGTTATACGAACCGAGGGCCTCAGCAAAACCTACGGCCGCCGCAGCCGCGGCATCGAGGACGTAAACCTCCGGGTGGACGAGGGCGAAGTCTTCGGTTTTCTGGGCCCGAACGGGGCGGGCAAGACGACGACTACACGGACGCTCTTGAACTTCTTGCGGCCCACCGGCGGGCGAGCGGAGGTCTTCGGGATGGACACGCGGCGGGAGAGCGTTGCGATCCGGACGCTGGTCGGGAACCTTCCGGGCGAGTTCGCGTTGGAGGACCGGATGACCGGCGAGAGGCTCTTACGGTTCTTCGCGCGGCTGCGGGGGGTGGGGGACCTTCGCTACGCCTACGAGCTCGCCGAAAGGCTTGGGGCGGACCTCAAGCGACCGATGCGCCGGCTCTCGCGGGGGAACAAGCAGAAGATCGGTCTCGTGCAGGCCATGTTCCATAGGCCGCCGCTTCTTATACTGGACGAGCCAACCGGGGGATTGGACCCGTTGGTGCAGGAGGAGTTTCTGGAGATAATCGGCGAGACGAAGGCCGAGGGGCGCACCGTCTTCTTCTCCTCGCACAACCTGGCCGAGGTCGAGCGCGCCTGCGACCGGGTCGGGATCATTCGCGCCGGCAGGCTCGTCGCCGTTGAGACTACCGACACGCTCTTGAACAAGTCTTTTAGGCACGTGAGCCTCACCTTCGATGAGCCTGTAGATCCGCAGCCCTTCGAGAAGCTTCCCGGTGTCGGCGAGCTCAGAGGCGACGGGACGAGCCTCTCCTTTACGCTGTACGGCAACCTAGACGAGGTCGTAAAACTCGCGGCCCGAGGCCGATTGATAAACATGGAGTACGAGCGACCGAGCCTCGAGGAGGTCTTCCTAGCATACTACGGAGACCACCAGAACGGAGGGTCGTGAGCCGAAAGCACACTGCGAAGCGCGGGACGAAATCGCAAGGGACGGAGGAGCGCAGGCCGTGGGGGACGCTGGTTGCCCTGGTAACACACACCACGCGGCTGCAGTTGAGGAGCGTCGTTGTCTGGGGCGTGGCGCTGGGGCTGCTCAACCTCGTGACCGTGGCCTCTTTCCCTGCTGTGGAGGACCAGTCACAGGTCTTGAACGATCTTGTCGAGAGCTACCCGCCGGAGATGCGAGAGCTCTTCGGCATAGGCGAGGGGACCGACCTGACGAAGATAGAGGACTTCCTGGCGGCGCAGACCTTCAATTTTCTGGCCCCGCTGGCGCTGGCGTTCTTCCCGATCCTGGCCTCTGCGGGGGCCATCGCGGGGGCGGAGGAGCATGGCACGATAGACGTTCTCTTGGGCAACCCGATCCCGCGCTGGCAGCTCGTCGCCGGAAGCTTTATCGCGACGGCCCTCTCGCTGCTCGGCATCCTGGTTATCCTGGGGCTCTTTACTTGGGTACCGGCGGTGCTGATGGATATAGACCTCTCCATACGCGCGACGGTAGAGGCCGTGCTTAACCTGTGGCCACTGTGCACCTTCTTTGGAGGCCTGGCTATGCTGTGCTCGGCTCTCTTCCACCGGCGCGTTCTCGCCATAGCCATCCCCGGGGCAGTGCTGGTAGCTATGTACTTCGTCGACGCCCTCGGAAATACCGTTGATGAGCTAGAGGACGTCCGGCCCTTCACCGTCTTCTACCACTACGCCTCGGCTATCGAGGACGGCATAGACTGGGCGAGCTTCGGCGGCATAACGCTCGTCGCCCTGCTGCTCGTGCTCCTCGCCGCCCTCACCTTTAGCCGGCGCGACATCTACACGTAGCTATCGGCTATCTGGCTTGGCTGATAGCAGACCGGCTGGCTGCTTTACTGCTAGAGTGCCGAGCAGTATGGACAGGGCCGAGCTAAACCGGCTGCTCCTGCGGGCGCGGGGCTTGTCCGTGCTGCGGGGCGTCCTGGGATCGTCCGCGGCGCGGGATTTTCTGGCGCTGCTCGGGCTCCTGGCGAAGGAACGCCCAGACCCGGCGTCCGTCGCTGGCGTCTTCGGGCGGTTGTGGGAGGAGCTCGCCGTAGCCTCCGACTCCCTTCTCCCCGACGCTTGGCAGTCGCACCTCGTGGGCCGGCTGCTGGAGGACGAGAACGCTTTCGCCCTCGCCGCCGAAAAGGGAAAAGCGAGTCCCCCGCTCGTGGAGCAAGCCCGCCGCGACCTAAGCACGCTCCGCTTCCTCTTCGCTCTCGACGCCAAAGCCCTGCTCCGCACACTCGAAGAGGCCGTCCCGGACCTCGCCGGAGTCTGGGTGCCCTGGAGCGATCCCGGCCTCTCCCCCGACGACTCGCCCCGCGGCGCTTTAGCCCGCAGGCTCGCCGCTGCAAGCGACTGGGATGGGTGCGCGGAAGCACTCGCCGGGCACTTCGCTGCTCACGGCGCGGGTCCCTTCGGACGCTACAAGGCGTTCCGTTGGGAAGACGGCGGCCTCCAGCCGGTGCCTGATCCGGACCCGGTGCGCTTGTCGGGCCTGATCGGCTACCAACGGGAGCGTCGGCCCCTGCTAAAAAACACGGAGCGGCTCCTCGTCGGGCTCCCTTCCCACCACGCCCTCCTCTACGGCGCGCCGGGCACCGGCAAGTCCTCGACCGTAAAGGCCGTACTGAACGAGTACGCCGATAGGGGGCTCAAGCTCGTGGAGCTCGCCAAAGAAGATCTGAAGGACTTGCCACGAGTGCTCGATGCTCTGCGCGGCCGCGGTCTGCGCTTCGTGATCTTTAATGACGATCTCTCCTTCGAGGAGCGCGAGGTCGAGTACAAGTCGCTTAAGGCCTTGCTGGAAGGGAGCGTCGAGGAGCCGCCGGAGAACGTGAGGATCTACGCGACCTCCAACCGCAGGAACCTGATCCGGGAAAGCTTCGCCGACCGGGAAGACGGCCCCAGCGACGACGTCCACGCCAGGGACACCATGCAGGAGAAGCAGTCCCTCGCCGCTCGCTTCGGTCTGCGCGTAACCTTCCCCGCACCGGACCAGAAGAGGTATTTAGAGATAGTCTTCGGTCTCGTCGAGGAACGCGGGCTGAAGATCCCCGGTGAGGAGCTAAAGGAGCGTGCCCTGCTCTGGGAGCGGTGGCACGCCGGAAGGAGCGGTCGTAGCGCCCGGCAATTCGTAGACGAACTGGAGGCCGAGCTGTCCGGAAGCCGCTAAGAAAGGCTCACCGCTCTCCCTTCTTCCGGCTCAAGGATCGCCAAAGGGAAGACGGTCCGCTTCACCCCTGCACTTATGCCTCCGCCAGGGGGGATTCGTTCAAGCCCAGCCAGTAGAGCTCGAGCTGCTCCACGGCCCGGGAGAACTGGGCGAAGTCTACCGGTTTCCTTATGTAGGAGTTTGCCCCGTAACCGTAGCCGTCCAGGAGGTCCTGCTGCTCTCTGGAGGAGGTGAGGATCACCACCGGCAGGAGCTTGGTGCGCTCGTCGGCCCGCAACCGCCTCAACACCTCCAGCCCGTCCACCTTGGGCAGCTTCAGGTCCAGCAGGACGAGCTGCGGTACGTCGCTGGTATTACGCCCAGCGTAGGCACCCTCCCCGAACAGGTAGTCCAAAGCCTCGGCCCCGTCGCGGGCCACGACGACTTTGTTGAAGACGTTGTTCTTCTTCAAGGCCCTCAGGGTCAACAGCTCGTCGTCCGGGTTGTCCTCGACCAGCAGTATCGTCTTATCTGTCATGCAACCCTCCGCTTCGCCGGGATCCTGTCGCTCTCCATCGGACCCCCGTTATCCGCCGTGGTAGTCGAGTCTCCCGTGTGCATCCTTCTTCAAAGGCAGGACCTCCGAGCCGCAGGCCGGACACCAGAACACGCCGTCGGGGAGGAGGCGCATCTCGGGGTGGCCGCACTCGCAAGCGTGGGTAACGATGGCGCCGGGGAGGGCGACTATCTGCCGGATGGTCTTCAGGACGTCCCCACTCAGGGCGCGGCTGCACCCGTCGCAGTGGGCTAGGGAAGGGCTACGGGGATGCAGCTCGCCCGACTCGCAGGAGGGGCAGAGCATGTTGTGCTCGCGGGACATCATTCGTTTCTCCCTTCGCTCTTCCGATGTCGTGCTTAGATCATGACCCAAAAATCCCGGCTCGGCCTCATACAAATGCGGTATTTTTCCGTCGAACGACACAAGCTGGGCGCTCCGCTGCCTCGTCTGCAGGCCCGGCAAGAAGAAGGCGCCTAAGAACCCAAATCCCGTGGGCAGGAGCATCGTGAAAGACTTGATCCTCGCCTCTTTGAGGCCGAGGGGATCCAAGGGTTTGAAGAGAGGAGGGAGTCGGGCCAAAACCTCTGACTCCCTCTTCTTTGGGGAGTTTGCCGTCCGGGCACGTTCGAACGACTTCGATTGCGGTGAACCGATCGTCGGTTACTCGCCCGTCTTTGCCTGCCGTCCTCTACTCTAACGGAGTTCGACGATGCCGTGGCGTACGGCGAACACGAGGGCTTGCAGTTGCGAGTGGGCCCCGGTCTTGTTGAGGACGTTGTGGACGTGGCTGCGCTCGGTGTCGAGGCTTATGTGCAGGCGCTGGGCAATCTCCTTGTTGCTCAGGCCGTCGGCGAGGCCTTGGAGCACCTCCCTTTCGCGCGGGGTAAGGCTTTCGGTGACCGTCTGGGCCTTGCGCTCCTGCTCGCGGGCGTTGCTCGCCAGGCTGAGCAGCTCGACGATCTCCTCTGTCGAGAGCAACGCCTCACCCGCGACGAGGCGCCGCACCGTGCCGACGATCTCGTCCACGTCGGCGGTCTTGTGCAGGATGCCCGCCGCGCCCGCTTCCACTGCGCGGGCGAAGTCCTTCCGATCGAGGCTACCACTCAAGACCAGTGCCCTGAAGCCAGGGTTGGCCTCGCGCAGCTCCTCTATCAGCTCCGGACCCTCCCCGTCGGGGAGGGAGAGGTCCAACACCGCCGCGTCTACCCCGTCCTCGAGTTCGTTTAGCGTTTCGCGCGTTTCGGCCACGGTGCCCGCCTGAGCGACCACCTCGAACTCCGGCTCCCTATCGAACACCAGCGTGAGCGTCTGGCGGAACGCGGTGTGGTCTTCGACGAGCAGGATATGCTGCTCCACTGCTCCCCTTTCGCGGACCGCAAGGTTTTCTCATTTCTAGTTAGCGCTTCTACCCATAACGCAGAGCGCTTTAAACCTACGCAAAGGAAATCTTTTGGAGTACTTTTTCCCTCGTTTTCCCCACCGTTGCTCCCCGCTTCGACAGCATCCAGCATCAGGAGACACCAGCAAGTCCGCGAGAGAGGACTCTTCTATAAAAGGGAAGCTATCGCTCCTCAGACGTTGAGGAGTGGCGATGGCTCTCTAGATACTCTTCTAGGTCCTGGCGCTTTATCTTTATGGAGCGGCCTAGCTTCACACTAGGAAGCTCTCCGCTCTTTATCTGCCGGTAGACCCAGCTCTTACCCATGCTTAGCTCCTGACAGACCTCAGGAATCGAGAGTAGCTCCACCCCTACTCGGGTCGGAAGGCGTTCGAGCGGTTGGCCCTCTATAACCTCTTCGAATTCGACGAGGGCGCTCTCTAAGGTTTCAAGAGCCCTGTGATGATCTTCTAAGGCTTGCTTGAGCTGTCGCAGTGGTTCTGCAAACGACATAAATAAAGGTATATCACTAATACGTAGGCTTCGCAGTGTTAAGGTTTGCGCCTACACAGAGAGAGCGTGGGAGGGTTATGCCCCGCTGCCTCTAAGCCCGCTGCTTACCCTAATCACCTAATTGCCGACAAGATGGTGTGTTCTCGGGAGTTCGCTCACCTCACACGCTGAGGCTGAAGGTCACCGCTGCCACGGTCGGACTGGCGTAGCGAGAAGCCCCTCCACCCAACCGCTACCGCTAGGAGGATGACCGCTCCCGGGAAGATGAGGAACCCGAACCCTACCACCCCTCCGGCGATGAGAAGGATGGCGGCGCCACGCGGGAACACCTGCGCCCGCAAGCTGGCGACCGCGAACACTACCCACCCGAAGGCGAAGGTAGTGAACTACGCTAAACCGCCCGCCTCCGGCATACCGGTGGGGGTTGCGCGATCACCTGGGGCCAGTTCCCTGAGGTACGGGAAGGCGAAGGCCTCAAGCCAGAGGTCGCCCGAGAGCAGCATCGTGCCGAGGAACGCTGCTAGGCAGCCGACCAACCCTAGCGCGGGCCCGCAGCTTCCGCCTGGTGAGCATAAAGCCCAACTAGGCCAAGCAGTAGCAAGAAGAAAGTTAAGAGCTTCAGCACGCTGTTGACCACGACCGGGGCGCTCGCGACGGTTTCGTCGACGAGGAAGCTGACGAGTTGGGTAAAAAGATCACCGTGGCAGCGGCCACGGCGACCATCCCGCCAACCGGACGAGGTTCGAAGACGACATAAGCACCCCTTGCTCGGAGACATAAAAAGAGTCAGGGCAATTAGAAGACCCTGGCTCCCCTACCCTTCGGCTAGAGCAACCGGATGGCCGGTTCGGAAGCCCGGAAGGATTTCAACCGTTCGGGTTGCCGGCGCCGGAGTCCTGTGGGGTGGGAAGCGAGACGCGGAAGCGTACCCTCGTGCCCTTTCCGGGCTCGCTCTCTACTTCTAGCTCCCCGCCCAGGGCGTGGGCACGCTCCCGCATCCCCGTGAGCCCTAAACCTGTGTCCTTCCCCGGCTCGAAGCCCCGCCCGTCGTCTTCAACCTCGACCAAGATCTCGTCCCCCGCGTACCCTAAGTTTATCCGGGCGCGCGATGCACCCGAGTGCCGCCGGACGTTGACCAGTGCCTCCTGCACGATGCGTAGCAGCTCGATCCTGGTGTCTCTGGGGAGTTCCGCGGGGAAGCCGTCCTCCGCGGCCAGCTCTAGCGTGCGCTCCGGGGCCATCTGGCGGTTCACCTCCACGAGGGTTTCGAGTGACCCGAGGAAAGACTGGCCCTCGCTGCCGAGACGCAGGTCGTAGACGGCGTTGCGCAGTCCGGCCAGCGCCCTCCGGAGGGCCGCTATCTCTCGATCCAACCCGCCGTCCGGACCCTCGTCGCCGGACGTCAAACGGGCGAGTTGCAAGCTCTGCAGGACGAAAGAGAGGTCTTGCATGGCCTCGTCGTGCAGGTCGCGGGCTATCCGGCGGCGCTCGGCCTCCCGGATCTCGCGCAAGGCCTCCTCGGCCCGCTTGCGTTGGGTTATGTCTTCCACGAAACCCTCGTAGCCCACCACCTCATCAGCGTCGTCGCGGATGGCCCGCGCGTTCGCCGAAGCCCACATCACGCTGCCGTCCTTGCGGTACATCTGCATCTCGAACCCGTACACGAAACCCTCTCCCCGGGCCAGCTGGCCAAACTCTGCCCGGCGTTCGGGATCTACGTATAGCTGGTCCTCGACGTCGGAGATCGCCGCCAGCAACTCCTCCGGGGACTCGTAGCCGAACATGCGGGCCAGCGCGGGGTTCGCCGTCAGAAACTTTCCGTCCACCGTGGTCTGGAAGATACCCTCCACGGCGTTCTCGAAGATTGAGCGGTACTTCTCCTCGGCGCGCCTCTTCTCCCGCCGCACCTCCGCCTCCCCGAGCTCCCGCTCGATGGCGGTGTTGAGCCGGGCCAGGTTGTCCTTCATGACGTAATCTTGGGCGCCAGCCTTCATCGCCGCCACCGCGGCGTCTTCCCCGATCCTGCCGCTCACGAGGATGAACGGTGTATCCACGAAGCCTTTGCGCCTGAGCAACTCCAGCGCCGCCGAGGAGCTGAAGCTCGGCATGGAGTGGTCGGAGATCACGAGCTCCCAATTCCGCCGGTCGAGGGCGGCCTCCATGGTCGCCGCCGTGTCCACCCGCTCGTGGTCCGGCTCGTAGCCGCCGCGCCTGAGCTCCCTCAGCAACAGCAGGGTGTCGTTTTCGGAGTCCTCGACTATCAAGACCCGGAGCGGTGTGCTCATCCGGATTCCCCGCCCGCGAACACGACTACCCCCTTCGGTACCCTTCCTTTGCGCACATTCTATGCGCAGCCCCGCACAGGAGCAAATGCCCGCCACGCTCGCAAGAGCATTTGGATGCCGCTCTCCCCTCAGCCGGAGGACAGGGTAA
Source organism: Actinomycetota bacterium (assembly GCA_030776965.1). Taxonomy (GTDB): domain Bacteria; phylum Actinomycetota; class Rubrobacteria; order Rubrobacterales; family Rubrobacteraceae; genus Rubrobacter_F. The sequence continues at coordinate 15,423 of JALYGT010000044.1, forward strand.
GGGTAGGGATATGGTGAAGAAGTTCGTTGCTTTGGTGCGGTGCTGGCGATTATGCTGGTCGCCGCGATCCCGGCCTTCGCTTGGGAGGAGGTCAAGGCCGAAAACAGCGACGTAGCCTTCTATTCGGCCCGGCGCCGCGGACGCGAAACCCGCGGCTCGTCCTCCGACGTCTCCGTAGGGGACCATTTCGTTAAGCATTACCTAATAATTTTAGGTAAAAATACTCTATTTGCGTGATGGCGGCGGTCCTCTGGGCCATAATCGATGTTATTATGGGTCGGCGCACTAATTACCCCCCTCCTAAAACGCCGGCCCACTTCTCGTTCTACGAGAGCAGTTCCCCCTCACAGACGTACTCGGCGGGTCCCGTCATGTAAACCGGCTCCCCCTCACCCTCCCACCCTATCTCGACGGAGCCGCCGTCGAGGACCACGCGCACGAGGCTTTCGGCCAGACCTGAGCGCACAGCCGTGACTGCCACGGCGCACGAGCCCGAACCGCTCGCCAGAGTCTCGCCCACGCCACGTTCCCAGACCCTCATCCTGACCTCGCGCTCGTTTCGCGGATAGGCGAACTCCACGTTCGTGCGTTCGGGGAAGAGGGGGTCGTTCTCTATCGGCGGCCCGACCTCTTTGAGGTTCAGCGCCTCCACCTCTGCCTCGCTCTCGAGGAAGGTCACAGCGTGCGGGTTGCCCATCGAGGCCCGCAAGAAGGTGTAGCCTCGGACCTCGACCTCAGAGCCGAACGCCGGCGGTCCCATATCCACTCGGGAGGAGCCGTCTTCGTAGAGCACGACCTTCTTGAACCCGGCCCCCGTCTCGATGCTCAGAGCTTCGCCCCCAACCAGGCCGCGGTCCCTCGCATAGCGGGCGAGGCAGCGGAGGCCGTTGCCGCACATCTCGGAAGGCGAGCCATCGGAGTTCAGGTAGCCCATCTTCAGGTCCGCGGAATCCGAGGGGGCCGGGACGAGTATCCCGTCCGCTCCGACGCCGAAGTGTCGGTCGCACGCCTTCCTCGCGAGGTCGGGCAGGTTCGCCCCCTCGACCTCGCTGGGGTCGAAGATGATGAAGTCGTTGCCGACGCCGTGCATCTTGGTGAAGCGCATACTTCGCTAACGCCCTTTCCGGCCCTCCAAGTCAACTTCAAGGTACCATCTTTGTGCGCGATAACTCTGAGGCTAAGGCTAGTGTACACACTCCGGTAGCGTTCGGCGCGCTCGCGCTCCTGTGCAAGCAGAAGCTCCTCCAACTCCTCCGGCGGGCGCCTGCGGAACATCTCTGGCGAGACCGTGAACATAGGAAGGTGGCCCTCTTCTCGGGCCTGCTTATCGCGCTCCTCGTGCTCCTCCGTATACGTGTAGTCGCGGATAACTTTATCGCTTCCGTGTACGAGACGGGGAAGCTCATTCAGGTCTGGTCTAAATGGCTTCTAAGCCGCAGAACCGTGCCGCGGGGCCAGGCTACTAGTAGACTCCGTCGACGAGGGCTATCCTCCACTCGCGCCGGGGCATGACCCTGGGGTGCGGGAGCAGGCCGCCGGATACCCTGACGCTCTGCACCACACCCGGCTCGGGGCCGGGGTCAAACAGGTCCTTGCATACCACCCTGAGCAGCCCCTCCATCTCGTCCTGCTCCCGCAAGAGCTCCACTACCTCTTCCCTAGAGCGGCGGAAGGTCTGCGGATCGACAGGGCCGTCCGGGGGCGAGCCGACGGCGAAACCGGCCTCGACCTCGTAGTCGTTGTTGTAAGCGCAGGCTTCCATGCTGAGGGGATTGTACGGGTGATTGGCCGCTTCCCAACCCCCCAAACGCCCGCCCGGGCGGTGGTCTCACCGAGCAGGGTCGCATATTCTCAACAGTGTCAGCCCTTAGGCTCTATAGCGGTTTGCCCTGTTATTGGCCCATCAGCATCGTCAGCGCGTGCTTGTTGCCGAGAACGCCTCCTGCGCAAGCGTTAGCATGCCCATGGTGTTGCGCTTCAACTGCTCTGCAAACCGCTATAGGCTGCGACCTCAAGCCGGGCGCTACCATCCGCGTGGAGCGGGCTGCAGAATGGCAAGGCTCTTGTTGTCCTAGCTTGCGTTCGTCTTGCCCTACTGTGGCGGTTCTTTAATGGGCTCTGGCGGAAGGTTAGAGACAACTCTGGGCAGTCCTCCTAACTCACTGTAAGCGCAAGCTAGGGTAATCTCCGTACGGTTCTCATAAGGGACAAACCTTCGGGACAAACGCCCATACCGGAGTGGGACGAACTTCCTATATCTTCCGATCCTCTACAGCGCCTAAGATAATGGCCTCAAGCACACAGAGAGATCAGGAGGAGCCAGTCTAATGAGCCACTTGATGGCTAACAGTATAAAACTAGTACCAGGACTAGCACCACCGAACCAGTGCTATCACCAGAACACTCCTATGATTGCTATAGAAGTGGAGGAGGGTTACTTCAGGGCCCAGTGCCTAACTTGTGGGACGGTGGGGCCGGTGCAACAAAGCCCGCAAACCGCTCGAGAGGAGTTGATAGACAAGGCGGCCGTGTGGAGCCGAGGCTAAAGCAATAGTAGTGGTTGGAAATCAACCGTTCTCTCTTGCAACTAACCATTTTGCATTTCTGGGAATCCCTGAGAGGCTAAGGGGCAGTTCCCTACTGCTGCCTCTGTGGGCGCAAGCTCTCTCTAGCTAGTAGCTCTGGGCATGCACGGGGATCATCAGTCTGCGATTATTAGACTGGTGTAATAAGTAGGGCAGGGACTGGGAGTAGTAGAAGGATAGTGAGTAAGCGCACCGCCTACGTATTTGATTTGCAGGTAAAACGTTAGTGTTTAGAGAAGTGTCGCTTGATTCTCTAACCCTGTTTACACGTATAGGCATTAGCCAAAGGCAGCGACGCCGGCCTCCGCCACCTCATGGTCCTCATCCGGCGTGCCTCCGCTCACTCCTATCGCCCCGACCACATCGCCATCACGCATCAGCGGGATGCCGCCGGCGAAGATAACGATCCGGCCGCCGTGCGTGGTGTTGATGCCGAAGAGAGGCTGGCCGGGCTGGGCCATCTCGCCGATCTCTCTTGTGGTGAGACCTCTCCCGGCCGAGGTGAAGGCCTTGTCTATGGCGATGTCGATGCTCGCCACCCAGGCCCCGTCCATGCGCTGGAAGGCCACCAGGTTCCTTCCAGCGTCCATCACGGCTATGTTCATCGGCTGGCCCATCTGCTGGGCCTTGTGCTCAGCGGCAGAAATGATTCTTTGTGCTTCTTCGAGCGTGATCACCGTGTTGTTACCTCCCCGCTTACGGACACATCATCCACTACTACCCATAGATCCCACCGATCCATCATAGCCGATCATGCTGCTTCTCTGGTCTGTTTACAGCATCGATCTCCACCTACCCGCTGCAGTTTCGCGCCTACCATACCCTAGGAAGGCGGTCCACTCGGAGGCTGGAGGATCCTCACGCTGTGCGTCGGCGGCTTCATCGTCGCAGTCGCGTTCATGTGGGAACCCTCCGGTCCGCACACCCAGGATCGCAGGATAACCGAGTGCAACGACGGGCAGTAGCACGATAACCCTTATCCATAAGGGGAAGCGTTGCTCTTCTTCGAAATAGAGTCGTTCTAGGTATTCTTCCACATGAATACCATGCCCCCACCTAAGAGCGTGTGCAAGGCGACTGTGCAGATTGGGCAGCAATCGAGTTCCCAAGAAGACCTTATTGTCGGCAACTGAGTGTCCGAGAAGGCAGGACGTGCGGTTGACGCACGCAAAGGCCGGAGCCTCTTAGAGTAAGGACTCCGGCCACCGCGACTATGTTACGCCGTGGGCTCATCTCAACAGAGTGCCTCTATGTCTCAAGCTACTCTGTCCATTGGTCCATACCTCCTACTCAAGGTACAGTTCCAACATCACTCTTGTTCCCCAGATCTCCTAGCTTAAACCCAAGAAAGGACCGGGGCTATGGGCGAAAGAGGGAATCCCTATACTTTTGCGGGCGTACGAAGGCGGGTGTCCGCTAACCATCGATTCTCGGACCTCACCTAACGCGCCGCGGTCCCTGTCTATTAGAGCAGCTCACCGCGGACGATGAGGCGGTCTGAGTAGTCGGGCAAGGTGCAGGTCTGCAAAGAGACAATGCTCTTACCTGCTACAGGGTTCATCGCGCTCACGTCCCCCGGCCCCACGACCAGTTGTTCCGTAACCTGGTAGACGTAGTCGTTCCCTAAGGAATCCTTAAGGGTTACCTTGTCGCCCCGCTCCAGCTCATTGAGTCTGAAGAAGACCAAGAAAGAGTCGGTTCCGTAGTAGCCCATGCGGTGCCCGGCTATGTAAGTGTTCGAGCCTGGCTGCCAGGGGAAGCCGGTGTCGGGAAGGTGGATGGCCGACTCGTCTAGCTTCTCTTGGGAGTAGGAGTTGTGGACCTTCAGGTCCTCTATCCCGATGTTAGGGACCGTCAGGTAGAGGGCATCGTCTGTAGGAGTCTCCGTTGGCGAAGCTTCATCCTTGGTGGGGATGGTCCCGGCCGTGCCACCCGGGGGGCCGATGAAGAAGAAGGCGATGAATCCTAACCCCACCAGAATCATGGCAAAGCTGAGCGCCCTGAGGACTCGGGCACCCCATCCCGCCGTCTTCCGTCGGGCTCTCATGTCCCTCTAGCTAGCAAAGAAGCACCGAACCAGGAGCCACCCTCCTCCGACCAGCACGGCTCCAACGAGTACCGAGCATGAGAAGAGCATACCAAAGCTACCTATCCGATGCCGAGTAGCCTTGCATAGAGCCTCATCTGCCTACTCCAAAAGCCCCCGGACAGTAGACCACCGCGTTGGCGGCGTAGTCGAGCATCTGGCCGACGACCTCTCTACGGCTACGGTGGTCGGGATGGCGTCCTGGTCCAAGAAGAGGGGGTCGACCGACCACGTTCGGCATCTTGAAACTCAAGCTTAGTGGACAGTCTAGCCAAAAAAATTATGCTCGGGCTCACCTCATCGCCGCGCGAGTCTCGATCAGTGTCTCCGAATCCAGCGTTCGTTTGACCGGGCACTTCTCCGCAATCTCTCGGAGCCTTTCGCATTGCTCTGTGTCCAGGGGGCCTTCCAGTTCCAGTTCCAGCTGGACGCGGTCGATCCTACCGCTGTTCGTCTCGCACTCCTCGCAGTCCTTCGCGTGGATCCTCCCGTGCTCCACCCGCACGGTCACCGACTCTAGCGGCCACCCCTTGCGATCCGCGTACATCCGCACCGTTATCGCGGTGCAACTCCCGAGTGCGGTCAACAGGTAATCGTATGGCGTGGGACCGGCCTCGGTGCCCCCGAGAGCAGCCGGCTCGTCGGCCACTAGATCGTGCCCGTTCGCGTTCACCTCGGTGCACAGGGCGCTCTCCGTGCACACCACCACGCCGCCGCTGTCCCGATTCGTCTGCATAGTACTACTCCTTCCTACCGCCACCCGGGTACCCGCTCTCCCGGGAGCAGCCGCGCCTTACCCTCATTATCCTATACAAAGGACTCGCAAGGCTCGAAGGTAGAACCTATATCGCAAAGGATTCTGGTCCGTACTCTAGATGTACATGGCCACGTGTGGCCGTCGCAAATATGAGGATGTTGTGCCGCTCGGCCTCCGGCTCCTCTCGTAGCTGTATTCCATCCCCGTGTAGTAACCATCTGGTTGTCACGGGCTTAAGCGAAGCGCAAGAAGCATTGCTATTGACTAGCGCAACCTCTACCTCGCGCGCGTTGCCGTTGAGCAAGGCGTTGAAGCGGAGAGCAGAGATCTTGTTAGCTGAGAACCTATATAGACAAGCGCTCAAACACCAGATATAGTAGTAACTGAAAAGGGTCTAACTAAATGTATGCTATCCTTGGTTGAGTGTAGTTTTTGACGGGATTAGGCGAACATGAGCAGCGAGGATAGTAATAGCTCCCTTTCAGGCTCGAAGATAGGTCAGATCCTCAAGCAGGCCCGCAAAGAGCAAGGCCTCTCCCTCCAAGAGGTAGAGCAGGCAACGAAAATTCGAGCTAGATACCTTAAAGAGCTGGAGGAGGGGAACTTCAGCGTACTGCCCGCTGTGTACGTAAGGGGATCTCTCA
>JALYGT010000045.1 GCA_030776965.1 Actinomycetota bacterium
CGGTAGTACGGGTAGACGTAGTCGTGGCCAGGGCGCAAGTTGTAGGCGGTGCCCACCTGCGCGCCCTCGTGGCCCTGACAGGAGATCACGAACGCCGCCTTGCCCTGGCGGTTGAGGATCCAAGACCGCTCATCCACCCTTCTCGCCAGGAGCATGTGGCGGTAGATCCTTAGCAGGTCGTCCTCATTCAGCCCCAAAGATTCGTGCCGGACCTGAGCGCCCTTGAGGTCCAAGTTCCCACTCCTCCTTCCCCAACGCGAAGAGTTAGCAACGCCCCTTACACGCCATAGTATATAGCTGTCGGCCCTCAGCGGTCAGCCAAAAAGTTAGTCGAGTACCCTCAAGTCGATCACATGGGCAAGGTCGGGCAGGCTCCTTTCGGCGCTGGCCGGTAGCGCCTTGCGAAAGCCGATTAGCTGTGCCCGACACCTGATACCTGGCCGCTAAACGCTAAACTTCTTTGTAGAGCGTCTCGGCGGCGGAGATGGGGTCGAGCTCCCTTTTGCGGACCTTCTCCATGAGCTCGGCGTCCTCCTTGCTGAGGCGCTCTTGCAACGCATTCTCCATCTTGTTCGTCGCCCAGGAGAGGACGAAGTCTTTTATGGACGCGAGATGGCGCTCCTTCATCCTGCCGCTCTCGGTAAGGAACATTCGGTGTTCGCCGATCTTCTCTTTGAGCTCCTCGACGCCTTCCCCGTTGTCCCCACGGGTCATAATTATGGGAGGCATCGGAGCCTCCGGATCGAGCTCGTGCCCGATCTCCAGGATCTGGCGCACCTCCGAGGCGGCATTCTTGGCCTGCGGGTGGTCGGCCTTGTTGATGCAGATGATGTCCGCGATCTCCATCACCCCCGCCTTCAAGGCCTGCACCGAGTCCCCCGCTCCCGGCTGCAGACAAAGGACCACGGTGTCCGCCGCGGAGGCGACCTCGACCTCTCCCTGCCCTACCCCGACCGTCTCGTAGAGCACAACGTCCATCCCATACGCCTCCATCGCCAGCCCGGCTAGCCTAGAGGCGCCCGCCAGCCCCCCGAGGTGTCCTCGGGTCCCCATCGAGCGGATAAAGACGTTTTTGTCCAGGAAGTGGTCGGCGAGGCGGATGCGGTCCCCGAGTATTGCACCCTTCGTGAACGGGCTCGAAGGGTCAACAGAGACCACCCCGACCTTTTTCTCCTCCGTGCGGTAGAGCTCTATGAGCCCGGCGATGATGCTGCTCTTGCCGACGCCGGGCGGGCCGGTGAAGCCCACGGTGACGGTCTCGCCGGTGTGCGGGTAGAGTTCGGAGATCATCCCCCGGGTCTCCGGGTTCTCGCCCTCGATCTTAGAGATGGTCCGGGCCAGCGCCCGGCGATCGCCGGAGAGCAGCCGCTCGACGAGCCCGTTATCAGACATCGTGCACCTCTTGCGGGGCCGTGGCTAGCCCTCCAGCAAGAGCGATTCCGGGTCCTCGATGAGCTCCTTAATGCGCACGAGGAACTGCACGGCGTCGGCGCCATCCACGATGCGGTGATCGTAGGAAAGAGCGAGGTACATCATGGGCCGGGCCTGTATCTCGCCGTCCACGACGACAGGCCTCTCCTGGATCTTGTGCATTCCCAAGATGGCGACCTGCGGGATGTTGAGTATGGGCGTCGAGTTCAGGGAGCCGAAGATGCCGCCGTTGGTGATCGTGAACGTGCCGCCCTGCAGCTCCTCGATGCTGAGCTTGCCGTCGCGCGCCTTCTGGCCGAACTCCATTATGTCGCGTTCTATGTCGGCGAAGCCCTTCTTGTCGGCGTCGCGCACCACCGGGACTACGAGCCCCTGCTCGGTGTTGACCGCCACGCCTACGTCGTAGTAGTGCTTGAGGACGAGCTCGTTGCCCTGCAGCTCGGCGTTGACCTTTGGGAACGCTTTGAGGGCCCCTATCGCAGCCTTGGTGAAGAACGACATGAAGCCGAGCCTGACGCCGTGTCGCTCCTGGAACTCTTCCTTGCGGCGGTTCCTGAGCTCCATCACGGCGCTCATGTCCGCCTCGTTGAAGGTGGTGAGCATCGCTGCGGTCTGCTGGGCCTCGACGAGCCGGGCCGCTATGGTCTGGCGCCGGCGCGACATCCGGACGCGCTCCTCCAGGGCTGCCCTGCCGTCCTCGGCTGCCGGGGCCTCCTGGGCAGCGGACCTCTCTTCCCTCTGGCCGTTCCTCTCGGGCTGCTCTTCGGGTTGCCGCTCCGGGGCCTCGGTCTGCTGTCCGCCGCCTCCACGGTACTGCTCCCGGATCAGGCGCTCCACGTCCTCTTTAGTGACGCGCCCGCCGGAGCCCGAGCCCGACACCTCGGCAAGGCTTATGTCGTACTCCCGGGCGAGCCTCCGAACGGAAGGCGAGGCCCGGACCTCCCCGTCTTCCCGGCTACCATCGGTCTCCTCGAACGCGGCTTGCTCGGCCTCGGTCTCTTGCGCCTCCGGGGCGACCTTCTCCTCGTGCGCCTCGGCCTGGTCGGCCTCGGGCTTCTCGGCCGTCTCGGCCTCCTGCTCTTCGGCCTCCGGTTGTTGCGGGGCGGTCCCGTCGCCCTCGGCTATGGTGCCGATAACTTCGCCCACGCCGACGTCCTCGCCCTCTCCCTTGGAGATGTTTTCGAGGACGCCATCCTGCTCGGCCTCTACCTCGAAGTTGATCTTGTCAGTCTCGATCTCGACGAGTGGTTCGCCGGACTTTACCTGTTCCCCCTCGCTCTTGAGCCACCTGCCAACCGTCGCTTCGGCGACCGACTCCCCGAGCTCGGGGACGTGAATCTTAACCGGCACGTTCCACCTCGCGTTCCTCCGCTTCTTTCGATTCCTCCGCGCCCTTGAAGGCCGCGCGGACTATCTGCGCGTGCTCCTTCTTGTGGAACGCCGCCGACCCCTGGGCCGGGCTCGGCCGGGCCGGCTTACCGACATACCGCACGGGCAGCTCCCCGTCCACGAGCTCCCTGAGGCGCGGCTCCATGTACGTCCACGCCCCCATGTTCTTCGGCTCCTCCTGGACCCACACGATCTCCTGCAGGTTCGGGTAGCTGCTCAAGAGAGCCTTTATGTCCTCCTCCGGGAACGGGTACAGGAGCTCGACGCGCGCTATCGCGGTCACATCGTCCTCCTCGCGCGCCTCGCTGCCCACGAGCTCTGTGTAGATCTTGCCGGAGCACAGCATGAGCCGCTCCACCGACTCTGCCCCCTCGCACATCTCCTCGTCGTCCAAGACGGGCCGAAACTTGCCCTCCGTAAGATCCTCGAGGGTCGAGGCCGACATGGGGTGCCTGAGGAGGCTCTTCGGCGTCATGATTATGAGCGGCCGCTGATGATCCCCGAGCGCGGCCTGGGCGCGCACGAGGTGGAAGTACTGGGCGGCGCTCGTGCAGTTGGCGATCCGGATGTTCTCGTGCGCCGCAAGCTGCAAGAACCGCTCGAGACGCGCGCTCGAATGCTCCGGGCCCTGGCCCTCGTAGCCGTGCGGCAGGAGCATCACGAGCCCCGAGGTCTGGCCCCACTTGGCTTGTCCGGAGACGATGAACTGGTCTATGATCGGCTGCGCGACGTTGGCGAAATCCCCGTATTGAGCCTCCCACAAGACGAGCGTCTCTTCAGCGTTCAGCGTGTAGCCAAACTCGAAGCCCAAGACCGCGATCTCCGAGAGCGGGCTGTTGTGGGAGATAAAGGAGGCGTTTGCCTGCGGTATGTTCTGCAGGGGCACGTATACCTCGCCGGTCTCCACGTCGTGCAAGACCGAGTGGCGCTGGGAGAAGGTACCCCGCTCGGTGTCCTGACCCGTCAGGCGTATCGGCACGCCGTCCTCAAGCAACGAGGCGAAGGCCAACGTCTCGGCGTGTGCCCAGTCTATGCCATCGCCGAGGTCGGCCCGATTCTTCTGGAAGAGCCGCTCGAGCTTGTCGTTGGCGTTGAAGCCTTCGGGACGTTCGAGGAGGGCTTCGTTGAGGGCCTCTAGCCTCTCGGCTGAGACGGCGGTCTCCGGGATCTCGACCAGCGGCGTGTGGGGCTCGTCGGTGAAGATGTCCTCTTCGGCCATCTCCTCGTTGTCGGGGTTGTCGCGGATCTCCTCCATCTGGCTCTGCACCCTCTCGACCATCTCCTCGGCCTCATCCTCGGAGATGATGCCGCGCTCCTCAAGGTCCTTGGCGTAGATCTCGCGCACCGACGGATGCTCGCGGATGTCCTCATACATGATGGGCTGGGTGTATGCTGGCTCGTCGCCCTCGTTGTGGCCGAACCTCCTATAGCCGATGAGGTCGATCATGAAGTCCTTGTGGAACTTCTCGCGGTAGGCGTAGGCGAAACGGGCGACCGCTATACACGCCTCCGGGTCGTCTGCGTTAACGTGGATAACCGGGATCTCGTACCCCTTCGCAAGATCGCTCGCATACGTCGTCGAGCGGGCGTCGTCCCGCTCGGTGGTGAACCCAAGCTGATTGTTGGTGATGATGTGTATCGTGCCGCCGGTCTTGTAGCCGGGCAGCTTGTAGAGGTTCAAGGTCTCGGCCACGACCCCCTCCCCCGGGAACGCCGCATCCCCGTGGATGAGTACCGGCAGTGACGCCTCCTCGTCCTGCTCCGGCGGGCCCGCCTCGGCGCGCTCCTCTTGGGCGGCACGGGCCATGCCCTCCACCACCGGGTTGACGTGCTCGAGGTGGCTCGGGTTGGGCGCCAGGTTGATGAGGATTTCTTGGTCCGCCTCGTCCCCGCCCAGGTGGTAGCCCCGGATGCCGAGGTGGTACTTGACGTCCCCGATCCAGGCCCCGCCTGTCAGGTCGGCGGCCGACGGCTGCTCGCCCTTATCCGGCTGCTGGAACTCGCCGAAGATCTTCGAATATGGCTTGTCGAGGACGTGGGCGAGCACGTTGAGCCGGCCCCGGTGCGCCATCCCCAGGACCATCTCCGGGGTACCCGCGTCGGCTGCCTTGTGGGCGAACTGGTTGAGCATCGGCACCAGCATGTCGGTGCCCTCGACGGAGAAGCGCTTCTGCCCGAGGAAGGTCCTGTGCAAGAACTTCTCGAAGGTGTCCACCCGCGTGAGCCTCTCGAGAAGCCTCTTGGCGACCTCCCCCTCATAAACCCTGTGGAAGCGCTCGGACTCGACGGCCTCCCTGAGCCAGAAACGCTCCTCGGGGTTGTGGATGTGGCCGAAGTCGTACCCGGTGGTCTTTATGTAGATGCGCTTGAGCTCTTCTATGGCCTCCCGCGCGTTCTTCGTGCGCTCCGGGATCGGGCCCGTCCCTGGAGCGTTGACGAGGCTCGACGGCAGCGCCTCGAGGTCCTCGTCGCTTATGTCGTAGAAGTCCCGGTCCAACGCCGGGTCCCCGGGGGGCTCGGAGCCCAATGGGTCGAGCTGAGCCGCCCGATGTCCGAAGTCCCTTATGGCCCGGACGTACTTGACCACCCCGACGACCTTGTCCGCGTCCACCCCGGCGACTGCCGGGGTGCCCGCTGACCGGCCGTTCGTCTCCGGTTCCGGTGGGCTCCAGCCCTCGAAGAAGCTCCGCGTGCGTTCGTCCACGGAGTCTGGGTCTTCTCTGTACCTCTCGTAGAGCTCCAGGACGTAGCCGAGGTTCGGACCGTAAAATTGGCTCTCGGTAAGGTTCTTCACCAGATCACACCCTCAGATAAACAGTTCTTTGCACGGACGATGACGCGCCTCGGGACGATCACGACCGCCACGCGGGCCGGTCACCCGTCCGGCGCCGGTCGTGCGTGAGGTTTTTCGCAACGTGACGAAGCATCTCTTACCACTCAATGATAACGCATCTTCACGTTCCTGGTCTTACCCGAAACGCGGGCTTACCTACCCCGTTTGCGGTCCTCGGCGAACCTCGGCGAGCGCCAGGCGCAGGTCCTCGGCCATGCCTGTGTGGCCGAACTTCTCGGCCTGTCGGATGCCCGTCTCGTAAGCGGCGCGAGCATCTCCTTCGCGCCCTACCCTTAGGAGGACCTCGCCGAGCCTGAGATACGCGTTGCCCTCGTCCTCACGTGGGGTTGCCCTCTTCGGACGGCTCCTCGGCCTCGAAGGCTCTCTCCTCGGCCTCGAGGGCGTCCAGCATCTCCGCCACCAGCGCCGGCGAAGGCTCCAGTTGCAGCCGACCTTCCAGGACGAGCTGCCTGGCGACCTCCTCGGCCGGCATCTCCTCTAGCTTGGGGTTATCGGCGACGGCTTCGCGCAAAGCCCCAAGGATTTCATCGGGGCCAGGTTCGCCCTTGGCCGGTATGTAGCCGCTGCTCACGGCCTGCCCCCCTTTCTATCGTCTTGGGAAATTCTAACCGACCGCCACCTGCTCGAAGCGCACCTCTGGCGCGCCGTCGGTCAGCAGGGCGCGGAACCGGAAGCCGCCAGGTGTGTAAGCTTGGAAATCATACGCAGACGCTGACCATCTGTGGGGCTCGTCTTCACAGTGCCTTATACTAAGCTACTCAGTCACGAGGTTTACGGGAGGAGTACCCTCTTTGGAGGACAGGATAGAGTACTTCGAGCGGATGCTGGCGGACAACCCGGACAATCCGACGGGGCTTCTGGCTCTGGCGAACGAGTACAATAAGATCGGACGCCACGAGGACGAGGCGACGGTCCTCGAACGCTACGTCGCCGCCGTGGGAGGTGACGACGAGGGCAACGCGTATCTGCGTCTGGGCGATGCCCTCCAGAGGATCGGGCGCGAGGACGAGGCCCGCGCCGCATACGAGGCGGGTATCGGCCAGGCCGAGAAGTTCGGCCACACGGGCATGGCCGAGGATCTGCGGCTCGCGATCATACAGCTGAGCGAGCAAGCCTAAGTCCTCGCCACTTCTACCTTCGACACCGGCCTTCGTCAGCCGGGCTCGAAACCTGATCTGCGACTCATGTTGCCTTGTCGTACGCTCACGGGCCGCTGGCACATAACGGCGATAGAAATGACAGCGGAAGGCCTGCCACTCTACGGAGGTTACGGCAGTGAGCGGTGAATCGGTAGGAGGAACAACGCCCACATCGTCTTAGTGCTAGATCATGAAGGTTTCTAGTGCTAGTATCGCCAATAGTAGACACCTCTTAGGTCACGGGCCTTGCACCAAAAGGGCCTTAGAGGCCGCGCTAATAGGGAAATCAGGGGTTGAACCGACGTGACCGCGACGTACACGACGCCTCGGTCACGCATACGACAGATTCGTCATGGCGATGGCCATCGTCATGAACCCCGACAACCTCTTTAGGGACTTACTCAAACCGAAAGAACCTACGCCACCAGCTCCGCTGCTCCTCCTCCTGTGGGCGTGAGGATGGCTCCTGCGGCACCCAGTAGCGGACCGGGGCTATGCGGGTTTCCGAGAACGTTCTCGGAAACTCAGCAGAAAAAGCACGATCACCGCGGCGCCGGCGGACCAAGCTCCCGTGGATCCCATACGATCCTGCCCTTGCAGTACGGGCACGTAAAGCCGTAGATGCCTATCTCGGTATCGATCGGCGTGTCCTCCACGTTCAATTCCCGCCAACCCTCCGGACCTGGGCCAGATAAAGTGCCACACCGCATAAAGAGGGTTGCCTGTGGGGGATCCCCGCCAAGGGGCTCAAACTCCTGCATCACGTGCTCGACCGGCGGATCCCCGCCAAAGGGCCCAAACTCCTGCGTCACGGGCTCGACCGGCGACCAGTTTCCGCTCAAGCTTCGAAGAACTTCATGGCCGATCTGCCTTAGAGCGACTAGATGCGCCTTTGTAATAGGAAATTCCTGCTTTACGCCGTCAGATTCCCGAATAAAAGAACCTACTGCGCCATCTACCGCAAGCATCTCGTAGGCAGGGGTTAGCTTCTGATCCACATGTGCACCCCCATCTTTATTCGTAGCCGTCAGAACGATATCTTTCCGGCTGAGTCTTAGTACTTCAATTTCCCCTGTCGGGTCTTCTTTAGGTCTCCTGCTAAATACATACACTATTTGATTCCACCACTCGGACACTGGCAGCAGGACCATCTCAGGGCCGTCATCAAAACTGGGACCGTAGCTTGCCCCTGCCCTGTTTCCATATCTCCATTGTTTGTACAAACCCATCCCTTGGTACCAAGTTGTGTTTTCAGTTGCACCTTCGATGGAGGACCATAACTCTATTCCCTTAGCGTTGAGGTGCGTGAGTAGGGAGGTTGAGTTGCGAGTATCATGGATGATTGTTCTGATTGGTACAGCTATACGAATAGCCTCATCTACTTCTCCCTCGTCATACAACTGACAAGAGCGCCGTAGAAATCCGAGCTGTTTCCTTAGTTCGTGCTGGTATCGTTCCATTCCGATCATCTACAAATAGTACAAAGCCATTTGGTTTTTTCACCCGACTGCCAAGTGCTCGGCATTGGCCGGGCGGCACCCTCCTACTTTTCGCTACCCCCCACCCTCGACCGGGGCGAAGCCTTGCAGTTAGAACCACTTCGCGAACGCCTTCTTAATCCAGGACTGATACACAGCGGCTCGCGAGCCGGCCGCGTCGGTTGCCTGATCCTGGCCGTACGGGCGGACCGCTTCCTGGTACCTGCCGTGGACGCGGCTGTGCACTTTGAGTACCTCGCGAAGCTCCCCGGCCAGCTCGTCGCGGCGGGCCTCGACGCCCTTGAGCTCTTCGTAGGCTGCCTGAGCACGCGCCTTGTGGACCTGCTCCTGGGCCCGGTCTAAGCGTTCCTTGGCCTGCGCAACCATGTGCTTCAAGCCAGGGACGGCGGCTTCGGCCACGCGGGAGGAGCGGGCTAGCTCGTCTTGCTCCAGCTCCACATCATCAAGTTCCACTTTAGCCTTCTCGTCTCCAGTAAAGGCCCTAGGCGCGAGCTTTATACGCTGGGCCTCAAGTTGGGCGAACTGCTGCTCGGCGTGCCTGATTTGCGAGGTAGCGTCCTGGTGCTGGGACTCCAGGCCTGAGAGCTCCTGGGCTATCTCCTCGACCTTGGCCTCAAGGTCCTCAATCGTGTGGGTAGTCGCGGGCTTCACTATGCCTCCTCGCCCCTCTCCTCAAGCTCCGTCCTCGTCCGCGCACGGCGGGCCGCCATCGTAACCGCCCATTACTAAGAACCTGTTAGGAGATGGTTAGGAACGCATTAGATATTAAGAAGCCGGGGCCCGGTCCAAGAGGGGTAGGCCCGTAGAGGGCGATTCTCAGTTCGAGAAGTATTATGTGGAAGTTGCCCCGGTCCTAGTCCTTCAGGCCCTTTACCCAGCGGACCGGGGCAATGCGGAATTAAGTGCGCTGCAATGCCTCACCTGGCCTTTAGGCGTGGTCGCACACGGTTACTCAGGCTTATTGCGCGAGGTAGCAGGTCAGGGACTACCTGCCGTTTAGTCACGGGGGTATGCTCAGGATACCGGGCGTATTCAGCAATCGCCCGTATCTCTTCGTAGTACTCGGCCAGATCCTCCAACAGCTCGTTGTCTTTGAGTAGCTGCGTAAGTCTTACGCTAGTTTTATCCCAAGCCCTCGTACTCAGGCGGCGGCGGTACGGATCTGCCACTTGGTCAGGTCTCTCTGAATAAGTGTTTAAGATCTCCTCGTTGTACCCGGTTTCTACGTCCAAAAGCCTACGCAGCCCCCGCAGCTCCCTTTGGCGCCGCCTGAGCTCCTCTATCTTGCGCAACACATACGCTGCTAGGGAGCCAATTAGGGCACCAAGGAGAGCCGCCCAGACAGCCGCTTCTAAGCCACTCAGCCATTCCCAGAGCATTTGCTAACCGCCGAAATTTTGTTGCGTTTTGCAGCACTTTTGTTCAGCTGCCGGACTAGGATTCGAACCAGGACTAACTGATCCAGGGTCAGTTCTTCACTGTCTGAGCCTGCTCTATGCACCCGCGCCGCGCCTCGTTTCTCTAAGCTCTGAGCAGTTCTACCTTCTCAGAGCTACCGCCGGTCAGCGGGGCGTTGAACCTCAGCCAAAGCGGGTGTTGTCTCTCAGTACGCTCACGCTCGTGGGACGACACGTAGCGCTCGAGGACCGCCGCCTCGTCTTCGTAACGCCCGGCCTTGTCGTACTCGTTCGCCAAGGCCAGGAGCCCCGTAGGGCTGTCCGGGTTGTCCGCCAGCATCCGCTCGAAGTACTCTATCCTGTCCTCCACGGCTCCCTCCTTATGTTATTACTTCTTCCGTACCCTAAGCTAGTATAAGGCACGCCACACCAAAGCCCCGCGTGGCGCCAAAGAGAAAACAGGGAGAAGCGACCGTGACGCGTTTTGAGACCCGGGCCGTGCACGCCGGCGAGCAACGCTGGGGAAGCCCGAACGTCCGACCGAGCGAGGACCTTTGCCCGATCTCGACCCCCATCCACCTCTCCACGACCTTCTCGCACGAGAACGTCGAACGAACGGACCGGGTCCTGGGGGGCGAAGAGCCGGGCTACTCTTATGGCCGCTACGGCAACCCGACGGTAACGGCGTTCGAGTTGGCGGTCGCGGCCCTGGAGGGCAGAGGCCGGGCGTTCGCCTTCGCCTCGGGGATGGCCGCCATGCACGCCGCGCTCATGGCGGCGGAGATAGGGGAAGGGGCGACGGTCCTGGCGGCCGAACAGCTCTACGGTTCGACGGCCACGCTCCTGGTCCAGATCTTCGCCGCGAGCGGGGCCGAAGTGCGCTTCGTGGACGCCTGCGTCCCCTCGGCGGTCGAGGAGAAAGTGGAGGAGCTATCTCCCAGGGCCATCGTGATCGAGACGATCTCCAACCCCCTCCTCAGGGTCGCCGACGTGCCGCAGGTAGCGAAGGTAGCGCGGGCCGCCGGCTCGACCCTCATAGTGGACGCCACCTTCGGCACCCCTTACCTTCAGCGCCCACTGGAGCTCGGGGCGGACATCGTCGTCCACAGCGCGACCAAGTACCTCTCCGGCCACGGGGACCTCACGGCCGGCGTCGTGGTTGCGGACGCCCCATACGACGCCGCTCTGGACCAGATCCGCAAGCTCGTCGGCGGCATCACGGCACCCTTCGAGGCCTGGCTCGCTCTTAGGGGCCTCAAGACGCTGCCCTTGCGGCTGGGGCGCCAGTGCGAGAACGCCCGCGAGATCTCTGCCTACCTCGCCGATCACCCGAAGGTGAGAAAAGTGAACCACCCCGGTATGAAGGACCACCCAGACAACGAGGTCGCCCGCCGCGTGCTCTCCGACGCCGGCGGCCTCGTCTCCTTCGAGATCGAAGCGGACGGGCCCGAGGAGGGCCGCGAGGCAGCGTTTCGCTTCCTCAACGCGCTCAAGGTGTGCGTCAGGGCCCCATCTTTGGGCGACATCTACACTTTAGCGATACACCCTGCGTCCAGCTCTCACCGGGAGCTCTCTCCGTCGCGCAGGGCGCGCCTCGGGGTGGGAGAGAACCTGATCCGGATCTCCCTAGGGATAGAGCACCCCGACGATATAATCGAGGATATAGAGCAGGCACTGGATAAAGCGTAGTAGGAGAGCAAGGCGCCGCCGGGTAGAATTACGGTGAGATGAGCCGTCGCATTTACCTCCTGATCACGATCCTGGTATTGATCTTCTCCGGCTTGTGGACCGGGCAACCGGCCGCTCAGAGCGCCACGCCGGAGGTACACCTCGCCCGCGTCGAGGGGCAGCTAGACGGCCGGTCGGCGGCCTACGTGGAGCGTGTGATCTCCGAGGCTGAAGACGCGGGGGCCGGAGCGGTCGTCCTGGAACTGGACACGCCGGGCGGCTCCCTCGGCGCGATGCAGGAGATGGTGGAGGCCGAGAGCAACGCCGGGGACGTGGCGGTCATAAGCTACGTCTCTCCCAGCGGGGCTCAAGCGGCGAGCGCGGGGACGTTCGTCGTCATGGGGAGCGACGTAGCGGCGATGGCCCCGCAGACCAGGCTCGGAGCAGCCCACCCAGTGGACGCCCGCGGTAGGGACATCCCGGGAACCCTGGGCGATAAAGTCACCAACGACGCCGTTGCACTTATGACGAGCTTGGCGGACGCTCATGGCCGCGATAAAGAATGGGCCGAGAGCGCGGTGCGCGAGAGCGAATCGGCGAGTGCCGAAGAAGCCCTGGAGCTCGGGATCGTCGAGCACGTCGAGCCGAACCTGCGCGCGGTGCTGGAGGCGGTGGACGGGGAAACGGTCGAACCGAAGGGTATTACGCTCCGCACGACCAACGCGACCGTCGTCCAAAAGCCGATGACCTTCTCCGAGCTCACCGGTGTCTCGCCCTATGTACTCCTCGTCGCGGCGGCGCTCCTCGCGCTCTTTCTGGCCTCGGTCCTCTTCGCGTACCGGAGGATGCGCCGGTGGCGGGTCAGCACGGGCAGGGAGGGCATGATTGGGGAGGTCGGCGTGGTCAAGAGCCCGGTCGTGAGGGGTGTGGGCGGCCTGGTCTTCGTGCACGGCGAGCGGTGGCGGGCCGTCCCCGAAAATTCGGAAGGCGCTCCCATAAAGACCGGGACAGAAGTCGAGGTCGTGGCTTTTCGCGCCAACGCCGTCGTCGTGCGCACCCTCGGACGCCGCGGCCCCGCTAACGGCCCTACTGATGATGAGGCGTAAGAAGGACGCGAGGAGTAGATCCGTTACGGATTTGGATCGTGATCATCCGTTTAGGGTGAATCATGGTTCGAGCGGCGACGGAACCCTATCCTGGCTGCTCGGTCTAAGATCGCCGCGTGGCCGAGGAAAACAAAGCGAGGCCCGAGAGCCTGGTAAGCCCGGCGAGCCGAAAGGAAGGCCCGCGCCGAGAAGCCCACGCCCGAATGAAGGAGGATCTTCGTAGCGCGCCGCTAGCTTTTTGAGAGGCCGTTCGGCTTGCCTGTAGCGGCAGCGTGGGAGGTGAAGGAAACGTGGGCTTCTTGACTATCGCACAGTTGGCCTCCGCCATGGGCACCGTGGGCCTTGCGGTCCTGTTCGGGTTCCAGTTGAGTTGTTCTACAGGCAGGTCTTGGCGAACCGCGACACCCTCCAAGAGGTGCAGCAGAGCCGCACCGCGCACGAGCACTCCCACGTCTTGGTCACCGCAGGGTACCGCCACGGCATCCTCGCCGAGATCATCGTTAGTAACACATCGGCAGGGGTGCTGCGGAGAGCATCGCGTTCGAGTTCTCTGTACCCATGGAGAGCTCTGTGAGCTACCCGCGGGACTCGGAGGTCGTTCCTTTAAGCGAGCTGCCCCACTTCAGGGATGGGCTGACTTATCTGGCGCCCGGCGCGTAGATCGCCACCGTTTAGGACTACCACGCGAACCTCGTACCCTTGATGCAGGAGATGGGGCTGCAGGAGGAGATCACGGTTACCAGAGCAGGTACGAATCCCTAACCGGGGAGCCCTACGAGTCGCTCTGGACGGTCAACCCCCTGCTCATCCCGGGCAGCCTCTACACCCCAAAGACGGACGCGCGGAATGAGTAGTATCCTCACCTTCGACCAGGGAGCTTAGCCGGGCCAGAGCCCCAGCCCAACCGAGAAAGGCCGAAGTTCCCAGAAGTCACGCCTTTTTTGCCGTAAGGAGTTTTGGTTCGAGATTTGGTTCGACTACGAATTTTGCCGAGGCCACCCGTCCCCGTGTGCCTACCGTTACCCGACGCCCAGTTGTCGGCGCAGCTCCTCCGGGTCAGTGGTCGGGCTCTGGCAGGCGTACTGGACACAGACGTAGGCGGTGGACTTGCCGTCGCGTGTCGGCCTCTGGGTGAGGAGCGGGACGAACCCGGCCGCCTCCTCGTCTGCCTCAGCGCGGCCCGCGACAACCTTGTTGGGGAGGTAGGCGGAGTAGACGGCGTTTAATAGCGCCTTCGTATCGGGCGCGTCCGGGTCCCCGACTATGGCGACCTCGTAGGGTGTGGACAGGTAGAAGTCCAAAGCCGAGAGGAGCCGTCCGAAGCCGCCGGGGATCTGGGAGACCACGCCGCTCAAGTTTTCTAGGACGGTTTCTGCGCGCTGCCGGTAATCTTCGCGGTCGAGGAGGACGGAGAGCTTGAGTAGGACGTCAACGGCGACCGAGTTGCCCGATGGCGAGGCGTTGTCGTAGACGTCGCGCGGGCGGGTGACGAGCTCCTCGTGGTCGGCGGCCGTATCGTAGAAGGCGCCCTCCGCATCCTCCCAGAAGAGCTCGAGGATGGTATCCGCCAAAGAGTCGGCCTCCTCTAACCAGCGCGTCTCGAAGGTAGCTTCGTACAGAGCAACGAGCCCGTCGACGACGCACGCGTAATCTTCCAGATACCCGTTGAACCTAGCCCGTCCGTCCTTGTACGAGCGCCTCAGGCGTCCGTCAACCTTCAGCTTCTTCAGGAGGAAAGAGGCGTTCTTCTCGGCTATCCGGCGGTAGTCTCCGCGATCCAGGACGCGGGCGGCGAGGGCGAAGGCGCGGAGCATCAGGCCGTTCCAGGCCGCGAGCACCTTCTCGTCCCGCCCGGGCCTGACCCGCTTCTCGCGCTCGGCAAAGAGCTTCTGGCGTATAACCTCGATCCTCTGCCAGAGCTCTTCGGGTGAGGTGCCAAACTCGACGGCGACGGCCTCCAGAGGCCTCGGGACGTTGAGGATGTTCTTGCCCTCGAAGTTGCCGCGCTCGGTCACGTCCCAGAAGCGCATCGCGAGCCTCGCCTCCTCGGGCTCTAAAGTGCCCTCGATCTCGGCCGGCGTCCACACATAGAACTTGCCCTCCTCGCCCTCCGAATCGGCATCCTCGGCGGAGTAGAAGCCGCCTTCAGGATCGGTCATGTCGCGGGCGACGTAGTCCAGCGTCTCCTCGGCGATCCTACGGTAGAAGGCGTCGCCCGTTGCCTGGTAAGTCTCCAGGTACAGGTAAGCGAGGAGGGCGTTGTCGTAGAGCATCTTCTCGAAGTGCGGGACCAGCCAGTACTCGTCCACCGAGTAACGGGCGAAGCCGCCGCCGAGTTGGTCGTAGATGCCACCGTTCGCCATCTGCCGACACGTCAGCTCGACGCCGGAGAGGGTGGCCCGGTCGCCGGCCCTTTTGTAGTGCCGCAGGAGGACTTCGAGGTTCATGGCCTGGGGGAACTTCGGCGCCCCGTTAAAGCCGCCGAAGCGGTTGTCCACCTGCCCCGCGAGCGCGTTCGCCGCGTGGTTCAAGAGGTCCTCGGAGACCTCGCTCTTCTGGACGGAGGCGGTGGTCGCCTCCTGCAAAAACCCGCGGACGTTCTCGGCGCTTCTCAGGACCTCTTCGCGACGGTTCTCGTAGGCATCGACGAGGCTCATCAGAACCTGCTTGAACGAGGGCATGCCACGGGCCGGGGTCGGTGGGAAGTAGGTGCCGCCATAGAACGGGGCGCCGTCGGGGGTCATAAAGACCGTCATCGGCCAGCCACCGTGCCGCGTCATCGCCTGGACGGCGGACATGTAGATCGAGTCTATATCCGGGCGCTCCTCGCGGTCGACTTTGATGTTTACGAAGTGCTTGTTCATGATCTCCGCTGTCGCCTCGTCCTCGAAGGACTCCCGCTCCATGACGTGGCACCAGTGGCAGGCAGAGTAACCAACGGAGAGCAGGATGGGCTTGTCCTCGGCCCGGGCCCTCTCCAAAGCTTCTTCCCCCCACGGGTACCAGTCCACGGGGTTGTCCTTGTGCTGCAACAGGTACGGGCTCGTCTCTTGCGCCAGCCGGTTTGTCATGTTCTCCTTTTCGCCGCCTCGTTAGCGCCTTTGCTACCGGTTTTACGAACCGTACCACATGGCGTCGTTTAGTGTTTCAGCTCGTCGGTTCTTCGGCTTTTTCTTTGCCCTGCTATTCCCCGAGTTTGTTCGTGACCAAACGCCCCCGAAGAAGTCCCCCCACTTTTTATGCATTTTTGCGTACTCTGTCTCGACAGACCCCGAATAGCTACGTCTTCGTCCGTTGGGGGTGGAGTCTGAAGATCAGGTTAAGCGTCCGTTAAGGATCGTTCAGCACCCGATTGTCCCGTTTGACGGCGAGGAAAGCCTTTGCCATCATGTCGTTACTCTTTGGGGAAAGGGGAAGGAGGTTTCTCTTCACTATGAGAATAGTCGAGCGCGTCGAAAGCCACTACGAAACCCAAGAAGTGGAGGTTGGCCGGGTCTATAAGTGGCGTCCCGAGAGCGTCGTGATCGAGTGCAAATGCGGAAAGAGGTCGACCCACAAGAGGTCGGAGCTCATCGCCTCCGTGTTCACCTGCGAGTGCGGAGCGGACCATACGGCCGGCACGCGAGAAGAGCTGGTCGTCGAGCTGCTGGAAGAAAAAGAGGAAGAAAAAGAGGATGAGGCCGTACATCCCTGGCGCTACCAGCACTCCTCCGAGGAGGCGGGGATACCCTACTGAAAGCGTTTCGTAAACGCGTCGCTGGTGCGGTCCATGCTCGAGCCATGCGTCGGGCCCTTCGTAGCGTGGCTTGAAACACTCGCCACTTCTGAAGATGAACCGCTACAATACTCCCAGCTGTTACGTGACGCTCATGGCGTCCGAGACTGTGTAGGAGGATGCCGTTATCTTGCCGTTTTCGGTGTGGTGGACAAAGTAACAACGCCTTGGTAAAGGTCCGCTTCTCCGCCACGCTGAGTGACGAGCCGGAGGTCGAGCTGGCGCTGGTCTAGCTGTAGGTGCTCGTGAGCTGCTCACTAACGCTAACAGTCCCTCTGTCTGGGGCTGGGACTCTACGCAGCTCCGCCCCTTCCTCTTGACCTAATTCACCGTACTACCTTGCAGGGGTATTCTCCGAG
>JALYGT010000046.1 GCA_030776965.1 Actinomycetota bacterium
CCTAACCAAGCGAAGTAGAGGCAAGAGTGCTTAGTTAGCAGCCTTCCCACATGGGTCAACATCATTGCAACATGCTATGAGGCTAGCTTTCAGATATTCCATAGCCTCCCTACATAAGCCCATCTTCGAGTGGATCATCATGTTCCTCAACCGCATCAATGACAGCTAGTAACAAACGGCCAAAGTGACCCCCCATCTGACCCCTACCGTGACCCCCACGGCACTCGCAACTCAATCCACTAGTGTCGCTAGACCATAAAGTGGGCACCGCATTCTTGCATGTAATTTGGGAAGTGTTTATCCTGCTAATGTTGACAATTGGTCTAGCTACTCTATGGTCTGTGCGACCAACCGTTGGCCCGCCGCAGTGTCCGGGACCCAGTAGGAGACGCCGTTTATGTATTGCGGGGTGCCGGGGTAGATCTCCGCGTTGCCGCTTCCTGAGATCCCCAACCGTACCGCGAACAGGGCTGCCTCTAGAGGGTTCATGTTGGTCTCCACGTTGCGCCAGACGGCTCTGGCCGTGGCCGGCAGGCGGGGGAAGTTCTCCGGCGAGGCGGCCTCCGCGGCCAGAGCTTGAAGGAAGCGCTGCTGGCGCTCGACACGCCCGATGTCCGCCGTGGGTCCCCCGCGGTAGCGGACGTAGGCCAGAGCCTCGGCGCCGTCCAGCTCCTGGGGACCGGCCGGGATCGAGAAGTACTCGCCGTCCTGCTCCGTCTCTATGGGCTCCTCGACGTTTACAGTGATACCGCCCAGAGCGTCCACTATCTCTTTAGTCCCGCCGAAGTTCAGCACCACGTAGTTTCCTATCGGGAGCCCCGTGAAGTTCTCCAGGGTCTCGACCGCTAGAGGCGACCCGCCGTTCGCGAACGCGGCGTTTATCTTGTCCTCTCCTATCCCCGGTATCTGGACCAGCGTGTCGCGTGGGACGGCGAGCAGGCCCCCGCCGGCCTTGGCGACCATGATCGTGTCCGAGCGCGAACTCTCGCCCGCCCGCGCGTCGCTCCCCAAGAACACCGCTCGCTGCGAACCGAACGGCAACAAGAGGTAAACGAGCATGAGCACGAACAACGCGAAGAGCACGAGCAAGACGCCCCGCGAGAAGCCACCTCGCCGCTGTGGTCTGTAGACCTTCGTCTTCATGGTGTCTATGAGTAAAGCAGATGTTTGTTACGGCAAAGCAAAAGTCCGAATACGGTTTCGCAAAAGGTCTAGGGGTGATTAGAGGAACAAGAACTGCTCCCCGACGGATATCGCAGCTGTCGCGGTGATCCCTCACCCAACTCATCCTCGACGATTGCGGGTATACTCTGCGGAGCGTGGAAGGGTTAAGGACAACGTCGTTCGACACCGCCGAAGAGCGGGTCGCGTGGGAGGGTTTGGCCTCCGCCTGCTCCCCGCCTTTGAGGCGGCTCGGGGCTTTCCTGCTCGTCGGGTTCGCAGCTTTCGTCGCGACCATGACCGCCGTGGTGCTCTTCTACAACCTCTTCGGGGCACGCAGCGTGGAAGGCCAGGGCGTCTCCGTGCCGGAAGAGGCGTTCTACGCGACCGCGGTATTCGGCCTCGCGCTCGGCATCGGGGGATACCTCCTCTGGCTCTTCAGGAGCCTCCGTTCCTACGACGCGTTCTCAAAGGTACTCAGACGGGGCGGGCTAGATCCCAAGCGGCCCACCCTCAGAGGCCTTGGGGCGTACTCCGACGAGCAGCTCCTCGCCCTCCGTTCCCGCTACGAGAACCTGGGCGAAGGAGATCTCAAGTGGCTCTTTAAAACGACGTTCGGGTTTCACGCGGACGATTCGTTCTCTTTGGGGCCCCTGAGCGTCCTGCCGGGGACGTTCGAGATGAATGCTTTGCGGGTCGAGTGGGAAGCCGATCTGATCCTCCGCTCGGGGGAGTCGCGGCCAGAGATCGGCTGGTTGACTGAGTGCCGCCAAGGGCTCCTCCCCCGGAAGCCCGACGAGGTGCTCAAGCTCGTCTATGCTTTGCGCTACACCAGAGACTCCGTGCGCGCACTCAAGCGCCGCTACGGCTACCGGGCCGACCGCTGGCACGCCACCGTCCCCGAAGGCAAGCTCTGGGACGCCGT
>JALYGT010000047.1 GCA_030776965.1 Actinomycetota bacterium
TTTTCGGGCAGCTTGTCGGTAAGGATCGAGATAAAGATGATGTTGTCTATGCCCAGCACGATCTCAAGGGCTGTCAGGGTGAGCAGCGCTATCCAGATCTCTGGGTTTGCCAACCAGTCCAAACCTGCTCCCTTCTCGTACTAACCGTGCGAAGGCACCCGAAAATGCCCGGAGTGGTAGATACCCTCACCATCCTCAATAGCCTGACGCTTGAGGCGGTCAGTAAGTGCCCGCGCGAACGCTGGGGCGTTCGCGTACCTCGTAGTCACTTTTTCAGGCCACCCACGAGTATCTTCACTGGGCCGTAGTCCTGCAGATAGCTTCCTCTGCGATCTCGCGCCGTTCGTCGTCCTCCAGGCGCGAGAGTTCCCCAAGCAGGCGCTTGCGACGTACGAGCCCGCGTGTGACAGCTTCTTGGACCGCCGACTCGAGGTGCTCTGGACTTATCTCGCGGCTTCTCACCACGTCCAGGATGGTCCTAAGTGGCGTTGTGACTCTGAACCCGTCCCACTCCTCTACATCTGCTTCCACAAGGTCCGCCTTGTGTAGGACCACCCCCTCCGGGGGTCGCTTGCGGAAGTCGCTTGGTACGCTCAGGTGCATCTTCTCCGGCATTAGGTCGGAGAGGCCGTAGAGCCTGAGCGCCGTCTCGTGGGAGGCGACCGCTTGCGGCTCGTCTTCTCTATCACGACTCCACAGACACATGCGCACGAGATCTTCGTTCTCTCTCTCCGGGTACCGGCGCAGCCTGAACAGGCCATGACCCACCGGTATCCAGTGCCCTCGTTCCCGGTGGTAGTGCTGCAGTGGGTAACCGTAGCCAGCTTCGAGCGCCTGCTTAGCCGTGAAGTACCCGGCCTGCCGATCGGCAAGCTCGAAAAGCTTCTCAGCCTTACGCTCCCGCGGCCCCTGCGATATAGTAGTGTTCTCCATACGAAAACCTTACAATAATTTGAAGGTTTTTGCAAATCATTTATCGCTAATGGTAAAGCTCTGTAGGTAGCTGGTTCCGGGTGCGTTACTATCTACGCTATGGAC
Source organism: Actinomycetota bacterium (assembly GCA_030776965.1). Classification (GTDB taxonomy): domain Bacteria; phylum Actinomycetota; class Rubrobacteria; order Rubrobacterales; family Rubrobacteraceae; genus Rubrobacter_F. Next base: position 1,039 of record JALYGT010000047.1, read on the forward strand.
ATAAAGCGCCAAGCGAACAAGGACACCATCGTCGAGGGGTTGAAGGAAGGGAGGAAGAGGACGCGCTTCTTGCTCAAAGAGGTCTCCGAAGAGGACCTAGTGAGGCAGCACGATCCCGTAATGAGCCCCCTGATCTGGGACTACGGCCACGTCGGGAACTACGAGGAGCTGTGGCTCCTGCAAAAGGCGCACGGCAAGATCCTCTCCAAGCGGGAGCTCTACGACATGTACGACGCGTCGCTGAACCCGCGCGAAGAGCGCCCGTCCCTGGCCCTGCTCGACCGCAAAGACGCGGACCTCTACCTGGACGCCGTGCGCAAAGCGGTCCTCGAAACCCTTGAAGACGCGGACCTCGACGGCGACGACGAACTCCTCAAAGACGGCTTCGTCTACAACATGATCATCCAACACGAAGCTCAGCACAACGAGACCATGCTCCAAACCCTCCAGCTCAAAAAAGGCGAAGGCTACAAACCCGAGCCACAAATCGAACTGCCGGCGAGCAGCTCAGTCGAAGGGGAGATGGTCCCCGTCCCGGCCGGTGAGTTTGTCATGGGCACCGAAGACCGCGCGCGGGCCGTGGACAACGAACGGAACGCGCACGTCGTGAACCTCCCCGACTTCTTTATAGACAAAACCCCCGTCACCAACGAGGCCTTCGTGGAGTTCGTCGAGGCCGGAGGGTACGACAAAAAGGAGCTCTGGGAAGAAAGGGGTTGGGAATACATCAAAGAGGAGGGCATAGCCGCACCAAGGCACTGGTACCAGCCCGAACCGCACAGCTGGTGGACGCAGCGCTTCGGTTTCGACGAGCCTTTGAACCCCGCGGCGCCGGTCGTGCACGTCTCGTGGTACGAGGCCGACGCGTACGCCCGGTGGGCCGGTAAACGCCTCCCGACAGAAGAAGAGTGGGAGAAGGCGGCCTCTTGGGACCCAGAGACGGGCACCAAGAGGCTTTATCCGTGGGGCGACGAAGCGCCCACGCCCGAGAGGGCAAACCTCGACCAACTAGCGTTTCGAGCGGCGGAGGTCGGGGCGTATCCTGCGGGGGCGAGCGCGTACGGGGTCTTAGGCATGATCGGGGACGTCTGGGAGTGGACTGCCTCCGACTTCTACGCCTACCCGGGTTTCGAGTCCTTCCCGTACAGGGAGTATTCTGAGATCTTCTTCGGCCCCGACTACAAAGTCTTGCGCGGCGGCTCCTGGGCCACCCGCCCGTCCGCAGTGCGCAACACCTTCCGCAACTGGGATTTCCCCGTAAGGCGCCAGCTCTTCTGCGGCTTTCGCTGTGCGAAGTAATTATCAGCCATCAGCAAAACAAAAAGTTGAAAGCTGAGGGTTAGTAATGTGCCGCATGACCGCGTACCTTGGCGAGACGGAGATACAACTCTCTTCGCTCGTCTTAGAGCCGGAGCATTCGTTGCTCGTCCAGAGCTACGCGCCGAAGGAGATGATGAGCGGGGTGGTGAACGCAGACGGCTTCGGTACCGGCTGGTATGCACCGGAGGTAGACGAAGAGCCCGCCGTCTACCGCTCCGTAGCCCCGATCTGGGCCGACAGGAGCTTCGCCAGCATAGCGCCAAAAGTGCGCTCCTCGACCGTCTTCGCCGCGGTTCGGAGCGCTACCCCGGGCCTCCCCGTAGAAGAAAGCGGCGTCCCCCCGTTCGCCTCCGGTCCCTACCTCTTCGCCCACAACGGCGCGATCCAGGGCTTCCGCACCACGGCCATGCGTCCCCTGCGCGACTCTTTGAGCGACGCTTCGTACTCTGGCCTCCTCGGCGTGACGGACTCCGAGACGATCTTCGCTCTCCTCCTCGATCGCCTGCGAGAGACTAAGGGCAGTCCCGGCGATTCTGGCGCTCTGGCTGAGGCGACCGCTGAGACCATCCTGTACGTCTCGGCCGTCTGCACGAAGCTTGGGGTCCACGCCGCCCTGAATATCGGGGTGACGGACGGCAGAGCGATGGTGTTCGCTCGATACTCCACGGAGGGACCGGGCAATTCCCTTTACCTCGTCGAGGGCGGCGAAGCCTTCCCTAACGCGGTAGTGGCCGCTTCCGAGCGCTTCGACGGTGACGCCAGCTGGCGGCAGATCCCCGACCGGCACTTGCTCGTCGCGGACGCCGTGGGCGTTGCGTCGCGCCCCCTGTAGCTTCCTCTATCTGGCGGCCATGCGCATCGAGCCGTCCAGCCGGATTATCTCGCCGTTGAGCATCTCGTTCTCGATGATGTGCTTGACGAGTGCTGCGTACTCCCCCGGCCGTCCCAGTCGCGGCGGGAAGGGGACCTGCTTGCTCAAGGATTCGCGGGCTTCTTCGGGGAGGGCAGCAAGCATGGGCGTGTCGAAGATGCCCGGGGCGATGGCCATTACCCGGATCCCGTGCTGGGCCAACTCCCTCGCCACCGGCAGCGTCATGCCGGCCACGCCGGCCTTCGAAGCCGAGTAGGCAACCTGCCCGATCTGGCCGTCGAAAGCCGCCACCGAGGCTGTGTTGACGATCACCCCGCGCTCCCCGTCCGTAGTAGGCTCGTTCTGTGCCATTACAGCCGCCCCGAGCCGGACCACGTTGAAGGTCCCGATGAGGTTGATCTGGACCGTCCGAACAAACGCATCCAGAGGATGTGGCCTATTCCTGCCGAGCACCCTCTCGGCAGAGCCAACGCCCGCGCAGTTAACGACACCACTTAAACTCCCGAAGGCGTCGAGGGCCGCGTCCAGGGCGTTCTGTACGCTCTCTTCGTCCGTGACATCGGCGTATACAGAGTGGGCCCCGTCGCCTATTTCGGAGGCCGTGTTCTCCCCCACCTCTTCGTCGACGTCCGCCACGAGGACTCTAGCCCCGGACTCGGCGAGCAGGCGGGCGGTTGCCGCCCCCAGACCCGAGCCTCCGCCGGTGATTAAGAACGTGCCGTTCGCTATCTCCACGCGTGATCCTCCCTGTCGTGAACGTGCGCCGGTCCTTACCGAATGTTACCGCCGCCGAGGACGTGCATGTCTACGCCTCGCAGGTACTCCATGCTCGGTTGAGTGCCTGGCGGAGAATGTACAACGCTCACGCGCTTTGGCTATCGGAAAGCCTGGGTGCCGGTTATGGCCTTGCCCAGGATCAGGGTGTGGACTTCGCTCGTGCCTTCGTAGGTGAGGACGCTCTCCAGGTTGTTGGCGTGGCGCATCACGGGGAAGTCGAGGGTTATGCCGTTGCCGCCTAGGATAGTGCGCGCCTCGCGCGCTATCCTTATGGCTTCGCGGACGTTGTTGAGCTTGCCGAAGGAGACGTGCTCGGGCCGCAGCGTACCCTCATCCTTCATCCGGCCGATGCGTAAGGCGACCAGAGTTCCCTTCTGGATCTCGAGCATCATATCGACGAGCTTCTGCTGGGTGAGCTGGAAGGAAGCGACGAGTTTGCCGAACTGCTCGCGCTCCTTGGCGTAGCCGAGCGCCGCCTCGTAGCAGTCACGGGCGGCGCCCATCGAGCCCCAGATAATGCCATAACGCGCCTCGTTGAGGCACGCGAACGGTCCTCCGAGGCCCTCGGCCTTGGGGAGCATCGCGTCTTCGGGGAGCCGGACCTCATTAAGGAAGAGGTCGCACTGGACGGAGGCGCGCATCGAGAGCTTTTGCTGTATGTCCCTGGCGGAGAAACCTTGCGCGTCCGTCGGGACCAAAAAGCCCCGGATGCCGTCGTCGGTCTGCGCCCAGATCACGGCCACGTCCGCTATTGTTCCCATCCCGATCCAACGCTTCTCCCCGTCTATGACCCACCCGGAGCCGTCCTTGCGGGCGAAGGTCTTCATGCTCGCGGGGTCACTCCCGGCCTCGGGCTCGGTGAGGCCGAAGCACCCTATCGCTTCGCCCCTGGCCATCTTGGGGAGCCACTCCTCCTTTTGCTCCTCGCTCCCGAACTTGTAGATCGCTGACATGGCGAGCGATCCCTGCACGCTGACGAAGGTCCTAAGCCCCGAGTCGCCGGCCTCGAGCTCCAAGCAGGCGAGCCCGTAGGAGACGGCGCTCTTCCCGGCGCACCCGTATCCTTTAAGGTGCATCCCGAGCAAGCCCCGTTCGCCCATCTCCGGCACGATCTCCTGCGGAAAGATCGCCTTCTCCCACCACTCCCGGATGTTCGGCTTGATCTTCTCGTGGACGAAGGAGCGCACCTCCTCGCGTACCTTAAGCTCCTCGTCCGTGAGTAGGGCGTCCAACCCGAGGAAGTCCGTAGCCTCGGGGCTGTTCGTTTTCGATCCGCTTTTCTCCTTTGTAGTCACACCTACACCTCCCTGGATCTCGGCCCCGCACTCCTAATCTCGCCAACCCAGCAGGAACTCCTCCTGCTCCGAGGTCAGGGTGTCCACCCCCATGCCCACGGCGTTGAGCTTTATGCGAGCTACCTCGTCGTCTATCTCTTTCGGGAGCAGGTGCACCGTGGGCTCCAGCCTCTCGTGCTCTTTCGCCAGGTGGTGGGCGCAGAGGGCCTGGATGGCGAACGTCAAGTCCATGATCTCGACCGGGTGCCCGTCCCCGGCCGTGAGGTTCACGACCATGCCGTGCCCGATGAGATACAACTTCCGGCCGTCCGGCATCGTGAACTCCTCGACGTTGCGACGTACCTCGCGTGTTTCCCAGGTCGCCGTCCTCAGGCCCGTCGTGTCTATCTCCTCGTCCACCGCGCCGGCGTTCGCCAGGAGCGCACCATCCCTCATCCGTTCGAAGTGCTCCGCCGTTAGCACGTCCCGGCTGCCGGTGACGGTGATGAAGACCTCCCCTATCTCTGCCGCCTCCAAAGCCGGCAGTACGTCGAACCCGTCGGCGTACGCCTCGAGCCCTCGCACCGGGTCCACCTCACAGACCGTCACCCTCGCCCCCAGGCCAGCAGCGTAGCGGGCGATGCCCTTACCGCACCACCCGTAGCCCAAAACGACGACGCGCTTGCCGCCCACCATCAGGTTCGTGTTCTGCATGATAGCCGTCAAGGTAGACTGGCCGGTCCCGTAGCGGTTGTCGAAGCGGTGCTTGCACCGGGCCTCGTTTGCGACGATGACTGGGAACTCCAAGACCCCCTCCCGCTCCATCGCCCGAAACTTCGCCACCCCGGTCGTCGTCTCCTCAGAGGCACCACGCACCCCTTCCAATAGGGTTCGTCGTGTGGTGTGCGCGAGGCGCACGAGCCCCGCCCGGTCGTCTATGAGGACGGCGGGCTTGCCATCTCCTAGGGTCCGGTCGAGCACCTTTTCTAACTCCCGGTCGGCCTCCTCCGGGGGGCTCTCCGAAGAGGCGTAGACGGTGACTCCCCGCTCTGCCAGGGCCGCCGCCACGTCGTCTTGGACGAGGTAGGGGCTTGGGCTTGCCACGGCCACATCGGCTCCGGCCTCGGCCAGCACCACCGTGAGGTACGCGGTCTTGGCCTCTATCGGGAGGGCAACGCCCAAGCCCAGGCCCTCGAAGCTTCCGTCCTTGAGGTACTTGTCCCGGACGGCGTTCAGGACCGGCGAGTGCTGGGCGGCCCAGTCTATCTTTTTGTGGCCCTCGGGGGCGAGAGCCGAGTCTTTGACGATAGACTCGCTGCTCTGCATGGCGCTCCTTCTAGCCTGCCCGCTCCGGTTCGCTCTCTTCGGCGGCCATCATCTCCTCGGCGGCCTCGACCTGCTCCCGCCCGCCGAGCAGGAAGGCGCCGACCAGGGTCAGGACCAGGAAGAGTCCGACGCCGAGCCCTACTCCCAATCCCCCAGGTGCCGCGCCCGTGAGGCCAATGACCAAGCCAGCAGCCGCGCCGCCGATGCCTCCTATCCACACCAGGATATTGCCCACCCTCCGGAGCCCCGACGCCGAGACCTCTTCGGGCTCCATTATCTCCGTCCACAGGAGACCGAACCGCTTGATCCGTGGGTAGAGGGCGAGCAGCAGAATCGGCCCTAGAATAATCCCCATTATGGCGTTGTTCGACACGATGAGTACCAGAGCCGCCGTGAACGGGATGAACCCTATCAGGTCGACCCACCAGGAGATTATAGTGGCGCAGACCACCGAAGCGAGAACTGCTATAGCGATGTACACCCCGAGCTTCTTGCCGGAGTCCACGTTGGTCTCGGTGTTCTCCCCGCGCCGGAAGTACGCGCTCCACATCTTGTACGGCAAGAGGGCCAGGAAGAAGTTTCCCACGAAACCGCCGATACTTCCGAGAGTCAAAGTACCGAAGAAGTCCCCGATCAGGTTGCCTATGGCCGCTCCCCAGGCCCCCGCCGGGCCGAAAAGGAGTCCAACGACGAACGGGATCGCGTTGGCCGGCCGGATCTCGATAGCCCCCGGAATGATGGGGAAACCTTTGAACGGTATCAGGATCGCCGCGTAGATCGCGGCGCTCAAAGCGACCAGCACCACCATCTGGGTGTGCCGCCACATCGTCAAAACCTCTTTCACTGCATACCTCCTTATTAGCTCATCGACTATTACTCTACCGGCTGAACCCCTCCAGCTCCCCGTATCCCGCTAAGCTCAAGGTTATGGTACCGGCGAGGAGCGCCGCGAACGCCACCAGTACCAGGACGTCCCGCCATCCCATAGCGGTCCTAAGGAAGAACGTACGCTTGGAGCCGGCCCCGAACCCTTTGGACTCCAGCGCCATGCTGAACACGTTTGTCGAGCGGATGGTCGAGACAAAGACCGGCACCAAGAGCGGCACGTACTTCCGGATTCGCTGAATGATGTTCCCCGACTCTAAATCGAGACCGCGGGAGCGCTGAGCTTCACTGATGGCGAAGCCCGTGGCCACTATCGTGGGGACCAATCTCAGGGCCGTGGAGACCGCGAAGGCGAACCGGTACGGTATCCCGAGCCGGACCAGCCCGATCGCCACCTCCTCGTTGCGGGTGGTGGAGAGGAAGATCATGCCCGCGATAACGGTGATGTCTATGCGCAGCGCGACGCTGATCCCGTAGAGCAAGGCCTCAAGCTCCACGAAGAGGAAGAGCGGCGTTTCCCCGCTGCCGAAGATGGACCACAGGATGACGGTCAGGATGGCAATAGTGACCAAGATGAACCAGATACGTCGAAGGTTCGTTAGAGCCTTCGCCAGGTATCCGAAGAAGAGCACCAAAACGAGCACGGCCAACTCGTAGAGTGGATCCAGAAAAACGAACGGCAGCACGAACATGCCTATCAGCAAGAACATCTTCGTTCGGGGATCCAGACGATGGACCCACGTGTTCCGATCCAAATACAGGGACGGGTCCATCTATCCTCCCTCGGTCACCCGCAACATCTCCTCCACCGAAAGAACGGGGACCTCCAAAGAGTTGCTGAAAGAGACGATGTGTGGGGGCCTGAGAGATGCGTCTCGCAGCTCCTCTTCCTCGGCGAAGACCTCCCGGACGGTACCGCTCAGAGTAACCTGCCCGTCCCGGACGACTACCGCCCGGTGGGCGTACTCGGCGACGACCCACATGGTGTGGGTCACGACGATTATCGTGGAGCCCTCTTCGTTGAGGCGTTCGACCAGCTCCATCATCCTCTTCTGCTCAGCGTAGTCCAGGCCCGTCGTGGGCTCGTCCAGGATCAAGACCTCTGGCCTGACAGTCAAGATCGAAGCCACCGCGACCCGCTGTCGCTCGCCCTTCGTGAGGGTGAACGGGTCTTCGCCCCCGCGCCCTTCGAGGCCCACCGCGGCGAGAGCCTCCGAGACACGATTCTCGATCTCGTTCTCCTCCATCTCCCGAATCTTCGGGCCGAAGGCCACCTCATCGAAGACGGTGTCCGAGAAGATCTGGTGATCCGGGTTCTGGAAGACGTAGCCGACCCTCTGCCCGAGCCGGCGTATCCCCTGCTTGACGGTCTCTACCCCTCCGATCTTGACCACGCCCTCCGTCGGCTTCAAAAGCCCGTTGAAGTGCTTGACGAGCGATGTCTTCCCCGATCCGTTCTGGCCCAGGACTGCGAGAAACTCGCCCTGTCTTACGGTTAGATCCACGCCCTCCAGGGCCACGACGCCGTTCGGGTAGCGGTACGTCAACCCCTCGACCTGGATAATGGGCTCGCCGTAGCTCTCCTCCCGCTCCCTGTCCGCCTCGACGAGTTCCTCGTGGCGCTCCGCGCTAACTTTCAGGCCGCGCCGCCGGAACTCCTCGATGCCCTCTTCGGGTGTCAGGGGCAGCTGTTCTCCGAGGCCGAGTTCGTGGAAGAAGCGGGTCACCTGCAGCGGCATGACACCGGCACCTTCGAGGAGCTTCACGTCGCGCAAGACCTCCCGCGCCGATCCGTCCCGGACGACCACGCCGTCTTTGAGGACCACGATCCGGTCGGCGTCCAAAGTCTCCTCGGTCTCGTGCTCGACGACGACGAGCGTGACATCGTCCCTGTTCCTGAGTTCCTCGGCAACCTCGAATACCCCAAGCTTCCCCGTCGGGTCGAGGTCGGTGGTGGGCTCGTCCAGGCACAGTATACGCGGCTCCATCGCCAGCACCGAGGCTATAGCGAGACGCTGCTTCTGCCCGCCCGAGAGAGTAGCCGGCTGACGCCCTTCGAACCCTTCGAGACGCACCCATTCCAAAGCGTTGCGCACGCGCCGCACCATCTCCTCGTGCTCGACCTGGAAGTTCTCCGGGCCGAAGGCGACCTCGAGCTCTACGTTCGTCGAGAAAAGCTGGGCCTCGAAGTCCTGGAAGACGAGGCCCACTTCGCGGGTGAACTCCCCCACCTTACTATCGCGGGTGGAGCGGCCCCGGATCTTTACTTCCCCCTCCATCCGGCCGCGGAAGAAATGTGGAACGAGCCCGTTCAAAGAGACGCAAAGGGTGCTCTTCCCTGCCCCCGAAGGCCCCATGACGACCACGAACTCGCCCTCGCCGACCTCGAGGTCCACGCCCCGCAAGGCAGCCTCCTTCTGCCCCCGGTAGCGGTAGCCGAGGCCGCTGACCTGCACGATAGGTTCTCTCTCCCCGTTAACCCCCACGTCCTTCCACCTTGAGGCCGGATCGCGCTTTCCCTCACGAGTTTAGCGCATTAGGAGTCTCATTAGAAGACGGGAAGAAAACCTGGCCGGTTGGAGCGAAGAAACCCTGGCTCGCTCGTCGGCCACCCCTGTAATCGGAGCTTCGGGGAGGGTCTTTAGAGGAGCTGCAGTATGACCATGACCAGCAGGACTACGACCAGGACACTTATCGCCAGGCTCACTACTCCGCGCACGTTTTCGCCTCCTCTTCCTATCCGGTACGTAGACGTATCGGATAGGAAGAGGTCGGGGACGTTACGCCTCCCGACAAGGGCCGACAACCTCGGGTATGCTTCTCCCGTTCGTCCCCGGTAGCATCGGGGAACGCTCGCAGAGCGAGAAGTAGCACTCGACCGAAAGGATCAAGGTAGAGGAGTGGCAGCGAACGAGGTAAGGGACGCCCTCGACCGGACCGTGACTTCCCTGCAAGGCGGTGTGCAGCGGCTAGGGATAGAGGCAGCACTTCCCGAGATCGAAAGCTGGGAGGAGAAGTTGGCGGCCCTGGAAAGCCCCGAGCTTAGGGCTGTAGCCGAGAACCTGGGCGCCTTGAAAGAGCAGCTTTTGGCGGACGATTTTGACCCGGCCGCCGTAGGGCAGCTCCTCTTAATCTTGGGCGAGCAGGTCCGGCGGGTCGCCGACGGGCCCGCGGGAACACAGGCAGGTATGGACAGGTTGTCCCAGCTGAGCGTTCTGCTCGCGAGAGAAGGCGAGTCGCTCTCGGGTCGGTAAGGGGAGTACCGGTTCCCGGATCGAAGCCTGCTTTCGGCGCCTTTGCGCCCTCCGGAGCATTAGGCAGCCAGGATCGGCGGGCGGATTCCTCTCCGTGTCCAAAGACTCCCGGACGGTGGAGCGCTTATAGTGGTGCCCCACTCCTTCCCCAGCGGGCCCTTTCCCTGCGTCTCCGACTCCCCCGCCGGGGGGTTTTTCTTCGGCGTCCGTTTAGCTTACGGGCTCTACGCAGGCGGGCTCGTCATTAGAGGGGCTGTTGACGAAGCGGCTAACCGGGTAGGCTTCCATGGCGTCGACGGGGTAGGGAGCCAGTAGCGGCAAGAGCGGATCCATCTCCTGCACGTCGGAGGCGAGGCACAGGTCGTGGTCTTCGGGAGCCAGGATCACGGGCATCCGGTGATGTACTTCGCCCACCCGCTCGTTCGCCTCGGTGGTGAAGATGGTGCAGGAGCGGATCTCGGGGCCGGGGTCCCTTCGCCATATCTCCCAGAGCCCGGCGAAGGCGAAGGGCGAACCGTTCTTCATGCGGACGTAGTACGGTTGCTTGCCGTTGTCCGTCCTCTGCCACTCATAGAAGCCGTCGGCCGGGATCAGGTAGCGGCGCTCGCGGAAGGCCCTCCGAAAGGAGGGTTTCTCCGAAGCCGTCTCGCTGCGGGCGTTGATCATGCGAGACCCGATCCGGGGGTCGTCGGCCCAGGAAGGAATCAAACCCCACCTGAGCATGCCGGATGGTCCTTCCCATCCTCCAATAGGGCACACGAAGGAGATGCTTAAAACGGTGACCGCTCTACGGTACGTTCGCCAACGCGGATCTTCTGTAAAGTTACAAGAAGTTTTTACAGGACCGATGAACCCATCCGGCCTGTCCGTGCGTAATGTTCTTGGTACCATCGGCGGCGCAATTGGTAAGAGAGCGCACGCCCCAACGAGGGCGTATGGCCCCCGCTCGGATACGGTAGAGAGAAAGAGGTCGATGAGAACGAGGATCAAACCCACGAGGATCGAGCACCCGAAGACCGCCGTAACGCTGGTTTTGATGACGCTCGCGCTACTGCTGGTGCCCGGCGTCGGATCGTTTGCCGAGGCCCAAGAGGGAACTACCGCGGGTGCCCGCGGCGCACAGGTGTCGGAGCCCCCGGAGATCGAGACCAGCGCCTGGTCACTCGCGGATGCCAACACTGGCAGGTACCTCGTGGGTGAAAACCCCGACGAGCAGCTCCCCATAGGGTCCGTGAACAAGATCATGTCGGCCTACGTGGTGCTGGAGGAAGGGGTCGACCTGGACGAGGAGGTGACGATCTCCAGTGAGGCCGAGTCCTACGTGGGAACGACCTACAGCAACGTGGGGCTCATAGCGGGCGAGCGCCTGAGCGTCAGGGACCTTTTGGTGGCCTCCCTGGTTCCCTCCGGCACCGAAGCGGTCTACGCCCTGGCCGAGCACGTGGGCGACGGCAGCGTCGAGAACTTCGTCGGGATGATGAACGACAAGGCCTCCGAGCTTGGCCTCGAGGAGACCAACTTCGAGAGCCCGGCCGGCCTGGACACCACCAGCAATTACTCGACCGCTAGGGACCTTACTACCTTGACCCAGGAAGCGCTCGAGTATCCCCTGTTCGCCGAGATAGTCGCCACCAGGGAAGCCACCATCAGCACTCAGAACAGGGAGATAGAGATCTTCAACACCAATCAGCTCTTGAGCACCTACCCGCCGGCGACCGGCGTCAAGACTGGAACCACACCCCAGGCGGGCTCCAACCTCGTCGCTTCCGCCGAGAGCAACGACGAGTCCTTTATAGCGGTCGTCATTGGTGCCGAAAGCTCCGACCAGCGCTACCTGGCATCGGAGGCGGCGCTGGAGTACGCCTTCGGGCGCTACGAGAACCGTCCGCTGGTAAACCAGGACGAGGTCTACGGGGAGCTGTCCCTGCCCTACCGCAGGGAAGAGTCCATAAACCTCACCGCCGTCGAAGAGGTGACCGCCCTGGCGGACGCCAGCTCCGAGGTAGAGCGGAGGGTGACCACAGAGGAAGCCCCTCCCTCGGCTGCAGCCGGCGAGGAACTCGGCGAGGTCGAGGTCCTGGTCGACGGGCAAAGCGTCGGAACGAGCCCCCTGGTCGCCCAGGAAGGCTACGAAGAGGCTTCTTTGTGGGACAGGATCTCCTACACTTCGGAAGGGCTCTTCTCTAGGGCGCGAGAGTTCCTTGGAGGGGTCTTTGGGTAGCTACCGATCCGGGGTCGTATATCCGGTTAGCCGGCGGTCCCACCGATTGAGGAGGGTTTGCCTCTCCTAGAATAGCAGGCTTTCGAGCTCGTCTACGAGGTTCGGGTTTTCCTCTTTGAACTCTTCATAGCCCACGACCCGGATGCCGCCTTCTTCTTCGAAGATGGCCTCTTTCTCCTCCTCAGTGTAGCTCAGGTAGGGCACCGTGGCGGCCAGCCTGCTGTCGAACACCAGGGCGAAGCCGGTCTCCTCCAAAGCGCCGTTCTCCGCCTCCCGACGGAACTCGAGAAGCAGGATCCCGTCTTTCGGGGCGTAAGGCCTCAAGTCCTCGGCGACGAGGCGCATCTGCTGCTCCCTCGTCGCCCCGGTCTTGATGAGGAACTCTCGCACCTCCTCGGTCTCCCTTTCTCGCAGGACCGCGTAAGGGGGTACCTCTTGGGCACCCGCTACCTCTCCCTCACCCGCATCGCTAGCGGGCTCTTCTGGTTCCCTGGTCTGTGTCGGACGGTCAGGGTCCGGTTCGTCGCCGGACCCTCCGACCGTTTCCTGGGTCGCGTTCTCTGCTCGCTCTTCGGAAGAGTCCGCCGCGTCTTCGCGTCCTCCTACGGGACCCGTTCCGACGGGGTCATCCTTGAAGATGTTCCTCACCCCTTCGCCCCAGGACAGGGTAGCGAACGTCCCGACCAGCACGAGAAAACCGAGAGCGCAAAGGCTTAGCGCGAGTTTCGTGTACAAGGGTCCCCCTCTCTTTGCCCTTGCGTTATGAGTATGCCGAAGCGTCTAAGGGTAGCAAACCCAGACTAGGAAATCTTGGACCTACGGCGTTCCGGCGGCAAGCGAAAGCGCTACGCAAGTCACGAACGGGAGTGGCGATTCCTACTCCGTAGGGAAGTCCGTCCTTATGGAGAGCCTGGAGACCTCGTAACCGGCTTCCTCGATGGCGCGCTCTATCTCCTCCTGCTCTGGCCGCCCCCCTTCGAACGTAACGGCCACGACGTTCACCAAGGGGTCGGCTTCGACCTCAAGGACGTGGCTCAGCCGCCTTAGGTTTTCCCCGACTTCTTCCAGGTCCGGAACGTCCTTCTCCGGCGGTTTGTGGACGTAGACGTGCACCTCCGGCATGGTTCGTCGTCCTTTCCCTACCTCCGGGCTTCCTCTACCCTCTGGCGGGCGATCTCGTACACCAGCTCGTACAGATCTCGCTCGTTTATGTTCGGGTAAGTTCCCTTCAGCCTCTCCACGTACTCCCTCGTCGCCTCTTCGAGCTCACTGCTCTGGTTGTGCTCGGACATCACTCCTCCTCTCGCTGGCATTCCGCTCTAAAGACAGCCTACCCCCTTCGAGCGTTCCCCAAAAGGGTAAGCGGGTCGAGGTGAGTGTAAGAAAGGCGTTCGAGGTTAGCAAAGCACCCTGCCGGATCTTCTACCTCGTCGGGCCCGTATCGGGTACGGCGAGCAGCTACGCGGTAGCGTACCTGTCCCTCGACGAAACACGACTTGCCACCGCTCTGCCTACTTCGGCGTCATTTGTTACAATGCTAACATAAGTTTGTCCAGGGCGGCCTTCTTCGTGGCAACGGGGCTGTTCGCGTTGTCCGTCTCGTGGGGACGGAAAACCGCTTCTACGCGCGGGTACTCCCGGTGTCACCTCGTTCTTCCAGGATGTCCTCTATTCTATATCCCGCATCGCCCTGACGATCACCTCGCGGACGAGGCGCAGCTTGTCCCGGTTCACCCTCCCGGTCCGCATCTTGCGGCCGAACAGCCGGGTGAGATCCCCCAGCTCGTGCCGGATCTCATGCATCTCCGCCATGAGCTCGGGGTCCCATCCTCCGCCCACGCGTTCCCAGATGTTCTCGACGGACTGCCGGTGCTCTTCCAGGAACTTCCGTCCCTCGTCGGTGATCTCGTAGACCTTCTTGCCGTCTCGCTGGGTGGCGACGACGTAGCCGAGGTCTTCCAACAGCTGGAGGGTGGGGTAGACGGAGCCCGGGCTCGGCGAATAGAACCCGCGGAAGCGCTCCTCCAAGGCCCGGATCACCTCGTAGCCGTGGGAGGGCTTGGCCTCGAGGAGGTCCAGGATCACGTACTTCAGGTCGCCCTTCTCGAACAT
>JALYGT010000048.1 GCA_030776965.1 Actinomycetota bacterium
GAGAGCTCCGGAACACTGTTCCGGAGCTCTTTGTTTCACGCGGTTGTCTGTGCAGCTAACCCTTGACGGCCCCTGCGGTGAGGCCCGAGACTATGCGGCGCTGGAAGATCAGGACCAGTATCACCAGCGGTACCGTGACCACCACCGCCGCCGCGGCCTGAGCCCCGTAGTCCACCGTGTAGACCGTGGCGAAGTTCGGTATCACTACCGTCACCGGCTGGGTGCTCTCGTCGAAGAGGAACGTGTTGGCGAAGAGGAACTCGTTCCAGGCGAAGATGAAGGTGAGGATCGCCGTCGTGAACACCCCCGGCGCCGAGAGCGGCACGATCACCTTCCTGAACGCCTGTAGCGTCGTCGCCCCGTCCACCTTGGCCGCGTCCTCCAGGTCGAACGGCAGCTCCCTGAAGAACGCCACAAGGAGCCAGATCGTCAGCGGCAGGGCGAAGACCACGTCGGTTATGATCACGGACGCGTAGGTGTTTATGAGGCCGAGCTGGGTGTACTGGAGAAAGAGCGGGGCGATGATCGCCACCGCGGGGAAGAAGCTGATCGCGAGTATCAGCGTCATCACGGTGCCCTTGAAGTGGAACCTCAGCCTGGCTATGGCGTAGGCCGCGATGGAGCCGAAGAACAGGCAGATGACGGTCGTCACCCCGGCGATGATGGTGCTGTTTATGAGCGCCCTCTGGAACGTCGAGTCTCCCAGAATCTGCTGGTATTCGGCGGTTGTGGGGGTCTGGGGAATGATCGTCGGCGGCGTGGCGAAGAGCTCGCCCTTGGTGACTATGCTCATCTTGAAGACCCAGATGAGCGGCAACACGCTCGCCAACACAAAGATCACGAGGAACACGTAGAAGAGGACCATGTTCAGGTTTCCCCTGGCTCCTCCCTTTGCCGTTGCGCTAGCCATCTTTCTACTCCTCCGTCGAAGTCCGCATGCCGAGGACCTTAATAAAGAAGAGCGCGATGAGGAACCCCGTCACGAAGATAAACACGGCGGCCGCGTTCCCCACGGGGAATTGGAGCTGGCTGATCCTCACGCTCTCGTAGACGTACGTGCTAAGAGACGTAAGCTCCCGGTTGCTCATCGCCCAGAACAGGTCGTAGACGCGGTAGGAGTCGAGGGTACGGAAGAGGACGGCGACCAGGATGGCGCCTCTGAGGAGCGGCAGCGTTATGCGGAAAAAGCGCTGCAACACGTTCGCCCCGTCCACCCTCGCGGCCTCGTAGACCTCGCCAGGGATCGTCTGAAGGCCCGCCAGGAGCAAGAGCGCCATAAACGGCGTCGTCTTCCACACGTCCACCGCGATGGCCCCGATCAAGAGGAGCGTCCGGTCGCCGAGGATGGGCTCGCTGATAACGCCAAGCTGGCTTGCCACGTACTGGATTATCCCGATCTGGTTCTGGAACATCAGGCGCCACATGACCGCCGAGATGACCGTCGGGAACGCCCACGGAACCAGGATGGCGGCCCTCACCAATCCCCTGCCTCGGAACGCCCGATTTACAGCCAGCGCTATGCCGAGCCCGAGCACGAACTCCAGCGTCACGCTCACCACCGTAAAGATCACGGTGTTGTAGAAGCCCACCCTGAAGTCGGAGTCCTGGAACATATCGACGTAGTTCTCGACCCCGGTGAACGAACCGAAGCCGCTGATGGTCGAGTCGGTCAGGCTCAACACCATGCCGTAAAGTACCGGGTAGAAAGCTATCGCTAGTATGATCAGTAGGGAGGGCAAGATCATGTAGTAGGCCATGCGCCGCTCGGGGTTGCCGAACTCCTCCCTTAACCCCCTGAACCAGCCGCGCCCTTTCTTCTCTCTAGATGCGGTCGCCACGCCTCACCCCTTTTCTTCGTCCGCCGGGCGGCTCTAGCCGAACCTAATCGGCCTGCTCCATAATATTGCTGAGTTTTTGCTGGAGAGTCTTGACGGCCTGTTGCGGGGAGACCTCGCCCTTCAGGGCAGCGTTGAACTGCTCCTGCATCTCGAGCGACATGTCCCCGTAGTACTGTGTGACCGGACGCGACTTGCCGTTACCAAGTAGGATGTCCTGGGCCAACTTGACGACCGGCGTCGCCTCGATCACCTTCTGGTCGCTGAAGAGTGACTGTCGGGAGGGCATGTAGCCGCCTATGACGGTCCGCTGCCTCAGGCTGTCCTCGCTCGTCATGAACTCGATAAACTGCCAGGCCTCCTCCACCCTGTCGATGTTGGCGTTGATCGACATCTCCCACCCGCCGAGGGTGCTGTAGCTCTGCTGGCCGCCCTGAGCGACGGGGATCGGTGCGATCCCGATCTGCTCGGGCTTTATCTTCGTCGTTGCGGAATCGCCGAACCCTCCATAGAGCGAGGGCCAGTACCTGATGAACACCGCGTCACCGTTGTAGAAATTCTGCGACGACTCCGTCTCGGTCATGTTGGCCACGGCCTGGGGCGCCGCGCCGCTGGCGACCATGCTGCGATAGGTCTCGAGGCCCGCCGCCGCCTCGGGGCTGTCTACGACGATATTGTCGTTCTCGTCCAGGACCTCGCCCCCGTGGGTCCAGATGTACTCCAGGGCGTTGCACACCCCGCCCTCGTAGTTCGCTCCCTGGAAGACGAAGCCGTTCGAGGTGCCAGTCTCCTGGCTGACCTGCTTGGCCATGTCTTTGAGTTCGGTCCAGGTCTGCGGTGGCTGGGAGATGCCGCTCTGCTCCAGGAGGTCCTTGCGGTAGTAGATGAGCCCCACGTCGGGACAGCTCGACCACGGCACCGAGTAGATCCCGTCCTCGTAGGTGGCGACCTGTATGGTGACGGGGACGAACTTCTTCTGCGCCGACTCGGGGAAGCGGTCCGAAAGATCCATGGTCCAGCCCTGCGGGGCAAACTGCTTGGGCCAGATGACGTCGGTCCCTATGATCTCTATGTTACCGCTTCCTGCCTGAAACTC
>JALYGT010000049.1 GCA_030776965.1 Actinomycetota bacterium
TCTCCTCTCCTGCCGACAGCACGGTACACGATGATACCCGTAAGCGAGCGCCTGTTCTGTAACGCTGTACTCGGCGCCCTGCTGACTGTCAAGGAAGCTCAAGGAAGGGGTTGGCCCTCGCGTGTGGCTTACTGCTCGCACACTCTCATAAGCTATCCTCCGGTTGCGGCGTCAGGCCGAGCTGCTGCATGAGGCCTAAAGTGTCCGAGACGGTCTAGGACGAGGAGATCCTGTCGTCTTGCAGGAGTAGTACGAACTGACAACGCCCCGAAGGTCCGCTTCTTTGCCACGCTGGGCCACGAGCCGAAGGTCGAGCTGGCGCTGATCTAGCTGTTAGGCACTCGTGCCCTGCTCACGAACCTGCGTGGATGGAGTGTCCTGCGAGCTTCGCATGTGCGGAGTTCTACCAACTTCGTATATGCCAAAGGTGACTATCCCCTCGCAGCACCTACGAGCATCAAACTATAAGCTAGCCCTCGTCCTCTTTTTGCTCGAATTGCTAGCGGTAATGGAGGATGCCTTCCCGGAAGGCGGAGAGTTTCTTCATCTTCTGCTCAGTCTCCCGTAGCTTCTCCTCCAGAACCTCCTTTACGCGCGGGACGTCCTCTCCCCGGTCGCCCTCGGCAATCAGAGCGAGCAATTCCTTTATCTCCGTAAGTGGTATCCTGGCCAGGTTCGCCTGCCTTATGAGCCGAAGCCACGCCACCTGCTCCTGACCATAAAGGCGGTGCTGGTCAGCTTCCGAGCGGGCCTCCGGTTTCAGTAGGCTCCGTTGCTCGTAGTTACGGACGGTCCCTACTCCTAAGCCTACAAGCCGGGCTATCTCTCCGATTTTCAGTAACCTAGTACCCTTGCGCTCCATGACCGAGCCCGGCGTAAATCTTCCACCATAGGGGAGAGCCAAGGTGATGCCTCATTCCCGTTACGCACCGGTTCCTCTGCTTCCTCATCAGACAACTACCCTAGGCTAGTGTTCCGAATGACGCTATCGTCCGATAGCCGGAAAATCTCGCTGACTTTGGCGTAGAATCCACAAGGTAGGTTCGTGTCCCTCATCACCCTTTCGTGCGTGATTACGGGCTTTCTTCGATTAGCGCGTAGAGCGGATCGGAAAACATCCCCTGGTTCTTATCAGTGCTAGCTACCAAGTCTCGTATCAACAGTCGCTCTCGGCAGAGCGCTGCCTTCACACGGCAGAGGTCGCTGGTTCGAACCCAGCATCGCCCGCTCATTTGAAGGGAAAAGGTAAGTGCGAGTAAGAGGCCAGGACTTGCACCCGGCCTTTTCTACACCAGTCCGATAACCGCGGCCCCTACGTCGACCGGCGCCGCGGTGGCGCCCGGCCCGGCGGCTGGGCGGGGGCCTTGCGGACCGACGGCTTCGGGACCGGGCGCGTCACCGGCTCGTCGGGCGCGAGGGTGACGGGAGCACCATGGTGCGCGACGTCAAGCGGGGCGCCCCGCAGCAGTGTGTAGCGAGTCCGCTGGTGGTCTACCTCTACCCGGATACGGCGCCCGCGGAAGCAGAGACGGAAGGTCAGGCGGGACAGCTGCTGTGGGAGGTGGGGAGCGAAGCTGAGCGAGCCGCCGTGGTCGCGCATGCCGCCAAACCCAGCCACAGCGGCGATCCAGGCGCCGGCCAGCGAGGCCAGGTGAACGCCGTCGCGGGTGTTGCGGTGGAAGTTGCCCAAGTCCAGGAGAGCGGCTTCTCCGAAGTAATCGTAGGCCAGCTCGAGGTGCCCGACCTCGGCTGCGACCACCGCCTGGGCGAACGCCGACAGCGAGGAGTCGCGAACCGTTAGGGGCTCGTAGTACTCGAAGTCACGCGCCTTGGCCTCCGGCGAGAAAGCGTCCCCCCTCAGCCACAGCGCCAGCACCAGGTCGGCCTGCTTGACGACCTGCTTGCGGTAGAGGTCGAAGTAATGAAAGTGCAGCATCAGCGGGTACTGATTGGGGCCCGTGTGCGCGAAGTCCCAGACCATGTGCTCGGTGAACTGCTCGTCCTGGGGATGCACGCCCAGCGCCTTGTCGTAGGGGACGAGCATAGCCCGGGCTGCGTCTCGCCATGCGGTCGCTTCCTCCGAGCCGACCCCGAGATCTTGGGCGCGGTCTGGGTGGCGCTCGACGGCGTCAGCCCCCTCCCACAGGTTCTTCTGCGCCATGAGGTTGGTATAGACGTTATTGTCGGCGATGGCACTGTACTCGTCAGGGCCGGTAACGCCGTCGATGCGGAAGCGGCCGTGGGCGTCGTGGTGGCCGAGCGAGCGCCAGAGTCGGGCAGTCTCTACGAGCAGCGCGAGGCCGACTTCGCGCTCGAAGGCGTCGTCGCCGGTGGCCGCGTGGTAGCGGACGATGGCGTCGGCGATACCGGAGTTGATGTGGAAGGCGGCCGTGCTGGCCGGCCAATACCCCGAGATGGACTGACCGCGGATGGTACGCCAGGGGAAGGAGGCCCCGTCTAACCCGAGGATCTTCGCGCGCTCGCGGGCCAGGTCGAGCGTGGCGTGCCGCCACCGGAGCGCGTCGCCGGCCACATGCGGGACAGTATAGGTCAAGGGCTGCAGGACGAACGTCTCGGTGTCCCAGAACGTGTGTCCGTCGTAGCTCGGGCCGGTCAGCCCCTTGGCGGATATCGCCCGCCCCTCCGCGCGAGCGCCCGCCTGCAGGACGTGGAAGAGCGCGAAGCGGATCGCCTGCTGCAGCTCGGCGTCCCCCTCAAGCTCCACGTCGGCGCGATCCCAGAAGTCATCGAGGTAGTCGCGCTGGGCGGCCAGGAGCCCCTCCCAGCCGCTGCGGCGCGCGGCGGCCAGGGCCGCCTCGACCTGGTCGCGCACCGACGGCAGAGAGCGCCGGCTCGACCAGCCATACCCCAGGAACTTCACCAACCGAAGACGCTGCCCCGGCTCGAGCTCTGTGGCGACCGTCACCCTTCCGAGGTCCTCGCTGCTCTCTGCGGTCGTCTGTGTGGCGGGTGGCCCTTCGACTACGTGGTCCATCCCCGCGGCCATCCGCAGGCCGCTCTCTTTTGTGGTGTGCACGAGCACGACCCGGGCGACGCGGTCGGAGAAGAATTCAGAACGCAGCGCCGAGCCCACGCCGGAGCTGGCGCGGGGATCGCCCTGGACGGCGGCCGGCAGCGGCTCGTTGGTCACCAGCTCGGACTGCACGACCAGCCTCGCCGGGGCGCCGAGTGGCTCGACCTCGTACAGGATGGCCGCAACCGCGCGCTGCGCGAACGAGACGAGACGCACTGACGACACTTGTACCGCCTGGCCGGCCGGCGAGACCCACTCGGCCCGCCGTCGCAGCACCCCAGCACGCAGGTCGAGAACACGCTCGTGGTCGCGTAGCCGCCCATAGCGGACGTCGAACGGCTCGTCGTCCACGAGCAGGCGGATGATCTTGCCGTTGGTGACGTTGACCAGCGTCTGGCCGACCTCCGGGTAGCCGTAGCCTGCCTCGGCGTGGGGCATCGGCCACGTCTCGTAGAAGCTGTTGAGGTACGAGCCCGGCAAGCCATGAGGCTCACCCTCCTCGAGGTTCGCCCGCAGCCCGATGTGTCCGTTGGAAAGGGCGAAGAGCGCCTCGCTCTGAGCCAGTGTGGACAGGTCCAGCTCGGTCTCGCGGATCGCCCATGGCTCGGGTGGGAAGGAGCGGTGTTGACTCATCGGTCCTCCAGCAGTTCGGAGAGATCTGAGACCACGATGCTCGCGCCGTGCTCGCGCAACGCCTCGGCCTGCCCGACGCGGTCGACGCCGACGACGCAGGCGAAGCTCCCCGCCCGCCCGGCAGCTACGCCGGCGAGTGCATCCTCGAAGACCGCGGCCTCTCCGGGCGCCACGCCAAGCGCCCGCGCACCGGACAGGAAGGTGTCGGGATCTGGTTTCCCCTTCAGTCCCTCGCGCTCGGCCACCACCCCGTCGATGCGTGCCTCGAAAAACCCTTCAATGCCGGCGGCGACCAGCACGTCGCGGGTGTTGGCGCTCGAAGACACCACGGCGCGGCGCAGGCCTGCGTCGCGCGCCGCCTCAAGGTAGCGCACCGAGCCGTCGTAGACCTCCACGCCCCCTTCGCGGATCATCCGCAAGACGAGTTCGTTCTTGCGGTTGCCCAACCCGCGCACGGTCTCTGCACCCGGCGGGTCGCCAGGCTCGCCCTCAGGCAGCTCGATGCCCCGTGCGGTAAGGAACGACCGCACCCCGTCGTAGCGCGGCCTGCCGTCCACGTATCGGGCGTAGTCGGCGACCGGGTCGAACGGGACGAACTCCTCCCCTGTTTCCGCCGCCCGCTCGCGCAAGTACCCGTCGAACATCTCCTTCCAAGCAGCGGCGTGGACTGTGGCTGTCCGGGTCAGCACTCCGTCCAGGTCGAATAGGCACGCACGTACACTGTCGGGTAAGCCGATCACAGCGACCCCGTCTGTCTGGTCCCGCGAGTTGTCTCTCCCACACGCCCCCCGCCTTCCAGGGCTTCTCCGTGTGCCTTTGGGTTCCCAGTAGACTTCTTGCCCCCTCTACAGCCTTCCAAACCGTGTCCCGGTTATCCCTGCACCGTGTGGCGAGGCCCGCCGTTGCATCCCTCGACGGGCGTCCCTAAGCAGGCTAGAACGACACAGAGGTGCGAAAGGTCTGGCGTTGCGGTGAGGATCATGTGGAGTAGCGGTAATGTAACTTCTGACGGTTACTCTAACTATAATGGATCGTCCCCTTCCGGTCCATTAAGCGCGCGGCGCGGAACATGCGCGGGCCGGGACTCTTCGTGCGGCGGGCGTGTGCTAACCTCTCGGCTGGTGTGCACCATTCTTCCGGAAGGCTTTCTATGAACGCCGCGATTCTGACGATCATCGCTACTCTGTTGATGGGGGCCTGGCTCTCATGGCCCACTGGGGCAAGAAGAACCGGAACGCGGAGATCAGCTTGATCGTGATCCTCCTCTTCGTCTCGCTCTTGGTGGCAGCCTTTGGGATCCTGGCGGGTTTGGGACTCCTTTTAGCATCATCGGGCGGAGGGGAAGCGCAGGTCTCTGAGCCGCTGGCCGTCGCGGCGGCGGGGGTAGCGGCCATCCTCGCAGGCGTAGCCGGGGTGGCGCTCTGCGTCCCGCCGTTCCTCAAGGTGGCTGGTCGCCGGGAGGCCGGCTTCTGGTCAGACTCGCCGATCTCTTTCGCGCTCTGGGTGTTCGTGTTGCTGCTGGTGAACAACGTGGCGGGCCTGCTCCTCGTCAACCAGTCCTCGGACATCGCGGCGCTCGTTCCGGGGGGAGGCGATAGGCTCTCGCCGGGCCTCGTACTGCTGACCGAGCTGCCGTTCGTCGTCGTGGCCGTCCTCGGGGCGGGCATCGGCGCCCGCCGCAGCCCTCGCGAGACCCTGTCGCGGCTCGGCTACGGTTCCGTCTCCCTTCCCCAGCTCGGGCTCGCCGGGCTCTTCGTCGTGGGGGCGCTCTTCCTCTCGTTCGCTGCCGACGCACTCTTCGCCTACCTCCAACCCGAGCCCTACGAGAGGGTCGGGGAGGTATCCAACCGCCTCTTCGACCCGCAGGCTTGAGCCCGCTCCACGCGGTGCTCTTCGCCCTCCTCATCGGAGTCGGCGCCGCCGCGGGCGAGGAGACACTCTTCCGCGGGGCACTGCAGCCCGTCCTGGGCATAACCCTGACCTCCATCCTCTTCGCCTCCATGCACGTCCAGTACGGCCTCTCCGTCGTGCTCGGCTACGTCTTCCTGATCTCTGTCGCTTTGGGTTTCCTACGTAAGCGGGCCAACACCACCGCTACTTTCCTCGCCCACTCCGGCTACAACTCTTCAAGCATCGTCCTGGCGCACCTCTTCGGAGCGTGAACGTTCGGGCACGCGAGGAGCTTTTATTCCGCGTCCGACCACTCCTCGACTACGAAGCGGCCCTCCTCGTCTATGCGTACGTAGCGGAGCAGCTCGAAGCCCTCCTCCAGACCGGGCACGCGCAGCCGCTTGTAGGTCCCCAGGATCCCCTTCTCCGGGATGCGCTCTTTGCCCTCCCTATCGCTGTTGCGGGCCAACGCTTCCCTTACCCGCGAACCGAAATAATATCCGACGACGCGGAAACCGCCGGACCTGGCCGGCCTTATATACCGGGCACGCTCCTCGACGGAGGGGTTCGTGTTGTCCACGACGAAGGGCTGTTTTGCCTCGATGCAGGCTCGCAAGATGAGCTGCTCCCGATAGCGGGTCTTGAGCATGTCGAGGTTGATCCTGAGGTGAGTGTCGAAGAAGCGTTCGCGATAAAAAGTAGATTTCCCGGACGCCTGTATCCCGACGAAGATGATCGCTTCCACGACCGGCCTTAGGGATCTTTCGCTTTTAGGACCTTAGTCCTGAGCTCAGGCAGCCAGTTCGCCCGCGACGGGTGTTGCGGGGGATTCAGGCTCCAGAGTGGCGGCGATACGCAGCAAGAGATCTCCTACCCCTACCTCCAAGCCTCCGGCGACGTTCTCGAGTACCTTGGAGGATGGGTCCTTCTCGCCGCGCTCTATCTCAGCGAGGTAAGAGACGGAAACGTGGGCGCCTTCGGCGACCTGCCGCAGGGTGAGCCCGCGTTCGGTGCGTAGCGCCCTCAGCGTCTCCCCGATGGCCGAGAGCAAATCCGCCTTCCTCTGTACCGGGTGAATCTCCACGGTCTTCATGGCAACAGATTCTATACCCCGTAAGACGAAAGAGGCAACCCACCCGCCAGGGCCTTGACGATTTGCACCTGTTCGGCGTCTACCTCCGGCGTAGCGTACGGCGTCTCCATCACCACCGGAACGTTGGGCAGCTCCGCGAAGAACTCCTCCCACGCCGCTCTCGGGATCCGGCCCTCCCCTATCCTCTCGTGCCCGTCTCGGTGGCTCCCCAGAGCGTTCCTGGCGTCGTTGAGGTGCAAAAGCGCGATGCGATCTCCTAAAGCGCCCTTCAGTTCCCCCGCGACCTCCCTGGCGCCCTCGGGCGTCGAGAGATCGTAGCCCGCAACGTACGCGTGCGCCGTGTCCAAGCACGCCCGCGCCCCGGACTCCCTCGCCACCTTGGCTAAAGCGCCGAACGTGGAGCACAACTGCGTCCCCGCCCCGACCGAGTTCTCGACCAAAGGCTCCGCCGCCTCGTCACCGGCCAGCTCCCGCGCCCGGTTCAACCCTTCGATGAGCCTTATGGAGCCCTCCTCCTCTCCGCTTCCCGCATGGCTGCCGGCATGGACCACGACGAGATCGGCGCCTAAAGAGCTCGCCGCAGCGAGTTCTGCCGACAAGGACTTCGCCGAGCGCTCCCGGTGATCGGGGTCGGGGGAAGCGAGGTTTATGAGGTACTTGGCGTGCACGACCACGGGCGAGAGGTCGACCTCCCGAACGCCCCTCACGAAGGTTTCGGCGTTCGGGCGCGGCGCCGGCACCGCCCAGCTCTGGGGGTTCGAGACAAAGATCTGGACCGTCTCCAGCCCTTGCTCCTGCGCGAGTCGCAGGGTCTTCTTGAACCCGCCCGAGGTAGGCAGGTGTCGCCCTACCCTGTTCGTGCGAGCTCTTCCCGTTGTCCTAGTCATGGGGCGGATTCTAGCGAGTGTCCGACGGGCCCGCCGTGAGAGATATAATCTTTTCGAGGTTCGTTAAGCACGGAGGGAGAAGACCGCATGGCCGTCGAAAGCAAAGTCGCAAAGATATTGGGCAAGGGCGAGGTCGTCCTGAATCGGGGCCGTGAACACGGCGTCAGGCAGGGGATGCTTTTCGAGATCTTCGCCCCCGAGGGCGAGGAGGTCTGGGACCCAGACACAGGCGAGACTTTGGGGACCGTGGAGGACGTGAAGGCGAAGGCCGAGGTCACCGAGGTCAAGGAGAGGCTCGCCGTCGCCCGCATCTTCGACGCCGACTCTCCCTTCGGCGCCGCGGGGTTCGCCGAGGTGCAGGAGAACCTCCAGCGCATGTTTCAGCAGATGTTCGGCGAGAACGTCCAGGTTCAAGGCTTCGGGCAAGGGACTGGCGGCGGCCCCGATCTGGAGAGCATGTTCGGCGGGCCTCTGGAGGACGTGACCAAGGTCCAGGTCGGCGACGTCGCCCGCGAGATCAAACGCCGCTAGAGCGCCGGCCCTTGGCCTCCCCCCGCCTCCCGGTAACGTTCGGCCTCATCGTCGCCAACGTGCTGGTGTACCTACTCGTGGCCGCCCAGGGCGCGGCCGTAGGAGTACCGCTCGGCAATGGCCTCTTGCGTCAGCCGGGAGATATCCTAATCCTGGGGGCGCTCGTGCCGGCTTTCGTGGCGGATGGCGAGGCGTGGCGCCTCCTGACGAGCGCGTTTTTGCACTCGGGCTTCGCGCACCTGGCGATGAACATGATCTCGCTCTATTTCCTGGGCTCCTTCGCGGAGGTCTCCTTCGGGCGGGGCCGCTTCTTCGCGCTGTACTTTATAAGCGGGATCGCGGGCGGGCTCGCGTACCTGTACTTCGGCTCCTTCAACGCACCGGCGGTCGGGGCGTCGGGCGCCATCTTCGGCCTCTTGGGTGGCGTCTTCGGGTTCGCCATCAGGCGTGGCACCTTCTCGACGCGAAACCCGGTGATCAGTCAGCTCCTCTTCCTCACCGCGATCAACTTGTTCTTGGGTTTCACGATCCCAGGCGTGAGCAACACCGCCCACATTGGCGGCCTCGTAGGGGGCCTGGTCTTCGGCTACCTCATGGCCCCGACGGTCTACTCCCGAAAAAGGTTCGTCGCCGCGTCCCCTATCATGCTCGCCTTCGGCCTCGAAGCCCTCCTTCTAGCTGTTTGGTACCTCTACTTCGTCTGAGTCGTCCCACGGAAGCTTCGGATAGCACTGCTAACCACCCAGAACGCTCATGAGAACGATAGTGGTTATAACGAGCGTTGCCGCAAAGAGAATGCCGGTGACCCTGTCGGGGTGTTCGGCCTGGGCCTCCGGGAGCAAGTGAGCAGCCCCCACGTAGGCCAGCACACCCCCGGCGACGCCGATCAGCAAACCGAGGGTTTCTTCGCCCGGTACGGGCAAGGCCACGGTCAAAGCCGCCGCGAACGGGATCGCGAGCGCCAAAGCCACCGTCGTCCGCACCACCCGAGCACCGGACGCACGCGCAGCCACGAGGACCGCGGCAAGCGAGATCCCGACCGGTACCTGATGGACGAGGATGCCCAAGCCCACAAGCTCAGAGGTGATCGCGGACGCCTCGGCGCCGACACCCAGGACGAAACCATCGGCGAGGTTGTGGATCGCCACCCCCAGGACGAACTGCCCTAAAGCATGCTTGCGGACACGCTCCTCTAGCGAGTGGTGCGTGTAGGCGCGGGTGAGCGCTTCGGTCAAGAACAAAAGGGTGAAACCTCCTACGAAACCCGCGATCGCCGGTTCTCCGGCGAGTTCTAATCCCTCGGGGAAGAGATCCGCGAACGCCAGAGCAAGCAGTAGCCCGGCCGCGAAGGCAGCCGAATAAGATCGACCTTTTGCCCTAAGCTCCCTGCCGAGCAGGGCCAGAAGGCTCGCTGCCGAAAAGCCTACCGCCGCAAGCACGGCCACGAGGACCGCGTTCACCGGCGCGTCCTCCCATACCCTACATAGGTGCCCTCGAGCCACATTGCCCCGACCCGCCGTCTCATTACCTGCACGCCCCGCACCGTCCATAGACCTCCAGGCTGTGGGCCCGTATTTCGAAGTCTGTGCTTTTCGGGGGCAGAAGTTCCGGGTCGAGCGGGCACTCGTCGAACTCGGAGATGTCGCCGCAGGATTCGCAGATCATGTGGTGATGGTGGTCCCGGGCGAGCTCATAGCGCGCCCCATCCCCCAAGTCCAGGCGGCGCACGATCCCGAGCCCGCCCAACAGATCCAGCGCGCGGTACACTGTTACCAACCCGACCTCTGGGCACCGCACCCGAATCTCCTCAAGGCTCTGATGCTGCTCCTCAACGAGCGCACGCAACACCGCCACACGTTGCGGCGTCGCTTTGTACCCCCGCCCTCGCATCCTCCCTATCGCCGCTTCCAGCATAGCTTCTGCCCTCGTTAATCGAAAAAATTTTTCATTTACCTGCGAAGGTTAGCAACCTCGGGGATCTCCCTCAAGGCCTGACTTCAGCCGTCTGCTGGTTTTCGGGGCGAGCCGCGACCGGTGCCGGCGTGGCGCAAGAAGAGGATTAGGGCGAAGGTGAGGGCGAGGGTGCTGGCGACAAAGAGGTTGCCGCGGATGGCGTTGGCGATGGTCTCGCCGCCGATGAGGAACGCATCGTCCACGCGCAACGCCTCCACGAAGAAGCGCCCCAAAGAGTACAGGCTCACGTAGAGCAGGACGATGTCGCCGTTCTTGAGGCTGCGCGCGAAGCGGCGGGCGACGAAGAGGAGGATGAAGCAGACGAGGACGTCCCAGATCGACTCGTAGAGGAACGTCGGGTGGAATGCCTCGGCGTCCGCGAAGCCCCGGGGCCTGTTTTCGGGGGCTATCTCTATGGCCCAGGGGAGATCCGAGGGGCGGCCGAAGAGCTCCTGGTTGAAGTAGTTACCCCAACGGCCCACGGCCTGGGCGAGGACCACCCCGGGAGCAACGGCATCAGCCAAAGCCAGGGGGTTCACGCCGCGGACGCGGGCGAAGATAAGGAGGCCCAAGAAACCCCCGATCACGGCGCCGTAGATTCCGAGTCCGCCGTTCCAGACCTCAAAGATGCCGGGGAAGAACGGGTATGGGCTGCCGTCGTAGAGATCGTAATCGGTGATCACGTGGTAGGCCCTCGCCCCGATAAAACCGAGCGGCAAGACGAAGAACAGGCCGTCGACCGCCAGGGCGGGTTCGTAGCCCTTGCGACCTAGCTCGCGGGCGGCGACCCAGGTCGCGAGTGCTATCCCCAAGGCGATAAACAACCCATAGTAACGCAGGGAGAAAGGTCCGGCCTCGAAGATCA
Organism: Actinomycetota bacterium; assembly: GCA_030776965.1. Classification (GTDB taxonomy): domain Bacteria; phylum Actinomycetota; class Rubrobacteria; order Rubrobacterales; family Rubrobacteraceae; genus Rubrobacter_F. The sequence goes on from JALYGT010000049.1 coordinate 10,887, forward strand.
CCGGCGACGGCGGGCTGGGAAGCGTGAGTGCCAGCGCGTACGACAAAGGAGCTCCTCGACCCTAACCGGCGGTAGCGTCTTCCGGCGGACGGCCCGCGATACGACCCGTCTGCCTCGGGTCATCCTCCTGAGGGTTCTCCTCCGAAGACGAGCTGCTCGAGGAGGAGCTTTCGATGCCGTGATGGGCCTCGAGGATGGCCCGTGCCGCTGGGCCGGCGGTGACCTCGCTGCCCTGCTCGAAGGCGCCGCCGCCATCGATCATCACGAGTACCACCAGGGGATTCTCCTGGTTCTCGGCCCAGCCGATAAAGAAGTTTACCGGATCCTTGCCCCACATCTCGCCGGTCCCCGTCTTGCCGACCACAGGCAGCTTCGAGCCCTGAAAGATCTTCTCGGCGGTCCCGCCCGTGCCGGTGACCAGCCTCATGCCCTGGACCGTGCTCTCGAGGGTTTGTGGGCTGACGTTGAGCGAGCCCTGGGGCTCCGGAGAGATCCTCTCCACCAGCTCTCCGTTCTGGTCCCGGATATCGAGACCCACGTGCGGCGTCACGAGGGTGCCGCCGTTCTGGATCGCGGCGTAGGAGCGGGCGAGTTGCAACGGGCTAACCAAAAGGTCGCCCTGGCCGATGGAGAGGTTGACCCACCGGCCCACGGTCCACAGCCTGTCGTCGGGGGTGCCTCCGGCCTCCTCCTGCCACTCGCGGGTGGGGACCCGCCCGGCGATCTCCCCGGGGAGGTCCACGCCGGTCGGTTCGCCGAAACCGAACTGCTGGTAGTACTTGGGCAACAGGTTCTCGTCGTCGGTGCGGTTCCACATCCAGTCGGCGACCTGAAAGAAGAACTTGTTGTTCGAGTCCCCCAAAGCCTGGGCGTAGTTCTGGGTACCGTGGGGTCCTAGGGCCCAGTACTTGGGGCTGTTCTCACGCCAGCTCTGCCAGCAGCCAGATGCGGCCCCTGCAGGGCGCCAGCACTCGCCTGTGTCGGTAACGGTCGTCCCAGGGCCGATGGCGCCCTGCTCGAGGCCTGCCATCCCGGTGAAGACCTTGAACGTCGAGGCGCCGGGATAGCCCCCGGCGACGGCCCGGTTCGTGAACGGGGCATTCGCCTCCTCGCTCATCAAGTACTCGTATAGCTGGGTCTCTTGGGTACCCGTAATTCCGCCGACGAACATCTGCGGGTCGAAGGTCGGCCGGCCCGTCATCGCTAGGATCTCGCCGGTCTTGGGGTCCATGGCGACTACCGCCCCGCCCGTCCCCGAGAACCCATTGGACTGAGCCCGCTCGATCGCCGCGTCGAGCTCTTCCTCCGCCGTCTTTTGCAGCTCCATGTCCAGGGTGAGCCTGACGTCTTTGCCCGGAACGGGGTCGGTGATGCGGGCCGGTTGCCCGAGCTCGGGGATCTCTTCGGCCCTCCCGTCGTAGCGCTGACCGTCGGCTTTGCGAACAGTTACCTGCCGCCCCAGAGCGTCCACGTTGTACACCTTCTCGCCCGGCTCACCGCGCAGGATCTCCTCGTACGCCAGCTCGATACCACCCTTGCCGACGACGGCGTCGTTCCCCAGGCCCTCGAAGGTGCTTTCTTCGAGCTCCCCTTCCGTGACCGCCCCCGTGTAGCCCAAGACGTGGGAGGCTAACCACGTGTTTGGATAGTTTCGGACGTAGTCGTCGTTGACGACGAGGCCGTTAAACTCCTCGGTCCGCTCGCTGACGTACATGACGTCCTCGCGGTCCGCGTTCTCCTTGACGAGCATCGGGCTGTACTGGTTGTTCGACTGAAGCGCGGCGTCGTAGTTCGCGAGAACCTCCTTTTTGTCGGCGTCGAGGATGTCGGCGAGCTCTTCGACCTTCTCGCGGGAGATGGCGTTGGGCACTATGGTGACATTGAGACCCGGGACGTTGTTCGCTAGGACCTCGCCGTCTCTGTCGTAGATCACGCCGCGCTGCGCCGGTATCTTGACCTCCCGGGTCTGGGTGGCCTGAGCAGCGTTGGCGTACTCGGTTCCGGTCAGGACCTGCAGGTACCACAGCCTGAAGCCCAAGACCAAGAAACAGGCCGAGACGAGCATCGCGAGCGCCACGATCCGCACCTGCATCCTGGCCCGCGTGATCGGGAGCTCCGCCTCCTTTTTCTTCGGACTTTTCCTGTTGTCGGGATCCCATCCGCGCCTGACTTTCACTGGTGACTCAAGCACTAAATATCCCCCCCCAAAGTCGTCTATGAGCTATCGCCCCCATTAAGCCACCTTCTCGGCCTGCACGATCAGGCGCTGGGCATAGTCCGGCAGCGTGCACGTCTGGAGCGTCAAGATGTCCTTGCCCTCGACTGGCTCGGTGACGGAGAGGTCGGTCGGGCCGACGGAGTCGCTCTTGAATACCCTGTAGGTGTACTCGTTGCCGTCTGCGTCGGTGACGATGACCTCGTCGCCATTCTCCAGCTTGTCCAGGTCGTAGAAGGCGAGGAAGCTGGGCGTGCCCGGGTAGCCGAGCCGGTGTCCGGCGAGGTACACGTTCGCTCCCGCCTCCCACGGAAAGCCGGTGCCCTCGAGGTGCATGGCGGTGTAGTTTTTCAGCTTCTCTTCGTCGTCTCCCTGACCACTGGGCACCTCGGCGCCGTCGGCGAGCCTCATCATCTTCGGGACGGTGAGGGTGAGCGTCTCGTCCTCGGGCCCTCTCGTCTTCCCGGTGGCCTGTGTATTCTCCTCCAGTACGGGCACGTTGAAGTCCTGCGCCCCGTCGGGCTCCGAGTCGCCGCGCGGGCCAGGACCTAGGAAGAAAGTGGCGATCAAGACCGAGCCCGCCCCGATCAGGGCCAGGCTCATTAGGCTCAAGACTATGTCCTTGACGCGCACTCATCCTCCCGATTTGGGCCCCTAAAGTTCGTTTCGAAGTACCCGCTCTGACCGCAACACATTGTATCCGATAAACCGCCGTCTACTAGCCTCGGCGCCACCGAAAGGCACCGAAAAACGTAAGGACGGACCCAGGTTACTCCCCACTATGAAGAACTTGCGGGCCGCCACCTCATCTCTTTCGCCCGAAGAGCCGGGATCGCAAACCTCGACAGTGTAGTTGCCGGGCGGTACGCGCTCGTCAGACCTCGTCTCGAGAGCGACCTTCACGATACCGGTGACCTCATTTTCGCCCTTGCTCAACTGGTCCTCCTGCTCGTCGAGGACCTCGATGCCGACACCCCGCCTGAAGAAGAGGGTGTACACGCATCCCGACTCTACCCTCTGGACGCGCACCTCCATGTCCTCCCCGCTCGGCAGCTTCTCGACGCTCAGGTACACGAAGACCGCTTCGTGCAGCCCCTCCAAGCGGCCCACGTCCGGCGGCGGATAGAGGCTGTTCTCCGCGTTCACGGTAACGTGCTGAACGCCGGGGGAGACAATCTCCTCCCCTGGAGAAGTTCTCCGACCTTAAGAAAACCTCGCCGCTTAAAGCCAGCGCGAGGAGCGCCACCGTCATCAGCGCATACAGAGGACAATGCCGATCCGCGCCCTTCGTGGGTGTGTTGGGTAGCACGCTCATCCCTCCTCCCTCATCGCGACGCTTCCCCCAGAAACCTTGCCTCCGAGCGTGCGGGAGCGTCTCCAGAGAAGTAGAGTCGCGGCGTTGTGCAGGACATGAGCGATCATAGGGGCCAGAAGCCCGCCCGTCCATTCGTAGAGAAACCCGAACAAAAAGCCTGCCGCCACGGCCCAGAGGCTCCATACGAGGTACCTGCCGTCGGGACCGACATGGAGGACGCCGAAGAGGAGCGAGGTAAGCACGAGACCGAGCACAGGCTGCAGCGCCCCCCGGAAAAAAGCCTCCTCCCCCACCCCGGAGAACACCGAGACCAGGACGAGATATCGCCCTTTAGCGCCGTCCACGAGGAGCGGGGCGAGCTCGTCGGAGAGCCGGCGGAGCACGGGCAGCAGGCGGTAGAAGAAGATACTCAAAGCCACGGTGCCACAGG
>JALYGT010000050.1 GCA_030776965.1 Actinomycetota bacterium
CAGCAAGACGATCTGCTAGCCCAAGAAGCCAGGAACCAGACGGAGAATCTCCTGAACGGCGAGAACCGAGAGGTCTTGGCCAAGGGATCCGACGAGTTCGGCTGGATCGCACTCGATCCCGAGGGGCACGTGATCGACAACGACTCCGCTGCTCCGTCACTCGGTCTCCCCCAACCCGAGCTGGCCCGCAGGGCCCTGCAGGAAGACGACATGATCTCGGCGACCATCCAGGGCTCCGACGGCAGCGTCCGAGCCGCGAGCACGCCCATGTACGACGAGTCGGGCGAGGAGGTCGGGGTGATCCAGTACGCCCGGTCCCTGCAGGCGGTTCAGAAGGAAGTAAACGGTCTCATCCTCGTTTTGCTCCCCCTGGGGCTCGGGAGCTTGGGCCTGGCTGCAATCGGCGGCGCTTACATGGCACGCCGGGCAGTACGCCCGGCTCAGGAATCTTTCGACCGGCAGCGCGCCTTCGTCGCCGACGCCTCCCACGAACTGAAAACCCCCCTTACCCTGATCAAGGCCAGCACGGAGGTGCTGCAGCGCGGGCTCACCGACGAAGAGGACAAGGAGCTCACCGACGAGGTGCTCGCCGAAACCGAACGCATGGGCGCGGTACTCTCCGATCTGCTCACCGCTGCCCGGCTCGACGCCGGGCAGCTCGCCATAAGGCAAGAAACCTTCGATCTGGCGAGTACGATCTCCGCAGTAGTCGAGCGCTTCGGGACGCGGGCGGCCTCAGCGGGCGTTCGGCTCGAGGTCGAAGCGGAGGGCAAGCTACCAGCCCTCGGCGACCAGGAGCGCACGGAACAGATCCTGACAATTCTCCTCGACAACGCCCTGGTGTACACTCCCAAGGGTGGCAGCATCGCCGTGGCCGGGCGCACACGAGACGGCTCTGTCGAGGCCATCGTGGAGGACACCGGCCCTGGTATTGCTCCCGAACATCTACCCCACATCTTCGAACGCTTCTACCGGGCGGACCCCGCCCGAAGCCGTACCGGCGGCGGGGGAACCGGCCTCGGGCTCTCCATCGCCCGCGACCTTGCCCACGCCCAGGAAGGGGACCTCGAGGCCGAGAACGTGAAGGGCGGCGGGGCGGTGTTCCGCCTCACGCTACCCAAAGGTGAGGCCGGATAAGTGGTGTCGGCTCGCCAACCCAGTGTAAAGAAGGCCGCTCATGCAGACTGTCGCATGAGAGAGTGGCCCCTCCTCCCCAGGGCGAAGAAGGCGCGGGGTTCGCGGGAGTGGAATTTTGGGAGTAAGCCTCCTCACGCGGCACCTTGTCGGCATCGTCTTTGCTGTGGCCGCGACCCGGCTAGGTTTCGCCCTTCACTCAAGAAGTGGCGGGGCAGCCAGACCTTCGAGTATGACTACTGGTCCACACTGATCGACCACCTGGCCAATAACCAGAGGTCGTCCACCCAGACGGCTCGCTGGAGGCAAGTGGGGTGTTTGGGGAAGAGCCTAATGTTTGTAAAAGAGAAACAGCGCCGGCACGAACTGCTGACAGAGCTTAGTCCCCTTGTCGGACGTGGCCCGTAGCTGGCCCAGGATCCAGTAACCGGCTTTGCCCTCTGTCCTAAGCTTCGCTTTCACCCGATATCCGTCCCAGGCTTCAGGCACTTGCTCCCTCTTCACGTCCACCTCCGACCGATCCTCGAAATCCTCACCCTCTAGCACTCAGGTTGCTGGGCCTTGGAGTTTCGTCCCAACAGCAGCGCTAGCCCCAATACGGCGGCCACGACGGAGGCCGCCAGGACACCGAGCTTGACCTGATCCAGTAGCCCGCCCTCCTCGAAGGCCAGGCCGCCCACGAACAGGGACATGGTGAACCCGATACCTGCCAGGAGCGCTGCCCCCGTCATGGCCTTCCAGTCCACCCCCTCTGGTAAAGAGGCTACTCCCAGCTTCGTGGCTAACCAAGAGAAGCCCAACACGCCCAGCGGTTTGCCCAAGAGCAGGCCTAGCAAGATCCCCAGCGCCACCGGACCGGTCAGGCTGCCTGCACCCGAAAGGGAGACCCCCGCGTTAAACAGTGCGAATGTCGGCAAGACCAGGAACGCAACCCAGGGGTGCAGCAAGTGCTCGAGCCGGTACAGCGGGCTTTGCACCGCCCCCAGCACCCTCTCCAGGTTCGCCACCTTTACCTCGACTTCCTCGAACTCCCCCCGCTCGAAACCGGCCCGGAGTTCGTCTCTGAGATCCTCGGGGGCGATCTTGCGCTTCAAGGGGATGGCTAGAGCAAGCAACACCCCGGCGACGGTGGCATGAACTCCTGACTGAAGCATAAAGAACCACACAATCACCCCGAAGAGGGCAAGCACCTTAAGGTTGCGTCCCCCGCGCCGCCCGTAGGCGAAGACTAGGGCGAGCACCCCAAGCGAGAGGGCCAGGTTGAGCAGGCCGATCTCGTCCGTGTAAAAGAGCGCGATCACCAGCACCGCCCCCAGGTCGTCGATGATGGCCAGACCGATAAGAAACGCCTTCAAGGCCAGCGGCACCCGGTCGCCCAGCAGGGTCATCACACCCAGGGCGAAGGCTATATCGGTAGCCATGGGCACCGCCCACCCGTCGATCCCCTCTCCGCCCCAGTTAATCGCCGCGTAGACCCCGACGGGGACTACTATCCCGCCCAGGGCCGCGGCCACCGCCAAAACAGCATCCTGCGGCTCGGACAGCTCGCCGACCAGGACCTCACGCTTGATCTCCAGGCCCACCAAGAAGAAGAACAACGCCATGAGCCCGTCGTTCACCCAGAGCAGCAAGGGTTTCTCCAGCCCCCAGCCCCCAAGGCCAAAGCCTAAGTGCGTCTCCCTCAGCGTGAAGTACCACGGAGCCCAAGGCGAGTTGGCCCAGGCGAAGGCCAAGATGGCTGCCGCGATCAGCGTCACGCCGCCGGCACTCTCGCTTTTTGCGAACTCCTCCAAGGGTCTCAACAGGCGTCTTACTGCCCCACTACTCTGCATGCTTCGATCGTCACCGCTAACGGGTCCGTCAATTCATCACCCATCGAACATCCTCCTCCTGAACCCCCTCACCCGCTCGGCCTCGGCGAAGGGGCGATCAGGACCGGCTCGCTGAAACACTGCCTAAAGCGAAGTGTCCTACGGCGCCTAGGCCCCGGCACACGCTATGCGCTCCATCGGGCGACCAGGTCGTAGAGGAACAGCATGATGATCGCTCCGGAGGTCGCCACCAAAATGGACCAGACGTTGAAGCCTGTCACTCCGGTCCCGCCGAGGACATTGAAGACAAAGCCCCCTACGGAAGCGCCCGCCATTCCCAATAGAATCGTCAAGATAAAGCCGCCAAGACCGGGTCCGGGCATGAACCACCTCGCCAATAATCCGGCTATGAGCCCGACCACTATCCATCCCAGAATAGAAGCCATCTTCTTCTCCTCACCAATCCTCGTCTTCCATACTCATTACCCGGAGACGGATCCAGCCGTATCCCGCGTGACGAAGGCGCTACTCTTACTCCTTTTCTCTCCTCTTTCGCGCACGACCAAGACCGGGCAGGGGGCGTGGCGGCACCCCGAATCGGAGACGCTCCCCATCAGGGCCCTCCTTACTCCGCCGCGACCCTGGCTGCCCATCACTACCAGCCCAGCGCCTATCCTCTCGGCCACGAAGATGATTTCCGTATCAGCCCTCTCCGACGAGCCAAGGTGTGCTTGTGCTACGGTGCCTCCGGCGGCTTCGATCTTCTGTACCTGAACCTCAAGCAACCTCTGGACCTCCCTGTCAAGCTCATCTTGCGAGTCTGGTAGGGCACCTCTACTTATGGCGCCGCCAGCGTAGCCGAGCAAGCGCCCAACGTGGACGAGGTGTAGCTACGAGTTGGTGCTGCTGGCCAGGTCGACGGCAATCCTCAGGGCCAGTTACGCCTCCTCAGAGCCGTCGGTGGCCAGTAGGATTTTCGTCGGGAGAATGCTCATTTAGTTCTCCTCCTTTTCGGTATGCTCGAAAGCAGTAGACTCTGCTCGGCGAGAGCCTTACCCGGAGATGAACCCCGCTGTGTCCCACACGACGAAAACGCCCTCCCGGCTCTTTGGGTCTTGAGTCACCCCAACCAGCTTCCAGCTTTGCCTGGAGCCCATGTTGAATGCTTCTTGGAGAGTCCCAAGTGAAGCGCCCTCCTCCGTGCCGGAAGGCAGCCGGACGTACTCCGCCTAGTAACGGTCGGGTACCGGCAATTGTGAGGCTTCCCTTGCTTGATTGGCCATGGCCGTTCTCCTTTCTTCGTGGTAGTTGCCTTCTTCGCTCGCCAGCGGATTCCTTTTCAACACCAGTTTGGCTTCCAAGCGTGTGAGTAAGCTTTGAAATTGATGAGAATTTTCATATGGACGAGCTAACCCGATGCAACCATCGGTCGGGCAACCAACCCCTCCAGCTCTCGAAGCTGCTCGTTCAATAAACTCGCACATCGGGTTAGCTAAACCTACATCAACGAGATAGCTGCTTTGTTAATTCCAACCCGACATTGCTTTCGGTAAGTAAGGCCCTGAACTCGATCCTGCTACAGTTTTTGTCGTTTTGAACCGACGGCAACCCGCCAATGCTCTGCATAAGCGTCGGACCCCGCCCCGAAGGAGACCCTCCCAAAGACACCCTGGGCAACGTCGAGGAGACGGGGGAGTTCGTCGTAAACATCGTCTCCTTATCCCTCTCAAACAAGATGCACGAATCGTCCAAGAACCACCCGCCCGAGGCCGACGAGTTCGAGAAGGCGGGCCTCACGCCGGCGCCCTGCGAGGTCATCCAGGTCCCTCGGGTTGGGGAGGCCGGCGTGAGCATGGAGTGCGTCCTGGCCCGGGTCCTCCCTTTTGGCACCGATCACCTCGTCATAGGCCGCATGGTCCGCTTCCACGTTCAAGGCGAGCTCTACCAGAAGAACGGCCGCATAGACGTCGCCGGCCTCGACCCTTTGGGCCGCCTCGCCGGCAACTACACCAGGATCGAGACCATCGTCGAGCTGCCCACGGACGACTTCCGATCCGAGTAATCGGCTCGAGAGTCGGGTAAGGTTGGTCTCCGGAAAGCGCCGAGTGAGAGATCGGGAGGAGAAGGTGTCGGAGGAGAACGTCGACAAGGTAAGAGACGAGCAGGCGTCGCGGGGCCAGATGGGCCAGAGGTACCTGGCCTCGGGCGAATCGGTCTCGATGCGCCTGTGGGAGAACGAGCAGCCCGGCGAGCCCAAGCCCGAGGTCGCGCGCGAGTACGAGACCGTGGGGTACGTCATCGGGGGCCGCGCCGAGCTGCACCTGGAGGGGACGGTGGTACCGCTCAACACCGGGGATTCCTGGACGGTTCCCAGGGGCGCGACTCACACGTACAGGATCCTCGAACCCTTCACCGCCGTCGAGGCGACCAGCCCGCCCGCCGAAGAGCACGGCCGCGACCACCTGTAGGTCGCAGGGCTTGGCGTGGGATCGGAGGGTTTCCCGGTGTCCGCGGAGGCACCGCCGGGGTGCGCCCAGCACGGCTACCGCGGTGCTCGTTCGCGGCGCCGCACCCGATAGAGCGAGTAGCCTTGCAGGCGTTGCACAAAGAGTCGGCTCAAGAGGGCATTTTGTGCAGGACGGACTTCTGCAGGCCTTGCGCAGAATCCCGGCCTGCACAAAAACTAAGCATACTATTTAGGTTCTTGTGCAAGGCCGCCTTGCACAAAAAGTCTCTCCTGCACAGGCCTTGCACCAAAATTACAAGCAACTACAAGTAGAAGCGGTTTGTTCAGAGCCGACCCACTACCTCTAGTATACGACCCCGACATTTGGTGCAAAGCCTCCTGCACAAAAGTAGAGCTTCTGCACAGAAATTACAAAATCCGCACAAGAATTGCGAACGGCTACAATCCGACGCGCCGGAAAGGATAGCTTCGGATGAACGCCGATGATATGGCGATAATATCGGAGAACCTCACTACAAGGGAAGCTTCCAAGCTTTGGCGAATGGTCACAAGTCGTATTGGATTAATACCCGACGATGTGCTCCAAGAAATGAAAGAGAAAGAACCGGAACTAGTTGCTCGTGAGCGCGTGGACAGTAAGGGTAATATCCGCTTCCCCTGGCAAACTGAGCGCTACTAGTTGCAGCTCGCGGAGCACTATTTCTAATACACTGGACGTTCGGCTAAGGAAGAGCTAACTATGGGTGTGTTGGCAAAGCCGTACTTGACGGTAACCGCTGCTACTAGATTGCGGAACCAGGATGGAGCTGTCGGGGCGACATACACGGCTTCTATCATCTCGGCCAGTGGTACCTTGACCAATTGCCCCCTTCTTGGGTTATTCATAGACATGTCCCCAGAGGGAGTAGTGTCCCAAATAACTGCCCGTAACTCTCTTTCATGTTCAAAGGACTTTCTCTTATAGATAGCAGGATAAAGTAGGTTTCCTTCGGGCAACCGATCCCTTTCGTAGTCTATGTACTTAATCTCGCCTATGTAAACTCCGGCAGGGTTATCGTCCTCAAGATTAACCTCCGAGGGCAGGCATTCGCGTAAACGAGCAAATCTCGATTGAACGGCGATAGCCTCGTCGGTTTTCGCGTATAAACCCCACAGTGCAGCGGATTCATACTCATTCATGTGCCAACTATTCACGTAAAGCCATTGGCGATGCCACTCTAATATTTTGCTATAGCTTGCTACGTAATTTTCCGCAGCACCCGCACCGCTACTCACTCCTAGCTGCTCAATCGTCTCCTCATAGTCTTGTAGACGCAAAGCAATGTTTGCTTGTGAAGAAGAGGCTTCGAAGGGGTCACCCAACAAATCACCGCGAGAGAAATACAAGCCTCCCGTATCCAACATGGATACGTACTTGGCGAAATCCATGTAGCGCCATATCTTCATATTGGGGTCAGACGGTGGAGTGAAGATTGGATGGTCTGCGGCTGGAGACATTACTTAAAGTTGTTTGTGGCTTGCCTACGAAGACTCTTCTCGCCGCTTCTTATCCCACCGCGCCCTGGCAGCTCTTCGGGCTGTCTCGCATCTCTTCGGAGATGAGTTTTTCGTCACGGGGTCCTATGATGCGCCACGGTGGGGGCGGGCGCTAAGGAGGCTGCCAAGACGCGGCCGTAAACGACGGTCGAAGCGTAGCCAACTACGCCCAAGACGATGCCGAGCAACATGGTCAGTCCGCCGGTTTGTTGCCAGAGATCTAACAAGCCCTCGCTCACCACGAACAGTGAGGACAGGAAGATGATCCCAAAGAGGCCGAAGACGAGCAGCGTCAGGCTGAAGATCTGCCAAAGCGACGGGACGCTGCGCGGCGGTGCCAGGTATGGCAACACAAGCTCGTAGTAGGCTGTCGCTATGCCCGTGAGCAGCGACAGCAGAACTGCGTAGGAGAGTAGGGAGGAGGCGTTCACGTCCAGCCCCAGGCCGAGCAACCGGCTTAGTGAGGCATAGACCACGTTCAGCGGGTGCGACGCTCCGAGCAGCTCGGCGATGGTGGCGGTGGCGGAGAGGGTGGCGGTGAGCGCGGTGGTACCGGCGAAGCTCCCCAACAGCACTGCACCTATCAGGTATCCGCGTGACGGGTTCGTCGGCTGCCGGGGGCGGACGCGACGAGCCCACCACAGGATCAGGAGCGGCAGCCCTACCGCTAGCGGCAAGAGCCAGAGCAGGCGCACTCCGAGCGCCGGCAGGTGTATGCGGTCGAGTATCGTCGGACCGAAGACGGCCCCTATAGCCAGGAAGGCGGCTATATACACCGAGGAACCAGCGACATGGGCTGTTACGTAGCGCAGGTAAGACACCTTCAGCAGGCCGCAGGCGATCACCGTTGCGTAGCGCACGCCTGGTATTGCCCGACCCAGGGCGATACCCTTCCAACCGGCGCGCGCGAGCAGCGTCTCGGCGCGGGCGAGCTGCTCCGGTCCCAGGTGCACATAGCGGCCGAAGCGGTCGACCAGCGGGCGCCCACCGCGACGCACGATGGCGTACAACCCGCTCCCCCCGACCGCAGATGCGAGCGTCAGCGCCACAAAGAAAAATGCCAACTGTGGCACAGATCCCCCGGTGCTCGTGCCGGCGAAGACGATCATGACATCCGTCGGGATCGGCATGGGTAGGCCCAGCTCCTCGATCACGACCGCCAGGAGGATCGCCCCGAAGCTATGCCTCAATAACGAGCTCAGCACGACTACAAGATAGAAGCCGCTCGTAGGCGAGGCTTCGAGTGTGGGGGAGGCTGGAGAGGCCTGCGGTTCCAGGAAAGGAGTTGCTCGGTCCTGGTCAGGCGCTGCCCGGCCGGTTTGGGGTGCTCCCAGAGCTCCACCCGGAGTGAGGAGTCCTGCACGAAGACCTGCACGTGGGTCAGCACGAACCTGGAGACGAAGACCGGGGGCCCCTTGAGGCGCGGCGCGACCGGCTGGAGCTGGCGCAACCAGCATCCGGAGTTGACCATCACGCTGCGACCGCCGTCCCGTCTCTCCAGCTCGACCAAGGAGGGCAAGTGGGTGTGACCGGAGACGAAAACGTCGATGTCCGTAGGGTGCTGGAGATAATTCATCGGCGGCTGCGCCCCTCCCTCCAGGACCGCCCGGATCTTGTTCTGAGAGGCTTCGGCGGGGGAGTAGCGTGGTCTCTGTCTCGGGCTTACGGTGCTCAGGGCTTGTCTCACCCCACGACGGATAGCTAGGAAGAAAACCCCGAATACGAGCAGGATCAGGAACGCGAAGAAGGCGATATCTAAAAAGACTTCGTGTATCTGCGGGAGCTCCTGATAGCTCCGGAAGAGCCCGATCGGGAGATCGTGTACTACCGCCAGGTAGTAGGCGATCCCGCGGTAGAGGACGTAGACCAGCACAAGCGGCAGGAGCAGGTACGCGGCCAGCGTCCCGAGGGCATCGTAAAAGTAGCGACTCGCGATCCACTCCGGAATAGCCACCAGCGGGTAGACGTTCTTTATCTCCGAGAGGTTCAGCCCCGGCCTCACCTCCCCCAAAGGCGCGATGCGCCGGGTGAAATCCGTTACTACGTGGTGTCCCAGCGGGGTATCCAAAGGATCGCCGTAGTCCTCCACGGTGTTTGCGGGATCGAACTGGTTCCCGTGTTCGCAGTAGACGATCTGGCGCACTCCGTTTACCTTGAAGTAGGTCAAGTAGGAGAAAGCAAACTCGTCCACTAGACCTTGTTCCTTTAAGGTCTCCTGGATCTCCGGGTTCCACCACATCTCCGCGTCGTGGTTGCCGGGTAGGTAGATCACCCGGTTCTGCTCCCCTTCGTTAAAGCGCTTGAGCGCCTCGAACATCCCCGCGTATTCCGGACGTGAGAGCGTCAGAGCAGCCCGGTTAGTGCTGGACGGAGGGGGACTTATCTGGAGGAAATCGAAGAAATCTCCTGCTAGGATCAACTCGACGGGACCCTCGTGCCCCGCCAGCTCCTCGAAGAGCGCCCCCAGCTCCTCGGGAGACTCGAACCCGTCGCATCCTGGATCCCCTCCGATGTGAGAGTCCGAGACGAAAACGACTAACGTATCCTCTTGTAGCCTTATCATCCTGCGGGATTTTACAGACAGCGGGGGCCTTGCACAGAAATCCGGCGTTTAAGGGGTATTTTGGTGCAAGCTGCAATTCTGCACAAAAGTTGGGCTCGATGACCAACTCGTGGTTGACGTATACCAACAGCAGCTTGCGTAAGCGGTGAGCTCATGCCAGACTGCCAGCAGGGAGCTTTGCGGTCAAGCCTAGCGGGCTGCCCCGCTGCTCCTCGAAAGCCTCGTAGCGCTCGATAAGAGTCAAGGTAGGGTTTGCACTAAGCTGGGCGGGCAGCCACTCCAGTAAAGCCGCGCCCTTCATGGAAGGCCTGCCGGGAAGGGGTCCCGTCTCGACATCTCGGTCTCGCGGCGACGCTTCAGCCAGCGCTTGATCGTTGCTAGTGCCACGGCGAAGGCTTCGATGACCTCCTTGCGAAGCATGCCGCGGTCGACGGCCGAAAGCACCTTAAGCCTCAAGTACTTTGAGTACGCGTTCGTGTCCTAAGCATTGTACGAGGCGTGTTACTTACGCAACCCACTGTAGGTTGATGTTCTCTTATATCTGTGAGATGTTGAGCAGAAAGAGCCACGGAGAAGCTTACGAGAGAAAGACCGCACACTACTAGCCAGCAAGGTCGACAGGGCGAGGCTCACGCTGCGAGAATCCGGCCACGCTGGCCTGGGTTCACCACCCTGCTGGTGATAGGAGTTGTCTACGCCATCCTCAGGGATGACCTGAGGGTCGGGATGACCTGAGGGTCGCCCCCGCCTACCTGCTCCTCGTACTCATGGTAGTGATTAGCCTGGTGAGCGTTTACGCTCACATGCGGGGTCACTTCCGCTTATCCCATCTGCTGGGTTTAGTCTCGGTCTCCCTGGCCACGGTTGCCGTAGGAACCAGCGTGTTTCTCTTGGTTGCCCTGTTGCCTCTCGAGCAAACACCCCTTACGGTGCTGCGCGACGCGGGCTTGATCTGGGTGGCGAACGTCGCCACTTTCGCCGTATGGTACTGGATAATCGACGAGGGTGGGCCGGGAAGACGCCCAACAGATTCCCATAAAGGCGAGGATTTTCAGTTCCCCCAGGACCAAGATGGTTCTTCTGGCTGGTCCCCGGACTTCACGGACTACTTATTCCTTGCCTTCAACCAGAGCACTGCTTTCGGCCCTACGGACACCTCGATCATCAGTAAGCGGGCCAAGATTCTGTCCATGATCCAGGCAGCTTTCGCGCTGGTGATCATCGCCGTGATCGTAGCCCGCGCTACTGCACAATGAACCAAAGGATAAAGGGTAGTGATAGAGAGCTAGATCGCATCGTTTTCTTTAGCGACGCCGTCTTTGCTATCGCCATAACCTTGTTGGTGTTGAGCATCGAGGTGCCCCAGATACCGGAAAACCTCGTGGCCGAAGAGCTTCCCAATCAACTGTTCGGTCTGTGGCGCAACATGTTAAGTTACGTAATCAGCTTCCTTGTTATCTTCTCCTTCTGGATTGTTCACCACAGCATCTTCAGCAGCATTAGGGGCTACGATAGGGGGCTGCTGTGGCTGAACGGGTTGTTCCTAATGGCTGTCGCGTTCCTGCCTTTCCCTTCAGCATTGCTCGGCGAGTATGGAGACCAGCAGCTAGTGGTGGCGATCTACGCTGGTAGTATGGCCGTAACTAGGCTGCTACTGAGTGCGGTGTGGTGGTACGCCTCGATCGGGCAGCGCCTGATAGTCAGCGACCTCGACCCAGGCCTGATAAGGGCTCACCACGTCCGTGGGGTAGTCATACCGCTAATATTCCTGATCTCGATAGGCATCTCTTTCTTTAGCGTGAGAGTCGCCATATTTTCTTGGGTATTGTTAGCCTTCGGCAACGTCGTAGGCCTCCGCAAGCTCCATAGAAGATACCGGAGGTGACACTTTTTGGGGATATCCTACTCCCGGTGATACTCATCGCCCTGCTGGTTTATTACGAGCGTGTAAACACGCACGAGCCCGAAAGGCTTCAAAGGGGGCGACCTACAGGATAGTTTGGGTAGCTCATAAGTTCAGGGGCCGGTGCTCCTGCGCACCGGCCCCCAATTTTTTGCGCAAAGTCGGCAGCGGGCTCGCTCAGGCACCCGCACCGAGGGCTAGCCCGAAGAGGTCT
This sequence comes from Actinomycetota bacterium, assembly GCA_030776965.1. GTDB lineage: Bacteria > Actinomycetota > Rubrobacteria > Rubrobacterales > Rubrobacteraceae > Rubrobacter_F. The sequence goes on from JALYGT010000050.1 coordinate 11,629, forward strand.
TCGTCGTCAGTGTAGAGGTCTAAGAGCCGGAGGCCGGCCTCGTCGAAAGCCTCCGCTATGGACTTGCTGGTGAACTTGGTGCTGATCTCCGTCCGCATCCCTTCCCCCGCCTCGAAGGGGATCTGAAGACCCAGGGCCGCTACCGGCACCTTCTGTTCAACTTTTGAATCGAGCCACATCTCCACGCGCTCTTCGCCGGCGTTGTAAAGTGCTCGATGCGCGAAGAGCTCCGGATCGAACTCCCCGCCGAGCTTGCGGTTCAGGACGTTTAGGAGGTTCTTGTTGAAGCTAGCCGTGACGCCCGCCGCATCGTCGTACGCCGCCTCCAGAACGCGCGCGTCCTTGACGAGGTCTACCCCCAGGAGGAGGTAGTGCCCTTTCTTCAGCCCGGCTCGAAGCCTCTCGAGGAACGACCGTCGTTTCTTCGGCGTGAAGTTGCCGATGGTGCCCCCGAGGAAGATGACGAGCCTCCCGGAGTCATCCCCCTGCCGGGGATAGGTCAGCAGGTACTTCAGCGAGTGGTCGAAGTCCCCAACGAAGCCGGAGATCTCCAGAGTCGGGTACTCTCTTAGGAGCCTCTCTGCGCTGTCCCTGAGCGCGCTCTCGCTGACGTCGAGCGGCACGTAACGGACCGGTCCAGAGCGTCCTTGGTAGGCCGTCATCGCGTCGAGCAGGGCACGTGTCTTGCTCGCCGAACCGCTTCCGAGCTCGACGAGCTCGCGGGCTCGGGTGCGCGCCACGATCTCCGGAGCCTTCACTTCGAGGACCGAGAGCTCCGTGCGGGTCTGATAGTACTCGGGGAGGGCCGTTATCTCCTCGAAGAGCTCCGAGCCCTCCGCGTCGTAGAAGTACTTAGGCCAGGGCGAGAGGTCTTTGGGTACGCTGAGCAGCCCGTCCCGCACGTCCTCGGCCATCTGCTCAAAGTCTTCGCCCTCTCCCCCGAGTAATTCCACCGTTGCCCTGCCCGTACCACGGTTCATAAGCCTCGTCTCCTTTGGAAGCGTATATGGGGTTTGCTAGCCCAGCCTGTTCAAGGCGAGGAGTGCCGCGGCGACGCCGCTGGAGCTGACGATCTCGCCGGCGGAGATCCTCTCCGCGATCTCCCCGACCGGCACGAGCACGACCTCGACCCGCTCGTACTCGTCGGGTCGCGGGGCCGCCGAACGCGTGACCCCACGGGCAAGGTAGAGATGTGCCCAGTTGTCCTTGAGGCTCGGCGAAGAGGCTAAAGAGCCCAAAGACTCCCACTCGCCCCCCGCGTAGCCGGTCTCCTCCGAAAGCTCCCGCCGGGCGGCCTTCTCCGGTTCCTCGCCCTCATCGACGAGCCCCGCGGGTAGCCCGAGCTCTATCCCCTCTATCGCGGGCCGGTACTGGCGCACGAGCACTACCTCGTCTTCTTCGGTCAGCGGGAAGACGATGGCCGCGTCTGGGCGTTCGATGACATAATACGGATCCTTCACGGCTCCGTCGGGCAGGCGGAGCCTGTCCGAACGCAGGGCGAAGTAGGGAGTCTCTATGAGCCTCTCCGAGGACAGGCGCTCCCAGCGCCCGCTCTCAGGCACCGGACACACCGTCGCCGGCTAGGATCTCCGGCAAGTCTTTCGTGAAGGCGCTCCGGGCTACCACGCGGTCGCAACCGGACTCGCGGGCAGCTACGGCCAAATCTCTTTGAACGTGGGAGAGGAAGCCGACGACGGGCACGTCTTTTAGGGCTTCGTCGGATTTGACCTCCCGGAGGAGCTTTAGGGGCTCGAAGCGGCTAGAGTTTAGGTCGAGGACTAGGAGGTCCGGCGGGGAGGCGGTCGCCTGCTCCACGAGCTTCCTCGGGCTGCGCGGGAATTTCGCTTCGATGCCCAAAGTGTTGGCGGTCTCCGAGATCTTGCTTCTGAACAACAGGTCTTCGACGGCTGCGAGCACTTTTCTGGCCATAAGTAACAAAGCCTCCCGGTCACTGCGAGGTGTAGCTTACACATTCTACTCTCGCGTGGTGCGGTATCATATCTGGATGAACAGATTATTCAAACTGCGCTCAGGATTCAGGCGCGCCAAAGAAACCTTTTCCAGCTTCACGCCGTTTTTGAAGCCGCGCCGCAAAGGGCTCCTGCTGGCGCTCGTGATATTGCTCCTAGAGACGGGAACGAGCCTGGCCCAGCCGTGGCCGTTCGCCCTGACCATAGACTACGTGCTGACCGACAACAAGCAGCTCCCGGCCTTCTTGCCCGGCTTCCTCTCGGACGAGGCCCTGCTGCTTGCAGGGATAGCATTCCTGATCGTCGCGATCTTCGCGGCCACCCGGAGCATCGCCGCTTTCCGGCGCTACCTCCTTAGCAAGCTCGGACAAGAGACCGTCTTCGACATGCGCGACGCCCTCTACGCGAAGGTGCACGCTTTAGGCCTTGACTACCATGGCAAGAAGCGCACCGGCGACACCATAACCCGCGTCACCAGCGACGTGAAGGAAGTTCGTAGCTTGCTCGTCGACTCGGTAGTCGAGGTACTCTCGTCGGTCCTGGTCCTGGTCGGGATGCTGGTCGTGATGGTCTGGCTCAACTGGCAGCTCACCCTACTCGCCCTCGTCACGGTGCCGTTCCTCTTTCTGGCGGTGCGGCGCTACCGGCAGGCGCTCATCGAGCGGATGCGGGTCGTGAGGACAAAGGAGGGGGCCATAACGAGCGTGCTGCAGGAGGCGATAACCGGCATCCGGGCGGTTAAGCTCTTCGGCCGCGAGGACGACGAGATGGAGCGCTTCCGTAAGGAGAGCCGGGAATCCCTCAAGGCGAGCGTGGACAGCTCGGTGATAGAGGCCAAGTTCAGCACCGTCCTCGGCGTCGTCGGGGGCTTGGGGACGGCGCTTGTGGTGTACTTCGGCGCCCGCCAGGTGCTCGCGGGCGTCCTCTCCTTGGGCGACCTCACCGTCTTCGTCGCCTACCTCGCCCTGTTCCTCTCGCCGCTGTGGGCCCTCAGCCGGCAGGTCAACCAGATCGGCAAATCCCTCGTCTCCGGGGAGCGGATCATCGAACTCCTCAAAGCCGAGCCGACCGTCAAGGATTCCTCGGACGCTCGTCCCGCGCCCCGATTCTATGGCCGGGTTACCTTCGAGGACGTTCACTTCGCCTACGAGGAGGAGGCCGGGGACGTGCTGCGCGGGATGGACTTCGACGTCGAGGCCGGGAGCCGGGTCGCACTCGTCGGTGTCAGCGGCGCCGGCAAGACCACCGTCACGAGCCTCATCGCCCGCCTCTACGACCCGCAGAGCGGACGCGTCCTCGTGGACGGGGAAAACGTCAGAGACTTTACCCTCAAATCCTTGCGGGACTCTGTAACGTTTGTGCCGCAGGAGCCCATGCTCTTCCGGGCGACGGTCGCAGAGAACATCTCCTACGGGCGGCCCGGGGCGACGGGAGAGGAGATCGAGCACGCGGCCGAGCTGGCGGGCGCAGACGGGTTCATCCGGGAGCTGCCGGAGGGCTACGACACGCTGTTATCGGAGCGCGGGGAGAGCCTCTCCGGGGGGCAACGCCAAAGGATCTCCATCGCCCGGGCGATGCTCCGCGACACCCCGATCCTTATCCTCGACGAGCCCCAGGCCGGCCTCGATGCCGAGGTCGCCGGGGCCGTGGAGGAGAGCTGGCGCGCTCTGACCGAGGGAAGTACGACCTTCGTCATCGCCCACGACCTCAGGCTGGTCAGGAACGTGGACCAGATCCTCGTGATCGAAGACGGCCGCATCGCCGAGAGCGGAACGCACCAGGACCTGATCTCCTCGGGCGGCTTCTATGCCCGGCTCTACGCGCTCCAAGAACGCGACCCGGTGCAGCCGTAGGGGAGCGAGGTTTTGAGAGAGCTGTTGATCATAAGCATCGTCCTGACGCTCGTGGTGGTCGCGATCTACGTATCTTTCTCGTAGCCGCCGGCTCCGGCCGAGGTCGGCCTCTGTCAGCCTTGCCTTACTCCCGCGGCGACGTCCGTTGCGCCGGGTTCGCGGACGACGATTCGGGCGACGCGGGGGCCGTCTACCTCGTACATGCGTAAGACGTAGCCTATCGAGGACGACCTGGTCCCGACTTCGGAAGAGCGCCCCAAAGCCCCGAGGACGAGGCCGCCGATGCTGTCGCGAGCAGAGGGTCTAATCTTGAGCTTTGTGTACTCGAACTCCGCCGCACGAATAACCCATACAAAGCAACCAAAAGGAGCGCGGCGAAGAGCTTGAGCCCGGAGAGAACTATCTCTCCAAGAGATCCTCCCGATCGAACGTGCCGGCCTGCGTCGCCGGGGGACGCCCGCAAGAAGCCCCGGCGACACGTTGGTACTTCATGTCTCATCGCGTTCCACGTAATCCTCCAAAGCTATCCTACCCTGCCCCCTTCGACAAACCCGAGATCCAGAGCGGCTCGCTAGTAGAGCAGCTTCTTGTCCAACTCGTTGATGAGGGGCTTCCCGTCAAGGTACCGCCGGAGGTTCTCGCAGAAGAGGTCCGCCTGGCGTTCGTTGATTTGGGCGCCCACCATGTCCGTCGAGTGCGGGCTCACGACCACGTTCTCAAGCTCCCACAGCGGGCTATCCTCTGGCAGCGGCTCCTCCTCGAACACGTCGAGTGCCGCCCCCGCGAGGCGTCCGCTCTTTAGCGCTTCGACAAGCGCGCCTTCGTGCACGACCTTCCCGCGCCCCACGTTGACGAAGTATGCCTCCTGCTTCATCGCCCCTATCGCCTCTGCGTTCAGGAGGCGTTGAGTTTCCGGTGTCCCGGGCAGCGCGGCGACCACGTAATCCGCCTCTCGGAGCGCCTGATGGAGATCTCGGGTCGCGTACAACTCGTCCGCGTAGCCCCATGCCGCGTCGTCTTCCCCGACCACCCGCTTCACGCCCACCACGCGCATCCCGAATGGCCTCGCCCGGACCGCCACGGCCTGCCCGATGCTCCCCACCCCGACGACGCACAAGGTCTTGCCGTACAAGGTGCCCGTGGTCGTCTGTCGCCAACGCTTCTCGGCCTTGTCTCGCCGGAGGCGGTCCAGGTCTTTGGCGTGTGCGAGAAGGGCCATCATCGCGAACTCGGCCAGAGGCCCTGAATATACTCCGCTCGCCGTCGTTACCGCCACGTCGGCGTCCTGCAACCCCGCCCGCTCGATGATATCCCCAGCCCCGGCCATGCTCGCCTGCACCCAGCGGAGCTTCGGGGCGACCCGGACGAGGTCCTCCGTGTGGCCGCGGGGGAAGTCGTAGAGAACCTCCGCCTCTCCGAGCATCGCGAGGAACTCCTCTTCGCTTTCTTCGGAGCGTTGCCACGCAGTAGGGCCTACGTGGTCCCCCGGCCAGCGCGGCGGTGGGACGAGATCCTCGCGGTAAAGCACCCGCAGCCTCTCGTCCACCTCCCGGATGCGCGCTACGTGCTCCTCCTCAAAGTAGCTGCAAACCACCACCGTTGCCACTATGCCTCCTTTTTGCCGACGCTTGATACAAGTTTGATTCTTCCACATTTTCGATGATGCCAAGAGAACCGCGTTCTCGACCAAACCTTCTGTATGATGGCCCGCGGCGGGGTCGGGCGAGAGCTGAACTGAAGGAGGCGGGCTTCATGAAATCAGGCCTTACGGAGCGGGTACGCAACGCCTGCAAAACAGTTGCCGAAAGAGCCTCCCACGTCCGGATCGACTACGATCGTGTCCCGTCCTATGCGGCGTCCCTGCCGCTGGAGCAGTCCACGGCCCCAGAGCTCGACCCCGAGCACCACTACTTCGGTGACCCGGACAAGACCGTGGCGTTCTTGTTGACCCTGGACGCGATCAACTTCGGGTCGGGCTATTTCCCGCACCTGCGTAAGCGACCCGGGATGTCTGGGTACTTTACCTTGGCCGCTTCGCTCACCGACCATTACAGAGAGCATAGTTCGCTCTCCGCGCAAGAGCTCGCGCGGCTCACCGCGGAGGACTGCGCGAGGATCTTCGGCCAGGATCTCAATAACGAGCCCGTCCGCGAGCTCATGGGGCTGTTCGTCACCGCACTGAACGACCTCGGGCGCTACCTCATCGACCACTTCGACGGTAACTTCACGGGCTTGGTGGAAGAGGCCGGCGCGTCCGCCGAGCGGCTGGCGCGGCTGCTCGTCGAGATGCCCTACTTCGACGATGTCGAGCCCTACGACGGGATCGAAGTACCTTTCTACAAGCGGGCGCAGCTCACGCCAGCGGACCTCGCGGTGGCGTTCGAAGGCAAGGGGCCGGGCCGGTTCGAGGACCTGAACCGCCTGACCATCTTCGCGGACAACCTCGTGCCGCACGTCTTGCGCGTAGACGGGATCATCCTCTACGAGGAGGGCCTGGCCGCCCGCATCGACGCGGAGGAGTTGATCCCGCCCGGCTCCCCGGAGGAGGTCGAAATCAGGGCTTGCGCCATCCACGCGGTGGAGCAGTTGATCGGAGAGCTGCGCGCGGCAGGGCGCGACGACGTCACGGCGATGAGGCTAGACTACCTGCTCTGGAATCGGGGCCAACAGCCCTACTACAAAAGGGTACGGCCACGTCACAGGACGCGAACCGTCTTTTACTGAGCGTAGAGGGCATTGAAGTTGCTACCCTACGGTAGTGGACGAGAGGATAGACATTCTAAACCCACGTGGGGGGAAGACCGGCTGGGTCGCGTGGAAGAGCGAGGCGCACCGGCGAGGGCTGTGGCACCGGTGCTTTCATTGCTGGATAGTTGCTCCTGAGGAACCTTCCGGCGGACCGTACCTCTTCGTGCAGCGTCGCGCGGCCGACAAGGAAACCTGGCCGGACAAGCTCGACGTGACCGCCGCGGGGCACCTCGCCGCTGGCGAGGGGGTCCTCGACGGGCTGAGGGAACTTGAGGAGGAGCTGGGGCTGCGGGTCGAGCCCGAGGAGCTGATCCCGCTCGGGACCTGCAGGATCGAGCAGGAGATATCCGCCGGCTGCGACCGCGAGTTTCACGAGGTCTTTTTGCTCGTGAGGTCGCTCTCTCCCGAGGACTTACGCCTGCAGAAGGAAGAGGTCGCCGCCGTTTTGCGCCTCCGCCTTGACGACGTCGAGGCGTTATACGAAGGGATGGAGATCGTCGCCGAGGAGTGGGCCGGCAGGGGTACGTCTACCGGTTCGGTGCGTCTCGCCGATTTTGTCCTTCCCGACGAAGACTACCTCCTGCGCGTGGCCCGCGCCGCCAGCGCATACCTGGCCGACGAGCGTCCCAGCCCCTTTCTCTAATCGGCCTCCCCCGAAAACTGGTCCACCTGCTGTGTAGCGAGCCGCGCCCGCCACACGGCGCTCCGGACGTCTCTTAAGGCGTACGACGCATGATCTTTGCGAGCATCCTCGGTCCTGGTCTCGATGAGGATACCTAAGGCCTGAGCGGCCCCGGAGGCCAGGTATGCGGCTGCGGCCGCCTCTAAAGCGTACGCTCCGAGGAGCTTCGGGATCGCGCAGGCCGCGAGGTTCGCCACGTCCGCTGCCCGGAGCGCGCCTTCTATCCACTCTGTCTGCCTCGTATCCGTTTCCCCGTCCGCCAGGATGGCAAGGACTTCTAACTCCCCCTTCAAGTCCCGTGCCAGCCCCCGAACGACCTTGAGCCGTAAGGGCTCGCCGGAGCCCGGCGCGCAGGCCTTCTCCAGCATCTCGGCTGCCAGAGCCGCTCCGCGGAAGGGCGCTGAGGGGGCCGGGTGTGGACCTTCGGCGGCGTGTGGTTGGTCTTCTCCGGCGGTCACGCCACGGATTCTATCTCAAGGAGGTTGCACTCCCTCCAACCCTAAGCCCTCAGCTTACGTAGTGCGATTCCAGGGGTTATTATAGGGACGATGTCGGGGTTTTTAGTAAGGCGAAGGTAGGGGGATGAAGGTCGCGCTGGCACAGATTAACACCACCGTCGGCGACGTCTGGGGCAACGTCGAGAAGGCTGCGGAAACCCTGGAACGGGCGGTAGAAGGTGGCGCCGGGCTCGTCGTCTTCCCGGAGTTGACCATCACCGGTTACCCGCCCGAAGACCTCCTCTTGAGACCAAGCTTCATTGAGGACAATCTAAGAGCGCTCCACGAATTCGCCGGGCGGGTGCCCGAAGGCGTCGTCTGCGCTATAGGCTTCGTGGACCTCAACGGTGACCTCTTCAACGCCTGCGCCGTCGTCTCGGGCGGCGAGATCTTGCACCGCTACCACAAACGTTACCTGCCGAACTACAGCGTCTTCGACGAGAACCGCTACTTCCGCGAGGGCTCGGAGGCTCCGATACTCAAGATGGGCCAGGCCCTAATCGGGATCAGCATCTGCGAGGATATCTGGTACCCGGGCGGCCCCGTTCGTGAGCAGGCCCTGGGCGGTGCAGGTGTGCTATTGAACATAAACGGCTCCCCCTACCACCGCCTCAAAGGTGCCTCCCGGGAGAGGATGCTCAGCGTGAGGGCCTTGGACTACGGCTGCTACGTAGTGTGGTGCAACCTCGTCGGCGGCCAGGACGAGCTCGTCTTCGACGGTCGCTCCTCCGTCTTCGATCCCGAGGGCAGCGTCATGGCCCGCGCCAAACAGTTTGAGGAGGACCTTCTCTTCGTGGACCTTCACCCCGAAGAAGCTCTCGTCCACCGTCTCCACGACCCCCGTCCCCGTAAGGAGAACCCCGACCACCCCCCGCAGATCGTCGAGGCCCCGGGTACCGAGCCGGAGACCTCGATCCGGTCGGCCGACGGGGCTGGCGTCGAGCCCCGTGTCGAGGCTCCGCTCTCCGAGGAGGGTGAGGTGCTCGAAGCTCTGGTCCTGGGCTTAAAAGACTACTTTCGGAAGAACGGCTTCTCGCGGGCCGTCCTCGGGCTCTCTGGCGGCATAGACTCTTCCCTGGGCGCCGTCGTCGCGGCCCGGGCCCTGGGCCCCGAGCAGGTGACTGGGGTCCTCATGCCGAGCCGGTACACCTCCAAGGAGAGCAACACCGACGCCGAGACGGTCGTGAAGAACCTCGGGATAGACAGGCAGGAGATTGCCATAGAGCCGGCCTTCGAAGCGTACAAGGAGATGCTCGAGGAGCCCTTCAGGGGGCTGCCCGAAGACGAGACCGAGGAGAACATACAGTCCAGAATCCGGGGCAACATCCTCATGGCTCTCAGCAACAAGTTCGGTTGGATCGTCCTCTCCACCGGCAACAAGAGCGAGTCGAGCGTAGGATATTCCACCCTCTACGGCGACACGGCCGGCGGTTTCTCTGTGATCCGGGACGTCCCCAAGACCCTCGTCTACCGCGTCTGCCGGTACATAAACGAGATCGAGGGGCGCGAGATCATACCCGACTCCGTCCTCACCAAGGAGCCCTCCGCCGAGCTTAGGGAGGACCAGCGCGACGTCGACTCTTTGCCGCCCTACGAGGTCCTGGACCCCATCCTCGAAGCGTATATAGAGCAGGACAAGGGCGTGAGCGAGATCGTCGCGGCCGGCTTCGACGAGGAAGACGTCAGACGCGCGGTGAGCATGGTGGATCGGGCCGAGTACAAGCGCCGCCAGGCCCCGACGGGCATAAAGGTCACGGCCCGCTCCTTCGGCCGCGACCGTCGCATGCCTATCACCAACCGCTACCACGAAGAAGACCGAGACGGGCGCAGCTCAGAGTAACTCACCGGCACTCCTCGGGGTGTTGGCTGCAGTAAGGCTTGTCGCCGGGGAGTTTGCCGCGGATGGCGGCGATGAACTCGTAGGCGAGGTCTTCTAGCTGCCGGATCCCGGGCAGGTCGTACAGGAGGAGTGGCAGCGCTATCCCCGTGGCGACCGCCAGAGAAGCGTTGATCGCCCCGGCGCCACGGTAGCGTCTGTCGCCCGGCGAGACAGCCCACGCCGCCGCTTCGCACTCCTCGACGGTGAGGCCAACCGAGGCGGGGACGCCGGGTTTCTGGTAAGGCTCCGCCGTCACGCGACGGCCGCGGTCGAGCCTCTCGACGAGGCGCGCCGACCACGTGCAGAACCCTCACGCGCCGTCGAAGATCAAGGTGAGCCTCTGCGGTAACCTTGACATAGGCGTAGTCTACGTTACGTCTCGCCGCCGGAAAAAGAGGGCCGCGAGCAAGACGAACGCGATCGCATAGGCGCCGAGCACCCACACGGCCCGTTCGGGATCGACGAGTGGAAAGGCACGAGATTAGGGTTCCTACGGCGAGCATGATGCTCATTGTGAGAGCCGGCGCCGAGGGGGCTACCCGAAGGCGAGCGCGGAAGGGCGCTACAGTGCCGCATGAGCTAGGGGGCAAGAAAGATCTAGTAGACTCAGGCATATGGACCGGCACACGATAAAGGTGCGCCTGACCCCGGCGGCGCGGGAGCTTCTACGCCCGGGGGAAGCCCTGGTTCTCGAGTGGCACCGGTTGGCGATCTGCTGTGCCGGAGCGGGGGAGATGAGCCTCTCCGTGGCGAAGGAGGAGACCACCCGCAAGCGCAAGGGCCTCGTGCGGGTAAAGACCGATACCGGAAGCAGGGACGCGGACGCTCCGCCGGTCTACGCCGCCCGGGCCATCTTCCCGCACGTGGCGGGGAGGGAGATAGAGGTCGACGCCCGTAAGGTCTTGGGCATCCGCTCTTTCACCTCGGATCTACCGAAGGACTTCGGGCTACGCTCCATCTTCGGCCGCCTGCCCGAGTCGGACCGGACGGCCCTTTAAGAGAACGTAGCTCCTTTTTCGGGGAAGTCAGGCGCGATCTTGCACCTGCGTCGCCCCGGCCATGCTCGCGCAGTGGGCGCAGCAGTAGAAGGAGCCGTTCGCCTCCACGCCGTGGCCGATAACCTTGACGCCGCAATACTCGCAAGAGGGGGCTAAAGCGTGGATCGCGCACTCGAAGCTGTCGAACACGTGCGGCTGGTCGTTGGGCAGGGTCACCCGGAAGGCCTTGTCGTTCGGTACACCTGACACATACATACCCTCCTGTCCAATCTCCGCATTTTGCGGAGGCCCAAAGCGGTAGGTGACTTGAACGTGGGGCCTACCGTCCGCCCACCTTCCGACCGTTATATTCGCTACTAGGAGCTTCACAAGCTGGCGACGCTCCACATAAGCCGTCTCGGTGTCCTCCTCGACCTCGGAAAGCCGCTCGCGGAGAGTCGCAAGCCACGCCGCCGCACTGTCGGCGAGCTTCCGGCGCTCGCGTCTACTCTCAAGCGCAACCTCGACGTTCTCCAGGAGCAGCCGAGCATTCCCGGTGCGGCCTCTAACGTCAGCGAGCAACGTGTCCAGCTCTTCTTCGGATTCGATGACTCCTCTAGCGTGCTGGCGCAGATAGTCGAGGCGCTCGGCGCGCAGGTGGGCAAGCTCCCCCTCAAGTCGCTCGTGCTCAGACTCCAGCCGCTCTATCTCGTTGTCGTTCTCCATTTGAACGCGTACGCGGTTGAGCACATCGCCCGGATTCTCCAGAAACCGCCGCACGTCGCTCCAGACCTTCTCTTCGAGCCACTCAGCCCGAATGTAGGGAGCGCCGTGCGGACCTCCCTGCGGCACCCTAGCGCGGAAGTTGGTGATGCAGGTGTAGTAGGAACGCCTCTTGCCCTTAGTGGTATTGGCGTGGGCCGAGCAACCGTAACCACAGATGGCGCACCTCACGAGCCCCGAGAGCAGGTATTTCCGATTCCCCTTACGCTGGTAGGTGC
>JALYGT010000051.1 GCA_030776965.1 Actinomycetota bacterium
GAGGAGGAGGAGGAGGAGGTCTGCCAGAAGTCCCTGCGGCCAACGAGACGGCCTTATTCACCGAACCTCCTAGAAGGAGCGTTCCCGGAAACCCTAGTCCTACAGACTCTATACCAGCGGACCGGCCGCAAGCGGTATTTATGGTTGCCGCTAAGATAGTTTCTCGGAATCTTACGGTTCTCGGAAACTCACCTGGTCAGGCTTCTTCAGATTCACTATCGCGCCGCCGCGGTGGTGCTTGTGCTTCTGGGGGGGTGGGTTGTTCCTCGACTTCCGGCGGCGCAGGCCTTTGGGCCGCCTCCGGTTCAACAGGTGCCCTCAGGTAGGGTTCCGTATGCGGTTGGAGCGCGTCTTTTATGGTTTGATAGTTTTTGGCTGCCTTAGCGAGGGTGTTCAAGTCTCGCTGCATCATCCACGCAAGGAGGGGACGCATCACTGGCAGCAGGCGGCCTACGAGTGGGTTCTGCGGCTCAATCTCCCAGCGCTCGTTCACCCGCGTATCCTCTGCCATGGGTTCGAAAGTGAAGTAGTGGGTGCCGCCGAAAGGGCTGTCGAGGACACGATTGACCGTTCGGTGCGGAGGCTCGTAGACGGAGTAGTCAGATTTGAAAGTCATGGTGGCTGGACCGAATTTAGCCACCATCGTGTACCGGGGCGTCCCGTCGGGGCGCATCTGGTAGTCCTCGACGGCAGCCACGCTAGTGGATAGCTCAACGGCATTCCGCAGCTGATCACCGTAAAATATATCCCAGGTCTCTTCCGGGCTTAGCGGAATAACGGCAGAGGCTTCGGCTACTTGCATCACACTCTGCGGCCCTCCTTTCCCGCTTACCTCAAGCGCTTGGCTTAATACCCTCCTCAGAAAGTGTACAAACGATGCCTAAGGTCTGCCCCGCTGCCTCTATTCACCGAGTTGCCGAGAAGTCTTCTAGAAACCGTCCGAAAAGCTCATGAGCGGGCTAATCTCCTCGCCATCAGACGACTCATCACCACATAGATGAACGCCTCGCTGGTCTCAGTCAACCTCTCGTAGTCTTTGCTCATCCTCCTGTTCTGGTCCGTCCAAGAAAACGTGCGTTCCACCACCCACCGCCTCGGCAAAACCTGGAAGCCTTCAGGCGGCAAGAGCTTCTCCCAATCTACCTTAACGCCCTCTTTGAACCACTGCTCGGCCCACGACTTCAGGACCTCTTTTGGGGCGGGCTTTCTCGGACGCTCGACGAGCTCCACGCTCCACCCTAGACCCTTCTGCACCCAATCCTTGCCTTTGTCCTCACCCCTGTAGGCGCTATCCAACCACAAATGTTTGAGGCGAGGGAACTCTACGTCTGCCTGGCGCAGCAGCGTCTTGATCCCCTCGAAGTCCATGACGCTTGCGGCATGTACCTTGGCTTTGAGTACCAAACCCTGCGTATCCACGAGTAAATGGCGCTTTCTGCCCTTAACCTTCTTGCCACCGTCATATCCTCGCTGCTCCCCTCCTACGCCGGTGCTCTTGACCGACTGGCTATCCACTATGCCGGCACTGGGCTGAGGATCTTTGCCCATACGGACCCGCACCCGCTCGCGCAAGGCAGCGTGCAGCCTCTCCCAAGTGCCATCGATCCGCCAGGAGGTCCTGAAGTAATGGTGTACGGTCTTCCAGGGAGGAAAATCGTGCAGCACTAGGCGCCAGGCACATCCGCTACGCACTATGTAGAAGATGGCGTTTAGGATCTCGCGCAAGGGATGTACTCTAGGGCGTCCAGGAGCTTTAGGGGTGGGGATATGGGGCTCTATGTAGGACCATTCGGCATCGGATAAGTCGGTTTGGTATGCTCTTCTCATGCTCGGTACTTTACCGAGCTACTGTCTCAGAACCCCTTTTCGGACAGTTTCAGAGGGTGCTTTCCCGGAAACCTATATACAACTCTGCGAATCTATATGCATTAGGATCAGAGGTAAGCGCTGCCTCGGACTCTAATAGGCCACGCTGGGCAAACAACATGTAGCAGGATTAGATAGATATGCAGGGACCAGGGTGGAGCGGACGCTGTGGTGGCTGAACCGCTTTCGGCGGCTGAAGGTGCGCTTCTAGAAGCAAGCCAACATCCACCAGGCGGTCCTCGACCTTAGGTGCGCCTTGATGTTAGAGCTATGCTCAGCGGTTCTGTTAGGCGCAATAAGTACACCATTAGTACACCAACGCACACGAACGACGGCGAACAAGCGTGGCGAGACGAGAAGAAAAATTTACTGTTTTGCAGGCATTTTTGAACACCGGCGAACAACCCTGGCATCATCGCTCTGTATTGACGCGGAAGAGGCCAGTGGTTCGAATCCACTATCGCCCACTTTAATAAAGCGGCCGTTTTGCAGGAGAAACGTAGAGGTACGAGTAGTGGCTCTGGAACAGGTGCGGAGCCTCTGTGCAGCAACGGTGCAGCAGCGCGTGGGACAACAAGCTTGCCTTAAGAGGATGAGCCCGAATTACAGAGAACGATCCGTTGGCTCCTTGGCGGTAGCTTCGCTTCCTTCTTTTGGCGGGCGCGCTCGCGCGATCGGATCTCCCAGCGATGCCCGCTATTTGCCAGAATCCTCGCTCTGGACGCGTCTACCGTAGAGCCTGGTCAGAGGAGCGGCCGTGACACCATGGACCAGTATAGAGGCGCAGATCACAAGGCTGCCGACCGCCCAGGCTTCGTCGGCCCCTATCTCGCGCAGCGAGAGGGCGGCGTAGAAGAGCGCCGCCACGCCTATAGGTCCGAACCACCCCAGGAACAGGGTATCCCGGACGCCACGCGCTTGGGGCAAGATCGGTGTAACTGCCAGCACGGCCGGCAGGCGCCGGAGCACTAGCACCGCCGCTACCAGCAGGAGCCCGGCCCAACCCAGCTCCAGCCACTGCTGCCACGGCAGGGCCAGGCCCAGCAGCACGAAGATTGGCAGGATAAAGAAGCGGTTGACCGCCTCCTGCATGCGCTCTTCCTGGGTCTCGTCCTCTGTACTCAGTGCCATGTTAAGCGCGACCCCCGCCGCGAAGACCGCCAGAATCCCGTCGGTGCCGAGCAGCTTGGTCCCCCCCAGAACCGCTAGCGAGAGGGCTAGGGTGTAGGCCAGGTAGGAGGGCTGCTCTATATTCCCCTTGTTCTCGGCCCATCCCAGTAGGCGCCCAGCCGCATAACCCATTACAGCCCCGAGGGCTACAGCCACCCCCACCTCCCACAGGACGACGCGGGTCAGCCAGTCGAGCAATGCGTCTGACGGCGGGTGTTCGATCATGAGTATAGACAGAAAGACCAGTGGGTAGGCCAGCCCGTCGTTCGCCCCCGACTCCCCGGAGAGCAGGTGTCTCACGCGGCCGGGCAGGTTATCCTCCGCCAATTTACCCTGGACTATGGTGCTAGCTATGACCGGGTCAGTCGGCGTAATCACGGCCCCCACCAGCATCGCTACCCAGAAGGGGAGGCCCAGGATCAGGTACACCAGCACACCGCTGACGAGCCACATCAGCACCATCACCGGTCCCAGCATAACGGCCAGCGTCCGCCAGCGGGTAAGAGGGTAACCACTGGGTAGGCGCAGCGCTATGCCCATGAGCGAGATGGCGATCGTCAGGCGGGCGGCTTGCTCTAGGATGGTTTCTTGGCTCCCCCAATTCGCTGGGTCGAGTACCCCGAAGACCGCTGGTCCCAGCAGCACGCCTAGCAACAGGGCTATGATGGGCGCTGATAGGAGGCTGCGCTTGATCGGGTGGGAGAACAGCCCGACCAGCAACACTAGGCACCCGATCGTTAGCAGAGCTACATTCAGCGCGCTCAAAACAATCCTCCTCCCTCTAACCTCTCGGCGAGAGCCAGCGATGAGCTAGCTCTCGCAAGGACAACATACCAACCATTACACGTTGGATTGTGAGTGATCGTTTTCTTAACCCTGCTTTTGCCACGCCGTCACCGAAGCGACGCGGGGGCCGTCCACCTCGGCTACGCACAGCACGTAGCCCTCGACTAAGACCTCGTCGGCAACCTCAGGGACGCGGCCCAAAGCCTCGAGAATGACGCCCCCGATGGTGCCGTAGGCTTCGCTTTCGAAGTTCGCGTCCAGGGTCTTGTTGACCTCGCGGAGTGGTGCGGTGCCGCGCATGAGGTACGAGCCGTCCTCGAGCCTGCGAACGACCGGCTCCGACTCCTCTTCCCATTCGTCCTGGATTTCGCCCACTATCTCCTCCAGGATTTCTTCTATCGTAATGAGCCCCTCGAAGGAGCCCCACTCGTCGATGACCACGGCCACCTGCAGCCGCTTCTCCTGCAGGTCGCTTAGTACCTCGTCGACGCGCTTGCTCTCCGGGACGGTCAGGACGTCGTGCATTATGTCTGCTGCTGTTACATCCGCCTCCAGGCTTCCGTGGGCCTTGGCGGCGCGCAGGACGTCCTTGGCGTGCACCGTCCCGACGATCTGCTCGGCGCAGTCGTCCTCGAAGATGGGGTAGCGGACGTGGTTACCCTCCGCCGCTACCGAGACTAGCTCGTCTAGCCCCGTCGTCGTCGGGAGCGCCACGACGTCCGTCCTTGGCACCATGATCTCGCGGGCCATCTTCTCGTCGAGCTCCAAGGCGGCCCTTACCCTGGCCGCCTCTTTTTCCTCCAAGAAGCCCTGCCTCCTGGACTGCCCAACGATCATGTGCAGTTCCTCCTCGGACTGTCTCTCCTCGGTCTCCGAGGCTGGCGGGATGCCGAAGATTCTCACGGAGCGGTTCGCTACCCCGTTGAAGAAGACGGTAAGGGGGTAAAAGAGGTAGAAAAAGAACTTCATGAAAGGTGCCACGAGCTGCGAAGTCCCCTCGGGCTTGGCGATGGCGACGCTCTTGGAGGCCAGCTCGCCGTAGGTGACGTGCAAGAAGGTGATGATCCCGAAAGCCAAGGCGAAGGCGACGGTATGAATGAGCCCCTCGGGGAGAAAGGCCCCGAGCAACGGGCGCAGAAGGTTTGCGACCGCCGGCTCCCCCAAGGCGCCCAGGCCCAGCGAGGCGATCGTGATGCCGACTTGGCAGACGGCGAGGTAGGCGTCGAGGTTCTGTGTGGCCTCCCTGACGAGGCCGGCCGAGGCCCTGCCCTCCTGCACCATCGACTCCACCTGGGTGCTTCTCATCTTCGTAAACGCGAACTCCGCGGCGACGAACAGGGCGTTCAAGGACACCAAGAAGAGCGCGATCAAGAGCTTGAGCCCCAGAAAAATCGTACCTTCCAAAATCCCTCCTTACCGGGAGTGCTTCGCTCCTCTCCAGGAAGCTTTTGAGCTCTCAGCCAAGGCCGCTAATCCTTCTTCTTCTCGCCCTCCTCCTCTTTCTCCTCCTGGCCATCCTCCAGGTGCCGGAACCAAGCTCATTTGCCAGGACCCCGGCCAGGAACTTCCAGGCCAAATACAAGCCGAACAGAACCACTCCGGCATACAAAAGGGCCATCAGGAGGCTACGCTGCTGCGTCGAGTTGCTCTCCATAGTACCAGTAAAACTCTCGCCTTTAAGCTTTTTGCGACTCTCTGGTTAAGACTTGGTAAAGGCCTAAATGATTCTCTATCGGAAGGGTCTCTTTATCTAACTCTTTCCCTTCGGTATATCGTCACGGAAGAATCAGGCCGCCAAAATACTCGTGATTCCCAGTAAGAAGCAAGTCCCCTCAACCGGCCCCCAGAGAGGACTTTCCCCGACCAGCCAGATGAGCAGGACGGTAACCACGACCAGCACGGCGACGTTCGGCGCCAACGCCGCGCCGACGGCCCCACGGAGAGGGTGACGGCGGCCACGGCGATGAGGTTGCGCCTCCCCAGCCTATCGGAGAGGAGTCCCACGCTCCCGGCCCCGACCGCGGCTCCGAGCAGGAGAGAGGCGACTACCAGACCTTCGAGGAACGGGGTGAGCCCCAGATCCTCGCTGATGAACAAGATCGCTCCCGCGATGACACCTGTGTCGTAGCCGAAGAGCAAGCCTCCCAGAGAGCCGAAGAAGTAGATTGGCTTGTTGCCGCCGCCGAACCTTCCTGCTGTAGACGCTGCATTCGTCACCCCGATCCCCTAGCGTATGGACGTTCTACCTTCTGAGAATATTTTGCCGCATTCGCGCTGAAGTCAAACAATTAGAGAGCGCCGGCTTTTCGTTATCTGGTGTCCCGGAGTATCGGTCGTGGTCTTCTATATCACTCAAAATTGGGGTACGCGAAAGGCAAAAGCCGGGACCAATTACACCGACGGTACACCAACCCATATGAACAATGGCGAACACACACGATAGATCTAAATGAAAATACGCCATTTTGCAGGCATTTCTGAACATCGGCGAACAGGCGTGATATTAGCGCTCTGTCTTGACGCGGAAGAGGACAGTGGTTCGAAACCACTAGCGCCCATAGTAGCGGACAGCTATCAGCTTTCGGCCGACAGCTAGGACTTTGGGTTGGCGGCTGGTTCTTTCGCGTTCCGTGCTTCCTCGGGAGAACGACCATCGGGGCCGGGTATTACAATCACTTTACTAGACAAAGACTGTTTCAGAGCGTTTGGAGGAGCGGTGCATGGCTGCGGTTAAGCTACCCGATGGCAAAGAGCTTCCGGTAGAGCCTGGCGAGAAGGCGCGCGACATCGCCGAGAAGATCGGGAAACGGTTAGCGCGCGACGCCGTGGTCGCAAAACTCGATGGAGAGCTGATAGACCTCGACACGCCTATGGACGGTGGCGGGGATTTCGAGGTCGTGACGAAGGACTCCGAAGAGGGGCTGGAGGTCTTGCGGCACTCGACGGCTCACGTCATGGCGCAGGCCGTACTGGAGCTGTACCCGGGGAGCAAGCTGACGATAGGTCCCCCGATAGAGAACGGCTTCTTCTACGACATAGAGGTCAGCGGGCGCATCACCGACGAGGATCTGCCACGCATCGAGGAGAAGATGCGCGAAGTGGTCGCGCGGGACCTCCCGATAGAGCGCGAAGAGGTCTCGAAGGTCGAGGCCGAGGAGATATACAAGGACAACCCGTACAAGTGGGAGATAGTCTGCGACCTTGAGGACAGCGATATCACGATCTACCGTCAGGGTGACTTCTTCGACCTCTGCCGCGGGCCGCACGTCCCGAGCACCGGCGCTCTGGGCGCGTTCAAGCTTCAGAACATCGCTGGGGCCTACTGGCGTGGGGACGAGAAGAACCCGATGCTCACCCGCATCTACGGCACCGCCTGGCCGACCGAGAAAGAGCTCAAGGCGTACCTCAGACGCCTAGAGGAGGCCAAGCAGCGCGACCACCGCAAGATTGGCAAAGACCTGAAGCTCTTCATCTTCTCGCCCGATATAGGCGCGGGCATCCCGATCTTCCTGCCCAAGGGCGAGATGCTCCGGCACCTCATGGAGGATTACGTGCGCGAGGTGCAGACGCGATACGGCTACCAGCACGTCTGGACCGGGCACCTGGTCCACGAGGGGCTCTACGCCAAGAGCGGGCACCTGGAGCACTACTGGGACGCCATGTTCCCGCCGATGAAGAATGGCGAGACGCGCTACCGCTTAAAGCCGATGAACTGCCCGAGCCACATGACGCTCTACAACACCGAGGCGCACTCGTACCGGGATCTCCCCTTGCGCTACGCCGAGTTCGCTACTCTGTACCGCTATGAGAAGAGTGGCGAGCTCACGGGCCTTACCCGTGTGCGGTCCTTGACCCAGGACGACGCGCACGTGTTCTGTACCGAGGACCAGATCCAGGAAGAGTTCGCACGGGCTCTAGAGCTCATCCGCGAGGTCCTCGACACCTACGGCTTCGAGGAGTACAGGGTCCGCCTCTCCTTGCGCGCAGTGGACTCCGACAAGTACGTGGCCGACGACGAGAAGTGGGCGCGGGCGGAGCAGGCCCTGCGAGATGCCCTGGACGCCGCGGGCGTTGCCTACGAGCCTGTACGCGGCGAGGCGGCGTTCTACGGGCCGAAAGCGGACTTCCTGGCGAAGGACGTTCTGGGCCGGGAGTGGCAGCTCTCGACGATACAGGTCGACTTCATCCAGCCCGGACGCCTTGGGTGCGAGTACATCGGCGAGGACGGCGACGCACACACGCCGGTTTTGCTGCACCGGGCCGTCACGGGTACGACGGAGCGGTTTATGGCGATCCTAATCGAGCAGTACGCGGGCGCGTTCCCGTTGTGGCTCTCTCCGGTGCAGGCCGTGGTCATCCCGGTCGCGGACCGGCACCTGTCCTACGCCCACGAGGTCGAGGAGAAGCTCGCCGCGAACGGGTTCCGGGTCGAGGTGGACGACTCGCTCAACAGCATGCAGAAGAAGATCCGGGAGAACGCTCGGCAGAAGGTGCCTTACCTCCTTATCGTGGGGGACAGAGAGGCGGGGGAAGGGACGGTGAACGTCCGTAAGAGAGGCGAGAAGTCACAGGAAGGCCTCGATGTCGAAGAATTCGCGGAGCGGATAAGAGCGGAGGTTGCAGCGCGAGATTCTTATAGACGGAGTTAGTGTAGGCGGGGTATAATCAGGGAGTAGGTTGGGGTTTGTGACCGCTCGATGCTTCTCGATGAAGTCACCTTTTGCAGTTCAACGGCCCCGTAGGTACGGATTTGGAAGGAGTGGTGTAAAGTAGCCGCGGAAGAAGAGCCAAGGATAAACGGCCAGATCAGGGCCCGCTCGGTGCGCCTCATCTCGGAGAGCGGAGAGCAGCTCGGGATCAAGCACATAAGAGAGGCGATGGATTACGCCGAGAGGCTCGACCTCGACCTCGTGGAGGTAGCGCCGAACTCGGACCCGCCGGTGGTCCGGATCATGGACTACGGCAAGTACAAGTACCAGAAAGAGCAGGCTCGTAAGGCCGCCCGCAAGAAGCAGGTCAACATCAACGTGCGGGAGATAAAGCTCCGGCCGAAGATAGGCGACCACGACTTCAACACCAAACGTGGGCACGTCGAGCGCTTCTTGCGCCACGGCGACAAGGTGAAGGTCACGATTATGTTCCGCGGCCGCGAGGTGCAGCACCCGGATCTGGGCGAGAGGCTCTTGACGAGGCTCGCCGAGGATCTTTCGGATCTCGGGCGCATCGAGAGCCAGCCTAAACTTGACGGGCGCAACATGGTTATGGTCATGGCCCCGGACAAGGACGCGGCCGCGAGCGCGTCCTCGAAGGGCGAGGCGCGCGGCCACCGTCAGGAGAGCGCAGCCCGCGGCTAACGTAACCCTTTGATACAATAGCGCCCGGTTTTGAGGCGAAACGGCTACTCCCGTGCCGCGAGCCTGGTTTGTGGAAGAACGAAACGCGGAGGAAAAGATGCCGAAGATGAAGACCCACAAGGGCGCCTCCGGGCGCTTCGCGGTCACGAAGAAGGGCAAGCTCAAGAGGCGCAGGAGCGGGCACAACCATATCCTGGAGAAGAAGAGCTCCAAGCGCAAGCGGCGCTTGAACACCGAGACAACGGTACACCAGTACGACGAGAAGCGCATCAAGCGCCTCTTGGGGGTGAAGTAGATGGCCCGTACGGCGCGCAGCGGTCATGCCCGCAAGAAACGCAGGAAGGTCCTCGCGCAGGCCAAAGGCTACCGGGGGACGAAGAAGAGCTCGTACAAGCGGGCCAAGGAGCAGGTCTGGAAGAGCGGTGTCTACGCCTACGCCGGGCGCAAACAGCGCAAAAGGGACTTCCGGGCTTTGTGGATCCAGCGGATCAACGCCGGCGCTCGTGAGCACGGGCTCTCGTACTCCCAACTCGTGCACGGTCTCAGGCTAGCCGAGATAGACCTGGACCGCAAGATACTGGCCGACCTCGCCGCCACCGAGCCGGAGGCCTTCGCGACGGTGGTGTCCCAGGCCAGGAACGCTCTCAACGGAGAGCCCGTCCAGAAGCGCATCAAGAGCGATAGACTCAGGCAGCAACCTGTAGAGCAGACCACCGAGCCTGAGAGCGAGAAGCAGGATGCCGAGGTGGGGGCTACGGAGGCCGCCGAGCGCAAAGCCGAGGAGCTGGACGTGGACCTCTCCGAGGTCGAGGGCACGGGCTCGGGCGGGCGCATCACCGTCGGTGACGTGCAGAGGGCCGCCAAAGAAGAGGGCGAGAAAGCCGGTTAGGACTCCGGTACCCTAGTCGTTGACTCGTATGCTCCCCGCTCCACGCCGGATCTTTCCGGCATCTACCTGCGGCGGCATCTCTTGGGTGGACGCCCTCCTCGTCTCGGTGGGCGCGACAGGGCTTTTGTGGTGCAATGGGGCTCCGTAGTTTTCCTGGTTGGGCCTGAGGGGCGGGTTTTACCGCTAGTGTTACCTCGAATCTCGGCTCCCCGGCTCATAATTCTGGGCTTCGCCGGATTTATACTGATCGGGACTGTCCTGCTGAAGCTCCCCATGTCGCATTACGGCGGGATCTCCTGGCTCGACGCCCTCTTCGAGGCGGCTAGCGCAGTGACCGTCACGGGCCTCCAGGTAGTTACACCGGCGACCGACTTCACGCCGTTTGGACAGGTTGTTCTGGTGTTCCTCATACAGGTGGGAGGCTTGGGAATCATGACGGCCGCCACGGTAGGGGCTCTTCTCGTAGGCCGCCAGCTGGGATTTCGGGAGCTCCTGATCGTCCGCGAGGAGCTGCAGAGCCCCGGTACGCCAAGGAACATCCTGCGGCTGCTCGGCCAGATCGCGCTGATAACCTTCCTGCTGGAGACGGTGGGAATAGTTTTTTTTGCGGTCGATTTCCTCTTTAGGGGCTTCGGTCTGGCTAAAGCCCTGTGGTCTGCGACCTTCCACTCCGTAAGCGCCTTCTGCAATGCCGGGTTCGACATCTTCCAGCCGGATGAGAGAGCTTATGCCGGCGACGCGGTGGTAAGCCTGACATTCGTGTTCTTGATCGTGGCCGGAGGTCTGGGGTTTCCGGTTTTGGTGAACCTCTACTACTACCCTAAGATCCGCCGCCTAAGCCTCCACTCAAAGCTCGTTTTGGTGCCCACGGCGGTGCTACTGGTGGTGGGCATTCTGAGCGTAGCTACGCTCGAATGGACTAACCCGGCTACGCTCGGGGGTGAGCCGTTCGGCACGAAAGTGCTCCAATCCATCTTTCAGGGGACGACGCCCCGGACGGCAGGGTTCTCCACCGTGGAATACGCGGATCTGCGCGAATCGACGCTCGTGACCCAGATCGCGCTTATGTTCGTGGGTGTTGGTCCCGCCTCGACCGGCGGAGGCATCAAGGTCACGACCCTGGCCATTATCTTCCTGATCTTCCTCTCCCAGGTGCGGGGCGAAGAAGAGGTCTCGGCGTTCGGCCGCCGCCTCCCGAGGTCCCTCATCGCCAGGGCCCTCTCGGTCTCGGCGCTGGCGGCGCTACTCCTCGTCATCGGGACCGTCGCCTTGCTAATCTCCGACGGCATGGGCTTTCTTCGGACCGCCTTTGAAGTGGTCTCGGCCTTCGGGACGGTCGGGCTCTCTGTGGGTGAGGCTACGAAGGATTTCGGTGCTTTCGGCAAGCTGTTGCTCGTGTTGATAATGTTCGCTGGTAGGGTGGGACCCGTAACACTGATCCTGGCCCTCAACGAGCGGACCCGGCCCAAACGGTATACTTACCCAGAGGAGGAGATAGCGCTAGGATGAGCAAGCAGTACGTGGTTATAGGGATGGGCCGGGTCGGGTTCTCCTTGGTGAGGACCCTAGACTCTTTAGGGCATGATGTTCTGGGCATCGACTGCAATGAGGACCGGATCCAGGACCTCTCAACGCAGCTGCCGAACGCCAACCTAGTCACGGCAGACGCTACGGAGCCCCCGGTATTGCGCGACCTCGGGGTCGAGCAGTTCGACGGAGCGGCGGTCGTGATCGGCGAGAACATCCAAGCCAGCGTGCTCGTGACCCTTATCCTCAAGGACCTCGGGGTGCCGAGGGTTTTTTCACGGGGCAACAGCGAGCTCCACGCCCGGGTGCTCGAGAGGGTCGGGGCCGACCACGTGATCCAACCTGAGAAGGAATTCGGCGAGTTTCTGGCGCGCCAGATGTCCTTGCCCGGTATCCAGGACTACCTGGAGCTTGGACAGGATGAAGCGGTAATCGAGATAGAAGTGCCCCATGAGTGGATCGACAAATCTCTCAAGGATCTCCAACTCCACCGTAAAAAACATCTGACGGTGTTGGCAATGAAGCACGAAGGCCAGGAAGGTGCCTTACCACGCCCCGACGAGCCACTCCAAAAAGGGGACGTGCTCGTCATCGGAGGTCCCAAGAAGGAGCTCGACAAACTCGAACCTTCTGAAGTGTGATCTCCTCAACTACTCTTAAGCGGCTCGCCAAGCTCAAGCAAAAGAAATACCGCGAAGCCGAGCGTCTCTTCCTCGCCGAAGGCCAGAGCCTTATAGAAGAAGCTACCGTACCGCCCGTGCACTTCCTTACCGAGCACGAGGCTGTCCGCAGACTCTCGACGCTCACCACCTCTACGGGCCCGGTCGCCGTCTTCCCGTTCCTCGACGTGCTCGCTGCGGAGCTGTTGCGCGAAAACGATCGGATCGTCTTACTGCATGGCGTTCAGGACCCGGGCAACGTCGGCACCGCGATCCGGGCCGCCCACGCCTTCGGGGCCGGCGTCGCCCTCGCCAAGGGCACGGCCGACCTCTACAACCCAAAGACCGTACGGGCCACTATGGGCTCCATCTTCCACGCCCCCGTCGCCCGGGAGCTTCAGACTCTCCCGTTCCTCGAAGAGGCGAAAGCTTCGGGGTTCAC
>JALYGT010000052.1 GCA_030776965.1 Actinomycetota bacterium
AGCGGGCACATACCGGAGATGCCCGAGGACCTTTTCGATTGGCCCGAGTCCTTGAAGGAGTCCCGGTCTCAGGATCGCTCCCGCGAGACCGGACGGCGGGTTGACGAAGAGCGCGACGAGGCTATAGACCCCGAGGCTGTGGAGGAAGACGACCCTCGTTCCTGATCATTAGCCGTCAGCGACCAACTATTTGCCCCGCGGCGCACATGACAAGAATACAGCGGGCTGGCGTAGGACGCGAAAACGCGTAGCGGGTTTGCCCTCGCCCCTATGCTGATGGCTGAAAGCCGACTGCTTTAAAGCTACAGCTCTTTTCGCAGGTACAGCCAGTCCCTGATGCCGAGGAAGTGGCCGGTGAGGAGCGAGCGCTGGCGAGAGTTCTCTTCGTAGCCGTGGGTTTCGTAGAGTTTGAGGGCCGGTTGGTTATCACTGCTGACGTGGAGGCCCACGGTCTCTTTGCCGGAGCGGCGGGCCAGATCCTCCGCCGCTTTCAGCAAGGTGCTCGCCATGCCCCGGTGGCGATGCTCCTGGGTGACCACGAGGCGTTCTACGTAAGCTTCGGAGGAGGTGGCGGCGTAGCGGGGATAGGAGAGCAGGGTCGCGGCCCATGCGGCGCGCGCGAAACCCAGGTTCCGGCGCAGGGCCTTCCAGAGCCCCCGCGCGAGAGCGTCGTCGTCCGAGCTCTTGATTCGGACGCCGACGCTCGCTGCGATCTCCTTCGGGGAGGAGCCTTCGATGACGAGGGAGGAGACGCCCCCCAAGGAGTGCTCCAGGCGCACCCACTTCTCCATGATCTTCACCGACCGGTTCATCTCGCGCCCGAAGACCGGACGGAACTTGTCCAAGAACCCCTCGACAACGAGGCTGGCGATCACGGCGTCGTCCCGGGGATCTGCGGGGCGCACGATGAAAGGATTCTCCGGCATGCGGGCAATTGTAAGCAGTCGGCAGTCAGCTTTCAGTGATCAGCAAGAGCAGCAAAGCTCGCAGCGACAGAACAGCGGAAACCTTGCTGATAGCTGTAAGCTACAGGCTAGCTGATAAGCCTCCGGCGCATGAATCGGATCGGGAGTAGAGCCAGGGCGCCGGTGAAGATCAGGATCCAGACTACGTCCACGAGCACGTACGGGGAAGGCCCGACGGCTAGGGACCGGCAGACGTTTACCGCGTGGTATAGAGGGGTGAACCACGCTATCTCGGGCACCGGGGACGGGAAGTCCTCGATGGGGAAGAAGATGCCGGAGAAGAGGAACAGGGGTGTGACCACAAGCGTGAAGTAGTAGGCGTAGAGGTCGATGCTCGAGATTAGGCTGGTGAACAGGGTGCCCGTGACGCTGAACATCCCGCCGACGACCAGCAGTATGGGCGGGATGAGGAGCGCCCAGAACGACTGAACGAGCAGCGCCTCCGGCGAGAATACGAACCCCAGGACCGTGATCACGCCCAAGAACGCTGTCCCATAGAGAGCGGCCCGCGTGCCCGCCCACAAGTACTCCCCGGCGACGACGTCCTCGGCGTTGACCGGCGTCGCAACGATGGCATCGTAGACGCGCCCGATCTTCAGCTTGACATAGGTGTTGTACGTGCTCTCGAAGGAGGCGGCGAACATGGCGTTAGCGGCCAGGAGCCCTGGCGCCACGTACTGCGTGTAGGTCATCCCGTTTATGCCGCCCTCGCGGATGAAAGCCCCGAGCCCCAGACCCAAGGCCGTCAGGTACAGCAAGGGCTCAAAGAGGTTCGGGAACATGATCGTCTTCCAGTACTTGCGGAAGATCGTCGCGTTGCGCTGCCAGACCCTGAACGTCCCCCGCGGCGCAGGTATCCTCACCCCGCCCATCAGTCCACGAGCCTCCGGCCCGTGAGCTTCAAGAAGACGTCTTCGAGGTTCGTTTGCCGGTACATGGTGTTCTCGACCCAGACGCCGGACTCCCTGACCTTGTCCGTCACCGCCTCAGGGTCCGAGGTGTACACGAGGAGCGCTTCTCCGAAGCGTTCCGTGCCGTCGGCTACGCTCTCGACGATCTCGGCGAGGCTATCCAAAGCGTCGGGGTTCGCCCGGAACTTCAGGACCTCGGGGCTTACGTGTTCCTCCACCAGGTCGCGCGGGGCGCCTTCGGCGATGATCCTGCCATCGTCCATGATCACGAGCCGGTCGCACAGCTGCGCCGCCTCGTCCATGTAGTGGGTTGTGAGGACGAGGGTTTTGCCTTCGCTCGTCAGCTCGCGCAGCTTGTCCCACACCAGGTGCCGGGCCTGCGGGTCGAGGCCGGTGGTCGGCTCGTCCAAGACGACAATCTCCGGATCGTTTATGAGGGCGCGCGCTATGAGGAGCCTGCGCTTCATCCCACCGGAGAGCTGCTCGACCTCTGAGCTGGCCTTCTCGGAGAGCTGGACGAACTCCAAGAGCTCGGCCGCCCGCCGTTTGATGACCTTCTTTGGAAGGTCGAAGTAACGGCCGAAGACGAGGAGGTTCTCCTCGACCTTGAGGTCTTCGTCGAGGTTGTTCTCCTGGGGGACAACACCGATGCGGCGCTTGACCTCCCGCTCGTGGCGCGTCACGTCGAGGCCCGCGACCCTTAGCTTTCCGCCCGTGGGCACTGCGGCGCCGTAGATAGTCTTCATCGTCGTGGTCTTGCCGGCCCCGTTGGGTCCCAAGAACCCGAAGCACTCGCCTCGATGCGCCTCGAAGTCCACGCCCTTGACGGCCTCGAAGCTCTCGTAGCTCTTCTTTAGATCCTTGGCGACGAGCGTGGTCTCGCGCGTCTCGGACCCCGTATTTATCTCGGTCTCGATGTTCAAACGTCTAACGCTCCTGGCTTCCGTTTCGGTCGCGTGGTGGCCTGTTCGCCCAACGTCGCTAGCCCCCGCGCAAGCGTCCCTTGTTCTCTTCTGGGGTGTGCCACCTCGAGGCCCCCGAAGGATGGGGCAAGGGGACATATACTACCCCATCACGCGGATAGGTCTCACCGAGGGCTTTCGAGAGGCGCGTAACTGCCAACAGCTCCTTTGATGGCCAGAATCCTTTGCACCACGACCTCCGGCCTCAGTAGATCGGACTCTCGCAAGAGGTGCAGACGACAGTGGCCGATCATGGCTCGACCAGGTACCTTGTCCCCTCAGCTTCTCGCCTTGCTCGGGAAGCACCTGCACGTGGTCGAGAGGCACACGCTTCGTGCTTGGTGCTGGCGCGCTCGAACCATCCCGTCGGCCTCTTTCCCGCCGGTCCCGTGAACAGTAGCCAGGTAGTTATCACCGTCGAGCCGGGCGCCTGGGCTACGAGCAGGATCCTGTTCCTTTTGGGCAGATTTACGACCGGAGCGTTCTGCCCGAGGGAGAGCAACGCGAGCAGGACAGCACCCGTTTTCGGTGTTCCTGAAGCAGGTTCACAGTCCCAGGGTCTTCCGGGGTGAAACTTGTGCACGAGATCCCCTGAAGCAAATTTTCTCGAATCTTAAAAAACAACGCGAGACGCTCTATCCTCACCGATTTGGTACTGCTACAATCTTCGCATGGCACTCATGGATAAAAAACGGCATCAGGGGCGGCGGGCTCGCAGGCGCGAGAACAATAAGCGTCGGCGGGCGGGCCTTTTTGTGTTCATCGGGTTGGTTATTCTGGCCCTCGGAGCGGCGGTCGCTTACGGCGCGGACCGTGCGATAGACACCGTGCTGCAGTCGGACACCGAAAGCGTGGGGCAGGTAGCGAATCCAACCCCCAACGTGGTGGTACCGGAGCCTGTAAACGTGGAAGCTGCGGAGGAATCCGCCGAGGCAGAGGCGGTCGACGAAGAGGAGTTCGTGGAGGAATCCGCTGAGGCCGAGATCGCCGAGCTAGGGCCAAGCCTCGACCTCATGGAGGAATACGCGACGGAGGACGAGGCCGCGCCCATAGCGCCGGCCGATCCCACGATGTACCACGCGACGGAGGACGAGGCCGCGCCCATAGCGCCGGCCGATCCCACGATGTACCTGAGCATCCCGAAGCTGGGCCTGTCGAACGTGACGGTGCTGGACGACGTCTCGGAGGAAGGGGGCCTCATGGCTGGCGCGGGCCACCTGCCCGGCACAGGCTTCCCCTGGATACCGGGATCCAACACCTACATTGCGGGCCACCGCATCGGCTACCCGGGGACCCCCAGCGACCACATCTTCTTCAACCTGCCCTCCTTGGGGCCGGGCGATGAGATCACCCTCACGGACTCGTTGGGACAGACCTATACGTACCAGGTCTACGAGGTACTGGAGGTCGACCTGGCCAACCTGGGGGTTACGAGCCCGGTCGGCAATGACATAGTCTCGTTGCAGGTCTGTATCGAGAACTACGGTGACTACGCCACCCTCGGTCCCAACTGGAACGTCCGGCTCATAGTGCGGGGCGAGCGGGTCGCGTAAGGATCCGTCGGGCATCATCAATCAGCGGTCGGCTGCTTCGGTGGCTGACCGCTCCTCTTTACCGATTGTCCTTAAGACGGGGTAGTGTATCGCCTATTTGCTGAAGGCTGGCGGCTGATCGCTGACAGCTAAAACCTACCTTGGTTCGTAGACGTCGTAGAGGATGGGTTCTATGCCAGACTCGCCGACGCCGGAGCGATACTGTATGTAGTAGGCGCGCTGGAGGTAGGCTAAGGCCGTCTTTACGCGGCCTTCGAGGTCGGGGATCTCGGCCTCTATCCCCGCGAGCTTATCGGCGTCGAGGAAGACGTCTTCTTCGTCGTTGCTTTGCCACTCCTCCCAGAGCCTACGCCACAGGGCCTCGAGCTCTGGGGAGAGGGGTTCGCGCTGCATCTAGCGGTCCTCCTCACGATGCTTGCGGAGCTCGAAGACGAGGTGCGAGATCTCCGGTACCAAGAGTTTTTCCACTGCCAGGCGCACCGCGTTACTCGAGCCGGGCAAGCAGGCCAGAAACTTCGAGCCGGACGCACCTGCGACCGCGCGGCTCAACATGGCGGCGGCTCCTATCTCCTCGTAGGAGAGTACCCTGAAAAGCTCGCCGAACCCGTCGAGCTTTTTGTCGATCCTGCGGC
Organism: Actinomycetota bacterium; assembly: GCA_030776965.1. Lineage (GTDB taxonomy): Bacteria > Actinomycetota > Rubrobacteria > Rubrobacterales > Rubrobacteraceae > Rubrobacter_F. The sequence continues at coordinate 5,024 of JALYGT010000052.1, forward strand.
TCACTACCTCGTAGGTGGTGTCCCTCGCCGAGATGCCCGTCCCGCCGGTCGTGATGACGGCGTCCACACCTGCGTCGGCGAGGAGCTCCTGCAGGACCACCTCTATACGTGGCGCGTCGTCTTTGACGATCTCGCGGTGGGAGATCTCGTGCCCGGCACCCTGCATGAGCTCGACGATGACATTGCCGCCGGTGTCGGTCTCGGGCGTGCGGGTATCGCTTACGGTGAGGACGGCAACCCTGATCTTCTCCGGCGACGCCTCTCGGTGCTTCTCGACGCTCTCGCTCACAGGACCCCTCCTCCGCCCAAGAACGGGTTGGTCTGGCGTTCCCGGCCGATGGTCGTCTCGGGGCCGTGGCCGGAGAGGACTCGCGTCTCGTCCGGCAGGGTCAAAAGGCGCTCGGAGATGGTCTGCATGAGGAGCTCCATGCTTCCGCCCGTCAGGTCCGTCCTGCCCACGCTCCCCGCAAAGAGCGCGTCCCCGGAGAAAACGACGCCTTCTTCCTCAACGTAGAAGGCCAGATGCCCGGGCGCGTGGCCCGGGGTGTACAGGGAGTAGAGCCGCAAGGAGCCGACCTCCAAGACCTCGTCGTCCCCTACGTGGCGGTCCACTTGGGGTATACGGCCGAACCTCAGGCCCATCATCATCGCCTGCTGGGGCACCGTCTTCAGCATCGCTTCGGCCTCCTCGTGCATCAGGACCGGGCAGAGATACTCGTCCGCGAGTGGGGCCAGGGCGCCGACGTGGTCTACGTGGGCGTGGGTGACGATGATCTGACCTATCTCCAGCCCTAACCTTTCGACGGCGAGTGCGATGCGGGTCGCCTCGTCGCCGGGGTCGATGACGGCGCCTATACCCGATCCTTCATCACCGACCACGTAGCAGTTCTCCTGAAAAGGGCCGACGGTGAGCATCTCGACGATCATATAGCGCCCTCCCGGTCCTCTGCCCGGGCCCGCAGGAACTCGACGAGCAGGCGCGCCGGCGTCCCCGAAGCGCCCTTGGGCGTGTAAGCGTTCTTTTGTTTGCTGTTGTAGGCGGTGCCGGCGATGTCCAGGTGCGCCCAGGGGTATTCGACGAACTCCTTGAGGAAGGCGCCGGCGGTCGAAGCGCCGCCGTACCGGCCACCGGAGTTCTTGATGTCGGCGGTGTTGCCCTTTATCTGCTCGGTGTATTCGCAGAAGAGTGGGAGGTGCCAGGCGCGTTCGCCGGAGGCCTCTCCCGCGGCCTGGACCTCAGCGATCAAGCCGTCGTCGTTGCCCATCAGCCCGGAGGCGTGGTCGCCCAAGGCAACGTGGCACGCCCCGGTCAAGGTCGCGCAGTCCACGACGGCGGCGGGCTCGTAGCGCCTGGCGTAGGAGAGGGCGTCGGCCAGGATCAGGCGCCCCTCCGCGTCGGTCGTAACGATCTCGACGGTCTTGCCGGAGCGTAGCGTAAGCACGTCCCCGGGCTTGAAGGCGTTCCCTCCGGGGAGGTTCTCGGTCGCGGGGACGAGGGCTATGACGTTAAGGGGGAGACCCAAGGAGCCCACGGCCTCCATCGCGCCCAAGACCGCCGCGCCCCCGCTCATGTCGTACTTCATGTCCTCCATCCCGCTAGAAGGCTTTATGGAGATGCCGCCCGAGTCAAAGGTCACGGCCTTGCCGACGAGGACGACGGGGGCCTCGTCTTCTGTGCCCTTGCGGTGCTCCAGAGCGATGAAACGCGGCTCGTTCGTGGACGACCGCCCGACCGTCGCGAGCCCGCCCATGCCTTCAGCCTCGATCCCGGCCCGATCCAAGACGGTTATCTCCATGCCATACCGCTCGGCTATCTCGCGCGCCTTTTCGGCCAGGTACTCCGGGGTCGCCGCGTTGGAGGGCTCGTTGGCGAGGTCCCGCGCGAGAAGGGCCCCTGCCGCGAGCTTCACCCCGGCTTCGGTGCCCACCACGGCCGCGTCTTCGTCTTCCGAGACGAGGGTGAAGGTCGTAAGCTCGCGATTCTCTTCGCCGGTCTTGTAGCGGTCGAAGCGGTACAGGCCCAAGGCCGCGCCCTCGGCGGCGGATTCGGCAGCCTCGCGTGCCCCGAAACCGTCGGGCACCGGCAGGGTGAAGGCGGCCTCGTCGAGCTTCAGGGAGCGGGCGCGCTTCGCCGCGGTCGCGGAGATGCGCCGGAGCTTGTCCAGGGTGAAGGAAACGCGCTCGCCCAGGCCCACGAGCAGCAACCGGGGCGTGGACAGGCCGTCCGGGGCGTAGATGAGGGCCGTCTCGTCCTCCTTGCCGGAGAAGTCCCCGTCCGAGAGGAGTGTCCCGGCGGCTTCGCCCAATTCTTGCGGGACACCAACGTCCTTGTGGACGCCAACCGCCAGCATAGGCGACGACACCTCCGTCAGTGCGCCGCTTCCTGCGTCGATCCTAACCAAGAGTACGTTCCCTCCTCTGCTTCTTCGACTTTGCCCTAGAGACCGCGTAGATTATAGGGCAAAGGGACTCGTGATCCGGTCCCCATCCGAGAACGTAGGCATTAGGTGTCCTATACTTGTTTGCCGATGAAGCTCTCCGTCCAGTGATTCTCGACTTACTAACACGATCAGGATGAGATTCCATGCTCTGCTGACCAACGGCGCACAGGAGGTGCACTTCGAGCGGGTGGCGGTGGGTTAGAACGCCAGTGGCTTTGCCTAAAAGTCCTGCGATCAGGGCTCTTTTTGGGCAAGCTCCATTTCTGTCTAAAAAGTCCGTTCGATGTCCGGCCCATGCTGCGCCGGGTTTCGGTAGGTGGCATCATTCTCGTAGTGAGGCATCGGGAACGGAGGAGGAGGCAGGTAGTACCTCGGGACCAGCAGGAGAAGAAGGACGAACCTCGCAGCCGTAGTGGCGGAGGATATTCGGGGGGTGAGCCCAGAGAGCGCGTCACACAACCGAGTAGGGGGAGACAACGCTATGAACCTACGCGATCGCCTGAAGAGGCTACGAAGGGTGCAGTTCGAGCCGTTAAAGGAGACTCACTAACTACCGCGTAGTGGCAACCCACGACAAATGAGGAGGTGACCCTGACACCGGTAGGCGAGAGGCACAAGGAGATGTTGACAGAGGTTGCCCTTCTTTTGAGGAGGCACGGGTTTAAGAGCGCCGTAATCGTAGCTTCGCTGGCGCACGTCAACGCAAACGGTGACGCCCCTCCGCTACCCGACCCCGAGCTGTGGCGTATAGCGTTGCATACGCTCGTTGACGAAGATGAGGTAGAGGAGCTGATCGAAGAAGCAGAAGAGGC
>JALYGT010000053.1 GCA_030776965.1 Actinomycetota bacterium
CCGGGGGCAACACCGTGAGCGCGTAGCCGGAGGGAAGTCTCCAGCCGAAGAACGGCTCAGAAGGGCTCGTCGCGGGGTTCCACCAGGATCTCGTTCACGGCGACGTGGTCGGTTTGCTTTAGCGTGAGCTACTGATGCTGTGACGTCCTCGGGGTCCAGGATCCGCGCCCCACTGGCTGACCGTGGCGTTCTGCAGCTTCGGTGACGTAGCTCAGCGCCGGAAGCTCGGTCGCGACGTTGCTCGGCTGGATGGTGGTCACCTTAGCCCCGTGCCAGCCTTCTCCGGGCGCAGAGCGTGTCTTGGACGCTCTGCGCCGCTACCGACGGCTTCCTCTTTCTTTAGGGTTTCAACTCGAACTCGAAGTCCGTGACCTCCTCGACGGTGCGGGCGGCCCGCAGCAGCATCGGCTCCGTGAAGTGGTCGCTCATGAGCTGGACGCCCACCGGGAGACCGTCCGAGAGCCCGCCGGGGACGCTGATGGCTGGAATTCCGGCGAGGTTTACGGGGATGGTGCAGAGGTCCTGGTAGTACATGGCGAGCGGGTCGGCTATCTTCTCACCGATCTCGAAGGCCACTGATGGGGTGGTCGGGGAGACGAGAACATCGTACCGGGAGAAGGCCGTCCGGAAGTCTTCGATGATGCGGGTCCTCACCTTCTGGGCCTGGGCGTAGTAAGCGTCGTAGTAGCCAGAAGACAGGGCGTAGGTGCCGAGCATTATGCGGCGCTTGGCTTCGTCCCCGAAGCCTTCCTCGCGTGTCTTGCGGTACATCTCGTGCACCCCGTCGGCCGGGACCCTCAAACCGTAGCGCACGCCATCGAAGCGAGCCAAGTTCGAGGATACCTCTGCCGGGGCGATGATGTAGTAGGCTGGCAGGCCGTACCGCGAATGGGGCAGGCTCACCTCCCCCACCTCGGCACCCGCGTCCTCCAATCCTCGTGCGACCCGCTCAACCACTTCGCGCGGGCCGGGTTCTATACCCTCACCCATCAGCTCGGCGACCACCCCGACCCTGAGGCCCGCGACGCCGCCTTCGAGCTCCGCCAGGTAGTCAGGGACCTCGACGTTGGCGCTCGTGGAGTCGCGGGGGTCGTGGCCAGCTATCGCTTGCAGGAGGAGGGCCGAGTCGCGCACGTCGCGGGTCATCGGCCCGATCTGGTCCAGCGAAGAGGCAAAGGCGATCAGCCCGTAGCGCGAGACCCGCCCGTAGGTCGGCTTCAAGCCCACGATGCCACAGAGAGCGGCGGGCTGCCTGACAGAGCCGCCGGTGTCGGTGCCCAAGGCCCACCAGCCCTCGCCCGCGGCGACGGCGGCGGCGGAGCCGCCCGAGGAGCCGCCCGGCACCCGGTCGAGGCCCCAGGGGTTGCACGTGTCGCCGTAGGCGGAGTTCTCCGTGGAGGAGCCCATGGCGAACTCGTCGCAGTTGGCCTTGCCGACCATGACCACGTCCTCGCTGTAGTTGAGGAGCGCGGAGGCGTCGTAGAGCGGCTCGAAGTTCTCGAGTATCTTCGAGCCGCAGGTCGTGCGCACGCCGCGGGTCGAGAGCACGTCTTTTACGGCGATGGGGACGCCCTCCCAGGGCCGGAGGCCGCCGTCTTTTGTCCGGGCGTCCACCCTCTCGGCTCGCTCGACGGCGAGTTCCGGGGTGGTGGTGACGTAGGCGTTTACGTCGCCTTCGACCTCTCCGACGCGGGCGTTGGCGGTTTCAGCGGCCTCGCGCGCGGAGATCTCGCGGGCCTCTATCTTCTCTGCCAGCTCGTGGGCCGTGAGGCCGAGCAGGTCGGTCGGCATCTCAGTCTATCCTCGGGACGGCGAAGAGGTCGTCCACGGGATCGGGCGCCGTCGAGAGGGCCTCTTCCCGCGAGAGTTCCCCGCGCGGCTCGTCGGGACGGAAGACGTTGGTGAGGCTCAGGGCGTTGGCGGTCGGGGAAACGTCGCGGAGATCCAGCTCGCCAATCTGCTCGACGCTGTCCAGGATGGCGCCGAGCTGCCCGCTCACCTTCTTTACCTCGTCATCCGTGAGCCCTAACCGCGCCAGGTTGGCGACGTAGCGCACCTCTTCTTCGGATATCATCGACGGCCTCCTAAACGCTCGGGTTTTGCGACCAATCTTAACGCAGCTTCCGGGGGAGAGCTTAACTGTCGTCCACGGACGCGTGTCTATCGATCCGGCCCTTCCTCCATCCGGTAGACGTGCCCGAGATCGTAGGAGAAAACCCCGCCCTTCTAGCATCTCGATCGCATGAACTATGAGCCAGGGCATAACCTTCGCGGTGAGGGCGCGCAGGCGATCCAGCTCTCCTTTGGGCTTTGGCTCGACGACGCCGGTCGCATAGTTGACTGCGAAACCGACGAGGCGGTAGGGTATCTTGAGCTCCCCGGCCAGGATCGCCTCGGAACCGGCAGGTCTGGCTCACTGCCAAAGCCCCGGCGACAAGCTCCATATTTCAGGCACTCCACCGCGAGGCAGGCACACCGCGTCCGCCGGAGCGCGGGGAAGCCGGGGTGTGTCCCCGAGCAGGTGCAGCGTTGCTCATCCGGCCTCCCATCCCGGCAGCGCCTCAGCTACGTAGGAGTCGTTTTGGAGTTGAGCGACAACGACGTCCTCGCCCCACTCTCGGGTGACGGCGTCCGCGATCGCACCGGTAGCCGGACGCCCCACGACGGAGATCAGCACATCCTCAGTATCGCGGACGACGAAGCCGGGATCCGCACCCTCCTCAAACCCGAAGACCTCACAGCGGCACGAGTGCAGCATCGACCTCGTCTCGATCCACCGCGGAACATCCGGCAGAATACGAGCCAGCCGGCCCAGAGTAGCCTTAACCAGCCTCGCCATCCCCAACGCTTTGCGCCGCCCGCAAAGCGTTGTAGAGCAACATTGCCCGCGTCATCGGCCCCACACCCCCGGGCACCGGCGACACGTAAGACGCCACCGGCTCAACCTCCTCGAACCTCACGTCTCCGATGAGCCCGCCACCCTCTTTGGCGTGGATGCCCACGTCCACGACCACCGCCCCTTCCTTCACGTACTCCGCCCCGACCATCTCCCGCTGGCCCGCAGCGACGACGAGGATGTCCGCCCTCTTCGCCACCTCGGGCAGGTCCCTCGTACGGGAGTGGCAGAGCGTGATGGTCGCGTTCTCGCGGAGGAGGAGCTGGGCCAGAGGCTTCCCGACCAGGTTGGAGCGTCCGATCACAACGGCCTCCTTGCCTGCTATCTCTATGCCGCTCCGCTTGAGGAGCTGGACGACGCCGTGCGGGGTGCAGGGCAGTAGGCTAGGAAGACCGACCGCGAGCCTCCCCGCGCTCAAGGGGCTCAGGCCGTCCACGTCCTTGGAGGGGTCTATGCTGGAGATGAGGGCGAGGGGATCTACCTCCCCGGGGAGCGGCAGCTGGATGAAGAAACCGGAGACGGCCGCATCAGCGTTGAGCCTCTCGACGAGGGTTGCAAGCTCCTTCTGGGATATGTTCGCGGGGAAGCGGTGATCCCAGGACTCTATGCCGACCTCTGCACTGTCCCTCTGCTTCATGCGGACGTAGGTAGCCGAAGCCGGGTCGTTGCCGACCAGGATCACGTCGAGCCGCACCGGGATGCCGCTGCTCTTTAGCTCCGCGACGCCTCCGGCGACCTCGGAGCGTATCTTTGCGGCGACGGCCTTGCCGTCCAGGATCTTCGCCACTAGAGTCCTAGAAGGCCGAGAGGAGCTTGGGGGCGACCTGCTTTTTGCGGCTCATGACGCCGGGAAGCTCCATGACGTGGTCCTCTACCTGCCGACCAAAGGCCCGCTCCACGGGGGCGCAGTCGCCGGTGCACAGGAGCTCGGTGCCCTGGCCTACGATGTCCGTTACCATGAGCGCCGCAAAGAGGTAACCGTTCTTCTGCCGCAACTCCTCTAAAGCGTCGAGCAGTTCACTCTTACGCTCCAATAGTCCAGTACCCACGGTCTCTATCTGGGAAACGCTCGTCACCCCCCCGCTGACGCCGTACTCCTTTTGGTCGTGGGTTATGAGCTCCTGGGCTGAAAGGTCCGAGACGTCCGACGAAGCCTCGAACATCTCCATCCCGAAACGCTCGGCGTCGAGGTCCAGGAGGTTCTCTAGATAACTTACGACCTCGCGGTCGCGCTCGGTCGTCGTGGGGGAGTTGAAGATCACCGTATCGGAGAGCACCGCCGCTAGGAGCATCTTCGCCGTGGGCTCCGTCGGCTTCAGGCCGCTCGCCTTGTAGCGTTCCAGGATCAGGGTCGCCGTCGAGCCCACGGGATCGAATGTGGCAGGGATGGGTGTGCTAGTCTCGATGTTGCCTACGTTGTGGTGGTCCAGGATCTCGACGATCTCGGCCTGCTCCACCCCGGGGACGCTCTGTCCCCTCTCGGCGTGGTCCACGAGCAGGACCTTCCGTGGCTCGGGATTGAGGAGGTCCGTCCTCGTCACTATGCCCAGAGGCACCTTGTCGTCGTCCACGGCGACCGCCGCCCGGTAGTGAACCTCCATCACCGACTGAGTTATGTCCGTGATGAGGGCCTCCGGGTCGAGGGTCAACGGGTCCACGCTCATCACCTCCCGGCAGGGCACGGAGAGCTGTATCATCCGGCTTGTCACGTAGGAGTCTAGAGGACTGAGCACGACCGTGGTGCCCTGCTCCTCGGCCAGCTTCAGGACCTCGTCCTCGGGTCGAACGCCGTTCGAGACGACGAGGATGCCCGCGCCGAGCTCTATCGCCCGCCGCTGGCCCCTTTTGCGGTCGCCGATGACGACGATGTCACCGGGCTCCATCTGCCGGCCCATCGAGTCGACGCTCATCGAGATCACCCACAGCTTACCGCTGATCTCCTTGTCCTCGCCCACAAGAAGCTCGCCCTCCAAGACTTCGACCATCGAGCCGACGGAGACGGGGGTCGCAGCGAAGGTCGAGGCCTCCCGCGACTCTCTTATGTACATGCGCGCCAGGTCCCTCTCGGTGACGATCCCGACGATCGCTCCCTCGTCGTCCACTATCGGCACCTGGCCTATGTTCCTTTTCGCCATCGCGAGCCCGACGTTGCGCAAAGGGTCGTTTCTTCGCGCCGTCATCACGTCGTGCATCACGTCCTTGACCCGGAGCTTGATGTGCTCGAGGAACTTCGGCTCTTTCGCCCCGCTCTTCTTAAGCGCCCACCTCGTCTGAGCGTTCACCTCTCCCAGGCGCGCCGGCGCGTAGACGTTCTCCGGATTCAGGCGCCCTTTGAGCTCGGCGTAGCCGATCGCCGACGCTATCGTGTCCGTGTCCGGGTTTCTATGCCCGGTGACGTATACGTGGCTCATAGAGATCCCCCTTTTACCTCACGCCTTGCTCAAGGGCGCCAGCTCCGGCACGAGGATCCTCTCCTCTGAGCCGAACCGGACCACGACCTTCCCTTCCTGAGCCTCGACGACCTCCCCCAAGCCAAACTTGGCGTGCCGCACCCTCTCCCCCGCGCTGTAGTCCACCGGAGCAGCGGACCTTTCGAGCCTACCCCCACGACCCAACGCCCCGCCCCATCCTCCGCGTCCGACGGAGCCGCCGGGGACCGAGCCAACCTTGAGCTTCTCCGGGACCTCCGAGAGGAAGCGTGAGGACATCTGGTACTCGCGCTCGCCGTAGGTCGAGCGCAGTCGGGCGTGCGTGAGCGTGAGCGTCTTCATCGCCCGCGTGATCCCGACGTAGAACAGCCGGCGTTCCTCTTCCAGGTTCTGCTCGTCGAGTGAACGGGCGTGTGGGAAGGTCCCTTCCTCCATTCCGACGATGAAGACGTGCCCGAACTCCAGCCCCTTGGCGTTGTGTAGCGTCATCAGCGTGACGCGCCCGTCGCCCGTAAGCTTGTCCGCCTCCGAGAAGAGCGCCTGCTCCTGCAAGAACCCGTCCAGGGTAGCCTCCGGCTCCATGCGCTCGTACTCTGCGGCGGCGTTGACGAGCTCCGCGAGGTTCTCTAGGCGCGACTCAGCCTCGACAGTGTTCTCCGCCTCGAGCTCCGCCTTATAGCCCGACTCGTCGAGGACGGCCTCTATGAGCTCCGAAGGTGGAACCTCTTTGGCCGCGACCCGCCAGCCCTCGAAGAGGTCCCTTACCTTGGAGCAAGCCTTGCGAGCCTTCCCCGAGAGCCCGGCCTCGTCCGCCTCGGGGAGGACGTCGTAGAAGGAGACGCCGTTGCGCTGGGCGTACTCCGAGAGACGCGCGACCGAGGTCGCTCCGAGGCCCCTCTTGGGGATGTTGATGACCCGCTCCAGGGAGACCGAATCGTTCTTATTGGAGATCACCGAGAGGTAGGCCATCGCGTCCTTGGTCTCCGCCCGCTCGTAGAACCTTACCCCCCCGACGATCTGGTACGGCACCCCCTCCCGCACCAACACGTCTTCCAAGGTACGGCTCTGCGCGTTCGTCCGGTAAAAGACCGCGGCCTCCCTCAAAGAAGCCCCCACATCCGCGAGCCTCCGTATCTCCGAGACCACGAACCGCGCCTCCGCATAGTCGTCGGCGGCAGTAAAGACCCTGATGCGCTCGCCCTCCTCCCCGGCCGTCCACAGCTCCTTCGCCTTGCGCGAGGCGTTGTTCGCCACCACCGCGTTCGCCGCGTTCAGGATCGTCTGCGTCGAGCGGTAGTTTTGCTCCAGCTTGACGACCTTAGCCTCCGGGTAGTCCTGCTCGAAGTCTAGGATGTTCTGGATATCCGCCATTCTCCAACTGTAGATGCTCTGATCGTCGTCACCAACGACACAAAGGTTGCGGTGTGCGGCGGCCAGGGTATTCACGAGCCGGTACTGGGCGTGGTTGGTGTCCTGGTACTCGTCCACGTGGATGTATTTGAAGCGGCGCTGGTAGCGCTCGCGGACCTCCGGGAAGATCTCGAGGAGGGCGACGGTCTGCATTATGAGGTCGTCGAAGTCCATCGCGTTGTTCTCGTAGAGACGCTTCTGGTAGAGGTCGTAGACCTCGGCGACGTTCTCGGCCATGTAGCCCTCGGTCTGCCTGAGGTAGTCGCTAGGGTCCAGGAGGAGGTTCTTGGCGGCAGAGATCTGGGCGTGAAAAGACCTGGGGTTAAACCTCTTGGGGTCCTTGCCGAGCTCCACGATGCAGCGCCTGACAAGCCTGACCTGATCCGCCCCATCGTAGATGGTGAATTCCCGGCGGTACCCGAGCTTCTCGGCGTGGACCCTCAAGACGCGGGCGCAGAAAGCATGAAAGGTCGAGACCCACATCTTTCTCGACTCTGGTCCTACCAGGAGTGCCACCCGGTCCTTCATCTCGTTGGCGGCCTTGTTGGTGAAGGTTATGGCGAGTACCTCCTCGGGAGAGGCGAACCCCTGATCCAGGAGGTAAGAGATCCTGTGCGTCAACACGCGCGTCTTCCCGCTACCGGCCCCGGCGAGGATGAGTAGCGGTCCTTCGGTGTGCGTGACAGCGTCGAGCTGTGCCGGGTTTAGCTGAATGGGGAGCACGAAGAAGAGTATAGCAGCCGGGTGCCCGAACCCACCCCTGGGTGGAGACATCTATCGAGGGGTATTGCGACGAGCGCCGTCGCGCGAGAGACTGTGCGGGCTTAATCTACGCTTGAAGACGAGCCGAAGAACCGGCAAAGAAAGGAGAGTCGTATGACGAACGGTAGGCCCGTGGCCCTCTGGGCGGTGCCGCGCTCTATCTCGACGGCCTTCGAGCGGGTCTTCGTGGAGCGGGGCGACTTCAAGGTCTTCCACGAGCCCTTCTCCGCCTCCTACTACTACAGTGAGGAGCGCCAGAGCGACCGTTACGCGGACCAGGAGCCGAAGGCTGAGTACAACCCCGAGAACGTCCTAAGGAGTATGCTCGAGTATAAAGAGAAGCCAGTGTACTTCAAGGACATGGCCCTCCATACGAAGGGCTTTATGACCCCAGAGTTCGTCTCGAATTTCACGAACACGTTCATCATCCGCAACCCTATCCCCGTCATCGCCTCGCTCAACAGGTTCTGGCCGGATTTCACCCTCGAAGAGACCGGCTACGAGCTGCAACACGGGTTGTATCGCCTCGCGGTGGAGAACGGGGAAGAACCGGCCATCGTGGAAGCCTCGGACCTAACCCAGAACCCGGAGGGGATCGTAGCCGCCTACTGTGAGAAGATCGGCGTGCCCTTTATCCCCGAGGCCCTCTCCTGGGAGGCGCGCAAAATTCCGGACTGGGAGATGTGGGCGGAGTGGCACACCGAGGCGGAGGACAGCACGGGCATCAAGAGGGAGCCGCTCGAAGATGACCAGGAGCTCCCGGAGGGCCTGGAAGAGGTCTACGAACGCTGCCGGCCGTTCTACGAGGAGCTCTACGAAAAGCGGCTACGGCCTGCGGAAGTTTAGCCGGTCAGCGTACCCGGAGCAGTGCTATGGAGCGTCGGGCTCGGTCCGGTCTGGCTGGTGGGCACGGCGAGCACGAAGCCACAAGACGGTGCAGGCTGCTGCCGCCGCCAACTCCACTGCCTTGGTGACTAACCCCACTAGATCGACGGTGGAGGCCGTCTCTGAGCCGGGCAGGGGCACGAGCAAGAAGACCGCCCGGAACGCCACCAGTGTGAGCGAAGGCGCTGCTCCGCTCCGGTACGCCAGGCGCGAGGGCCACGCCAAAATGGCGGCGGCGACAATCGCAGCGACCACTCCTGCAGCATAGAAAGAAGCCCCCTGAATAGCCGCCTCCTCGAGATGTACCGGAGCGAGGCCGACGTGGAGGACAGCACTGAGGGCGAGGCCACCGACCGCTGCCGCTCTCCAGAAGGACGGGAAGACGACGGATCTGGCGAGTCCTCCGCTAGCAGGTCCGGCCCACGCCTACCTGCGGCGGACTGCTTAAAGGAAGCTTAGAAGCGTTTAATCTTTCGCTGAGATCACTTTAATCGGGAGCTTCTCCGAGAGCGGGAGACGGACGGTAAACATGGAGCCCACACCCGGGACGCTCTCGGCCTCGATGCGCCCCTCCAGGGCTTCGATGGTCTCCTGGGCTATAGAGAGCCCAAGCCCGGAGCCCTCGCCGGTCCGGGAGCTTTCGGCCCGGTAGAAGCGCTCGAAGACGTGGGGCAGGGCGTCTTCGGCGATCCCTGTGCCCTCATCCGCGACACGGAGGACGGCCTCCTGGCCTTCGCGATCTACTGAGACCAGGATCTTCTTCTCGGGGGGCGTGTGCTTTACGGCGTTGGAGAGCAGGTTCGAAACCACTCGCCTTAGGGCCTCTCGCTCGGCGAGCACCGGCGCTACCGGGTTGGGGGCCGCGAGCTCGATCCGGCGGGCTGGGTAGTTGCCGATGACTTCGCGGGCCAGCGCGACCAGATCCACAGGCTTCGCTGGCACCCCCCGCTGGGCGTCGAGGCGCGCCAGGACGAGCAAGTCCTCCACCAGGCGGGCCATCCGGCCGCTCTCCTCCCTCATTGCCCTGAGGGCCCGGCGACGGATCGTGGGGTCCTTATCTCCGCTCTCGTCCAACACGTCTAGGTAGCCGAGGACGGAGGTTAAAGGGGTACGGAGCTCGTGGGAAGCGTCCGCCACGAAGCGCCTGAGGGTCTCTTTGGACTCGCGCTCGGCCCCGAAGAGCCTCTCCAGGCTCTCGGCCATCGCGTCGAACGAGCCCGCCACCTCCCCGACCTCGTCACGCCGGCTCTTGAGCTCCGGCAGGTTTACCCGACTCCCCAACCTTCCCCGACGAAGCTCCCCGGCGACGGCACTCACGCTCTTGAGCGGCTTCAGAGCCCGCCCCGCAAGCTTCGGCCCGAAGCCCACCATCAGCGCGAGGGCCCCGGCTACCGCGACCACCTCGATCAGCAAGAGCCTCTGGAGCAGAGGGTCCCACGCGGGGAGCACCGTGTAGACCTCGCCAGTCATGCCAGGGAGTTCCTCGGATTCGAAGGTCGTTGCGAGGTAACGTCCGTCCTGCCGGACCTCGGGATAGACGGCATCAGAAGGGGCTACCTCGGGAGGATCTTCGACACCCGACGTCGCAGCACGTACGTTGCCGTTGGGACCCCTTATCACCACCTGGACGTCCGGCCGCCGGACTTCCCCGATCGCCCAGACCGTCCGAACGTCCTTTTGCCGTATGTCTCCGACCGCCGACTTGGGGGAGCCGGTCTCCTCCAGGATCTGGCTGGCGGAGGCGGCCGTGTCCCCGACGTCCTCCCGCTGGATGGCTAGGAGCGAGGCTCTGGCGCTCAGGTATAGGACAGACGCGAGGATGATGAGGATCGCCGCAGCCATCCCCCCGTACCAGAACGTCAACCGCCAGCGGAGCGTCCGCATCCGTTCCCTACCCCAACCGGTACCCAGAGCCGCGGACGGTTTGGATCAGGTCGGGCTCGCCCGGGGCGTTGACCTTCCGCCGGAGGTAAGAGACGTAGGCCTCTACGACGTTGGAGTCACCCACGTAGTCATAGCCCCAGACGGCCTCCAGGAGCTGGTTCTTGGAGAGAACTTGACGGGGGTGCTCCATAAAGTAGCGCAACAGGGCAAACTCTCGGGCCGTGAGGTCTATCAGGTGCCCGCTTCGGCGCAGCTCCCGAGTGGCCTGATCCAGCTCGAGGTCCGCGTGGCGCAGAACCTGGCCCGGAGGGGCCCCGCTCCGTCGCAGGAGGGCGACCACCCGGGCCGCCAGCTCCTCGAAGGCGAAGGGCTTTACCAGGTAGTCGTCGGCCCCCAGGTTGAGGCCGTCGACCCTATCCTCCACTTCGTCTCGGGCGCTCAGGATCAGGATCGGGACATCGCTCTTCGACCGCGTCCTCCGGCAAACCTCGAGCCCGGAGAGCCCCGGGAGCATGAGGTCCAACACCACCACGTCCGGCCGGAACCCTTCCAGGTCCTTCAAGGCGGCCGGTCCGTCCAGTGCCCCTTTTACCTCCATTCCCCGGCCCTCCAAGCCCATGACGACGAAGTCCACGATGTGCCGCTCGTCGTCCACTACCAGCACCCGGGGCCGTCGAGCCTCCATAAGGCCGATTGTAACCGACAGGTACCATCGTGACAGGGATCCGAGCCGCCGGTAGCTCTCTCAGAGTGCTCCACGCTTAGAGAAATGATCGAAGACGAAGATTCAAGGTCAACGGCACCCATGCCCGCGACTAGTTTCGCCAGAGCCGGTGCACCCGGACCCCGACCTCCCGCTCGCCCGACGGAACGAGGCAACCCTCCGTTGCGGAGCGAAAGCTCCCCGCCTGCATCTTCTCCAGAAAAGTAGGGGCGTCCTTACGGCGGGGATCGGCGAGCAGGACCTCGCCGTCGGGGACGAGGAGGGTGGGCATCAGGGCCGCCAAAGCTGGGACGTTCCTTGGTTCGTAGAGCACGTCGGCGGCGAGGACGAGGTCGAAGGGGCCCAATTCCCCCGTCTCGGGGGTATGCCAGTCGAGGAGCCGCGTCTCGGGCTCTAAGCCCAGGTTTACGCGGGCGTTGTAGCGGGCGAAGTCGAGAGCGGCCGCATAGTAATCGGTGGCGGTGACGTCGGCGCCACGGGCCAGGGCGACGATGCTCGGGAGCCCGACGCCGCAACCGAACTCGACAACGCGCCGGTCCGCGAGGTCCTCTTGTGAGACGTACCGTGCCAAAGCCACGGCGCTCGGCCAGAGCTCGGCCCAATAGGGGAGCTGCTCGTCGCGGTCGAAGTCCTCTTCGTCGATCAGGGCGTCCGCCGCCGTCGGATGCGTTACGCGGTAGGTCGCGCCATCGAGTTCGACGGGGGTTTCGGTCAGCCCGGTGCGGCCGCGAAGGTACGTTCGGAGACGTGTTAAGAGGTCTTGCGCTCTTCTACCGGTGGCTTCGTCTATCTGGTGTAGGAGGGCTCGGCTTGAGCCTCGGCGCCCGCCGCGTGTGCCGCGCGGCCCTCGCGTTCTTCGGCGGCTATCTGGGCGATGGTGTAGCGGCCGAAGACGCCTTCGAGGGCGGTGCGGGCCTCGTCCCAGACCTTGCTCGTCGCGCAAAGAGGCGCGTTGGCGATGTAACACTGTCCGCCGGCCGAGCAGCGTGCCGGGCGCACCTCGCCGTCCAGGATCTCGACCACGTCGAGGACGGTTATCTCCTCGGGGGGCACGGCGAAGCTGAACCCGCCGTGCGCCCCACGGCGGCTCTCCAGGATCCCCGCCCGCCGGAGGTCGCCGAAGATCTGCTCCAGGAACCTCTCGGGGATGTGCTGCCTGCGCGCGATCTCGTACACCCCCAAAGGCGAACCGCAATCGTCGAGCGCCAGCGCCATGAGCGCTCGCACCGCATACTTGCTTTTCTGCGTGAGCCTCAAACTGCCTACCCCAAAACAAACTCGCGCACAGGAACCATTCCTACTACGCTTCAATTGTATCAGATAACTACGAGCGGAGGGCCGAGACCGGACCTGCGGCTATCTCTCGTCGGCGTCGAGGTTGCGGTCCAGGTACTGTCGGATGACGCTCTCCATACGCTCGCCGGTGACGAGGAACACGGTGCGTCCTCCTATGTCCACCCCGTGGTCGGCGATTCGCTCAAGATAGTGAACGGTGAGGGCGGCTCGGACGCGCCACTCAGGGGAGCCCAAGCCCTCTTTGCCCGGGTTGACCGCCAGGTTCATGGCCTCCGAGTAGAGGAGGTCGATCTTGTCGTCGGCGGCCTCCAGGTCGCGGGCACGGTCTATGTCACGGGCCTCGAAGATGTCGAGGCTCTGCCGGAAAAGATCACGAGCCCCCCGGGCCATCTCAAAGAGGGCGGTCTCGAGGTCGGGCTCGCGCTCGGCGTCGGGGGTATCGGCGACGGTCTGGCAGATGTGCTCGCACAAGGTGCCGGCACGCACCAGGTGATTCGTCACGGCCTGAACGGTGTAGATCAGCCTGAGGTCACGGGCCACCGGGGCCTGGCGGGCCTGCAGGATCATGCACTCCTCGTCGATCTCCGCCCCCCGCTCCTTGTAACTCCGGTCCACGCCGAGCACCCGGCTGGCCGTCTCGGCGTCGTGCCTCTCCAGGACCTCGACCATCGTGTTCAGGCAGGACTCGACCTCCCGGCCCAGGACCACGACCTCCCCGGCCAACCGGTCGAGCTCTTGCTGAAAAGTCTCTCGTGGCATCCGGTGTCCTTATCCGAAGCGTCCGGTCACGTAGTCTTCCGTCTCCTTGCGGTTCGGCGAGGAGAACACCTGGGAAGTCTCGTCGAACTCCCAGAGCCGGCCCGGGGCGCCCATCTGCTCGATGTAGAAAAAGCCCGTGTAGTCAGAGATGCGGGCCGCTTGCTGCATGTTGTGTGTCACGATCACCACCGTATAGCTCTTCTTGAGCTCGGCCATGGTGTCCTCGATCTTCTGGGTAGAAACCGGGTCTAGGGCCGAAGCTGGCTCGTCCATCAGGATAACCTCCGGCTCTACGGCGAGTGTCCGCGCGATGCACAAACGCTGCTGCTGGCCGCCGGAGAGCCCCAATCCGCTCGTCTTCAGCCTGTCCTTGACCTCCTCCCATAGGGCGGCCTGCCTTAAGGACCTTTCGACCAGCTCGTCCATGTCGCCCTTGTAGCCATTGATCCTGGCCCCCCAGGCGACGTTCTCGTAGATGGACTTCGAGAAGGGGTTGGGCTTCTGGAAGACCATCCCGATCCTACGCCTGATCCGCACCGGGTCCGTGTTCCTGGCGTATATGTCCTGGTCTCCCAGCCTGACGCGCCCCTCGGCGCGGGCCTCTGGTATCACCTCGTGCATCCGGTTCAGACAGCGGATAAAGGTGCTCTTGCCGCAGCCCGACGGCCCGATGAGGGCGGTGACCTTGTTGGCCCTTATCTCCATGCTCACGTCCGACACGGCCTTGAACGAACCGTAGAACGCCGAGAGGTCTTCTATACTCATGCCCAAAGCAGCGTCCTGCCCGGAAGGCGCTGCGCCGCGCTCTACAGTCTCGGGCCTCTCCCCGGAAACACCGGACAAAGACAACCCCTCCTCGCTGTTCCCTCTAGAGTCTACCAACCTTGTGTACCGTCCTTCTCGTCTCGAAAGAATACTACCCTTGCCTCTGATACCTGTTCCGCAGCCAAATGGCGACCGAGTTCGTCAACAACAGCACGACTATCAGGACGACTATACCGGCTGCGGCCGCGATCTGGAACCCCTCCTGCGGCTGCGAGACCCAGGAGTAGATCTGGATGGGGAGCGCGCTGTAACCGCTCGTAGGACCTTCGGGGGTGAATGTTATGTAGGTCGCGGCCCCGACGACGATGAGGGGCGCCGTCTCACCGATAGCGCGCGAGAGCGCGAGGATCGTGCCGGTAAGCGCCCCGGGGAGGGCCATCGGCAAGAGGTGGCTCCGGATCACCTCCCAGCGTGTCGCCCCCAAAGCGAAGCCCCCCTCGCGCACGGAGTCGGGTATGGCGCGCAGTGCCTCCCGGGTGGCGATTATGATTACGGGCAGGATGAGCAGGCTCAGGGTCAGGGCGCCGGAGATGAGGCTCTGCCCACCGGTTATGGGTCCCAACAGGTTGACGAAGATGCCCAGGCCCAAGAGACCATAGATTATGGACGGAACGCCGGCCAGGTTCGAGATGTTGACCTCGACCAGCCGGGTTAACCAGGTATCCGGAGCGTACTCCTCCAGGTAGATGGCCGCCCCGATACCAAGCGGCACGGAGAAGAGCGCCGTGAGCCCCAAAAGCCACAGCGAGCCGATCAGGGCGGGGTAAATACCCGAGTTCTCGGGGGTGACCGAGGAGAAGCTAGTGATGAAGTCCCAACTCAAGCGCGGCAAGCCGTCCCGGGCGACGTCCACCAGCAAGACCGCCAACACGACCAGCCCGATCATGGTGGCGGCGAATACGAGGACCGCGAACACCCGGTCCAGCACGTGCCGCGCGGACGTGGAGGTCTTGAAGGCCGCCCCCCCTTCCGGTCTCCCCTTGTGCTGCGCGGTATGGGTGTCGCTCTTTGTTGCCACTAGTACTTCTCCCTAAAGCGTCGCACGAACAGGTAGCTGACTATGTTCAGGATCAGGGTCAAGACGAACAGGGTCATGCCGACGGCGAAGATCGTGTTGTACGTCAACGAGCCCGTGGGCGTATCCCCGGAGGCCACCTGGACTATGAAGGCCGTCATCGTCTGCACCGGCGCCAGAGGATCGGTGGCCAACTGTGCGAGGTTCCCCGCGGCGACGGCCACGATCATGGTCTCCCCCACCGCCCTACTGATGCCGAGTATGGTGGCCGCTACGATGCCCGACAGGGCCGCCGGCACGACGACCCTGGTGGCCGTCTCGCGCCTGGTGGCCCCCAAAGCGTAAGCCCCTTCCCGCAAGCTCCTGGGCACCGCGTAAATGGCGTCCTCGCTCACAGAGGCTATGGTCGGGATGATCATCACCCCCATCACCAGCCCCGCGGAGAGGGCGTTGAAGATCGTAAGGCTCGGGAAGATGGTGCCCTGCAAGAAAGGCGTGACAAAGGTCAGGGCGAAGTAGCCGTACACGATCGTCGGCACCCCGGCCAGGATCTCCAGGGCAGGCTTGAGCCAGCGCCTCAAGCGCGTTGAGGCGTACTCGCTCAGGAAGATGGCCGCCAAAAGGCCCACGGGCAGCGCCACGGCGATCGCGATGGCGGTGGTCAAGAGCGTGCCGCTCGCGAGCACCATGACACCGAAGCTGGGGTTGGCGAAAGTAGCCGCCCACTTGGTCGAGGTGAGGAACTCTACGATGGAGACCGCGCTAAAGAAGTTTATCGTCTCGAAGATCAGGACGAAGACGATCCCGAAGGTCGTCAACATCGAGGCGTAGGCACACGCTGCGAGCACGACCTTTATGGCCCGCTCCCGAAAATTTCTCGCGCGGCTCTCCCGACGCCACAGGGTTTCGGTTCCCGAATCTCGTCCCGCCTCAACCGCCAAGTCTAGCCCTCCAA
>JALYGT010000054.1 GCA_030776965.1 Actinomycetota bacterium
GCTACGAGGACCCCGAAGAGGCACGCGAGAGCATGAAGGCCCGCCAGCCCCACGGCCGGCTCGTCTCGCCGGAGGAGATAGCCGCGATGGCCGCCTACCTCGCCTCCGACGAGGCGGGCTCCATCGTCGGGGCGTGCATGGTCGTGGATGGCGGCGTGACTGCCCGCTGAAGAGGAGGAGTAAGCCTTGCCCGTAACGATCAGGGATCTCGCGGCCCGCGACATCCGCTTCCCGACCTCACAAGATCTCTCCGGCTCGGACGCCATGAACCCCGACCCCGACTACTCGGCGGCGTACGCCATCCTGAAGACCGACTCCCCCGAGGGCCTCGAAGGCCACGGCCTCACGTTCACCATCGGCCGGGGCAACGAGATCTGCGTCGCCGCGATAGAGGCTATGGCCCCGCTCGTGGTCGGCGAGACCCTGGAGTCCCTCACGGAAGACATGGGCGCCTTCTGGCGCAGGGTCACGGGCGACAGCCAGCTCCGATGGCTCGGGCCGGAGAAGGGCGTCATACACCTCGCCACCGCCGCCGTCATCAACGCTGTCTGGGACCTCTACGCGAAGATCGAGGGCAAGCCCCTCTGGAAGCTCCTCATCGACATGAGCCCCGAAGAGCTCGTGCGTTGCATTGACTTCCGCTACATATCCGACGCCATAACGCCCGAGGAGGCTTTGGAGATCCTGCGCCAAAACGAGCCGACGAAGGGGACTCGCGAGGCGCAGATGCTGGGCGACGGGTTCCCCGCGTACACGACGAGCACCGCCTGGCTCGGCTACGAGGACGAGAAGCTCAAGCGGTTGGCCCGGGAGGCGGTCGAGGCCGGATGGAACGATTTGAAGATGAAGGTCGGGGTGAGCCCGGAAGACGACGCACGGCGCGCAGGGATAATTCGGGAGGAGATCGGGCCCGAGAGAAAGCTCATGATGGACGCCAACCAAGTCTGGGACGTCGAAGAAGCCATAGAGAGGATGGAGCGCCTGAAAGAGTTCGACCCGTGGTGGATCGAGGAACCCACGAGCCCCGACGACGTCTTGGGACACGCCCGGATCTCGGAAGCCGTGTACCCCCTCGGCGTCGCCACCGGCGAGCACTGCCAGAACCGCATCCTCTTCAAACAGCTCCTACAGGCGAACGCCATAAGCTTCTGCCAGGTAGACGCCTGTCGCCTAGGAGGCGTCAACGAGGTCCTCTCCGTCCTCTTGATGGCCAGGAAGTTTGGGGTGCCGGTCTGTCCGCACGCGGGCGGCGTCGGCTTGAGCGAGTACGTGCAGCACCTCTCGATCTTCGACTACGTCTACGTCGGCGCCTCCCTTGAGAGCCGGATCCTCGAGTACGTGGACCACCTGCACGAGCACTTCCTCGACCCCGTCGTCGTAAAAAATGGTCGCTACCAAGCCCCCCAGATGCCCGGCTACTCCATCGAGATGCGTCCCGAATCGCTGGAGAAGCACGAGTTCCCTACGGGCACGGCCTGGTCCTCCTCGGTCGCCTGAGCGGAGGTCGAACCGGGCGCGAACCTCCCGACTTCGCCGATCATCGGGCGTCCCGGTCCTCACGAACCGAACGCACCATGTCTTCCGCGGAGCGTTCCAGCGTGTCCCTCCGCTCGTCCATCTTGAGGACCGTGTACGCCCGTCCGGCTCCGAGGTCGAAGACGGCGGCTTGCGCCCGTGCCAGGGTGGCGTAGACCTCCTCGGGGGTCTCGGCCTCGACCGTCGTACCCATCGGCCCCAGGGTGCACTTCAAGCCGGAGGCTTCGAGCTCTCTGACGGCCGCCGCCACGTAGTCGCTGACGCTCGTGGTTCCCGTCCCCAAAGGGAAGATGCTTACCTCGGCTACTACCACCGCGTCCTCCTTACTCCTCGTCCTCGGGCATCAGGCTCTCGGTGACTTCGGCCCCACCCTCGATAGACTCGCCGGGGAGCACGCTCACGCCCGCCGTGACGGTGGCTCTCTCTCCAACGCTGGTCCCATCCCCCAGGGCGCTCCTCTCCAGGACTTGGGTCCGAGGGCCTATGTTGCACGCGCGCATGACCAGGGCGCCGTCCAGCTCGGCCTCCTCGCCGATCGTAGACTCCCCACCTACGGTGCTCCTGACGATAGAGGCCCCTTCCCCCACCGAGACGTTCGACGCCAGAACCGAGTAGGGCCCGACGCGAGCGCCGGAAGCCAACCGGACGTTGTCCCCCAGGACCACGGGCCCCTCTAGCTGATCCTCCTCTACCCGCGCATCGCGCCCGACGTACACGCCTTCTTTGAGCTGTTCCCCCGCGGGCTCGACCCCCTCTACTTCGCCGTCTAGCACGGCCCTTTGCGCGCCCATGTACTGCTCGATGTTCCCGATATCCTCCCAGTAGCCCTCCGTTACGTACCCGTACAGGGACCGCCCCTCCTCTAGCATCTTCGGGAACTGCTCCTTGGACCAGTCGTACTCCTGCCCCTCCGGTATGTCCTCGAGCACCGACGGCTCCAGGATGTAGATGCCGGTGTTGGCTGTGTACGAGAAGACCTCCTCCTCGTCGGGCTTCTCCATAAAGTCGGTAACGCGCCCGTCCTCCTCGATGGTTACTATGCCGAACCCCGAGGGATCGTCGACCTTTTTGAGGACCAAGGTGGTCTCGGCCCCGCGCTCCTCGTGGAAGGAGAGAGCCTCCGTCAGGTTCACGTCCGTAAGCGCGTCGCCCGAGACGATAACGAACCTCTCCCCCAGCCGGTCCTCTACATACTTCACCGAGCCGGCCGTGCCCAGGGGCTCCTCCTCGACGGAGTACTCGATGTTCATCCCCCACTCGGATCCGTCGCCGAAGTAGCCTTGGATAACCTCTGGCATGTACTCCAGGGTAACTACCACGTCCTCGAAGCCGTGTCGCCTGAGGAGTTCCACGATATGCTCCATACACGGCTTGTTGACTATCGAGATCATGGGCTTCGGCTGGTTGCTCGTCAACGGTCTGAGCCTCGTTCCCTTACCACCTGCCATGATCACCGCTTTCACAAGCCCTCCTCTCTCTAGCTTCCGGCATCTTCTTACCCCGAAGAGCGCTCCTTCAACAAGAAGAAACACAAAACCCTGCACGCCGCGTCTCCGATCCTGCACGGGGAAGCGATCGTATATTAGCTCGGCTCGATCAAGACCAGCGCTACGGTATTCACCGGCTGGTACAAAGAACTCGTTACCGATCTGCCGCTCGTCGAGGACGGAGACGTCAGGCCGTCCGAGGGTCCGGGCCTGGGGACCGAGCTCCTGCCGAAGCTGCGCGAGCGCCCCGACGCACACCTCATTACCAGCAAGCTCGAAGACCGATGCACCAGGAAGAAGAGGATGCCCCTCGCTTACGGGTTCGTTCCGCTGACTATTCGGTGTTCTGGGCGGGCACCCCGGTCGGGGTGTCTTCGAGCGTTACGGCGGCAGTGCCCAAAGAAGCGCCCTTGCTCTCCATTAAGCGACGTTCGGTGGTGTACGCCTGGACCATCATCGCGAGCTCGAGCTTGTCGCGTTCAGCGGGCAGTGTCCCGGCCTCTTCCTGCTTCGAGACGTCTTCGCCCTTTACGCCCAAAGACTTCTCGAGCTCCCCGATCCTGCGCCGCATCTTCAGGCGACCGCCGGGGGTCGTACGCAAGAAGACCCTGTCCTCAGGACCCTGCACTGGGTACATCCAGGCGCTCTTTATCCAGGACTGTAAGATCTCAGTCTTCAACTGCTCTTTGTCTTTTAGCTCCATAGACGAACCTCCTTTACCATTGCGTTAATGTACTATCCTGGTCCGCGAAACTCCACAAGGCGCGCCGCGTATTAGTCGGTACGATGAGCCGCGCACCGAGAGCAGCTTCTTCCCTGGACCTCCTCCGGCGGGACCTCGGAGGCTCCTTTGCCGCCCACGCCCGCGGCCTGCTCGCCTCGGAGTTCGCCCTCCTAAACTCCGACGGGAAGGAGTTCGGCCAGCTGCATCTGGGCGGGACCCCGGGCGCGGAGTTAAGGTCCAGAGACTACGCGGCCTCGTTCGAGGCGTCGGGGAGACGCTACCGGATGGTCGTAGATGGCGAGGAGGTGCTCTCTGCTGGTTTGAAGGGACGCTCCCTCGACGAGTTGGAGATCTCTTGCGGAAGCCGGATCTACGAGGCGCGGATCGGCTTCCTTCGCAACCTCGCGGTCACTACGTATCAAGAAGGCGGCGAGGCGGTGCGCCTCTCCGGGGGCTTGACAGGCCGGAACTACGAGGCCCTCTTCGCCGCCGAAGACGAGTGCGCGCTCCCGGTCGCGATCTTCCTCCTCTGGCACGTCGCCGCGAACCGACGCCGCGCGTACCGCACTGTGAGCCCGACGAGGGGAGGGAGGATGTAAAGGGCTCTTACCTAGGAAACCTTGCGTCGTAGCGAACGACCGGATAGTGTCGAAGTGGACCGAACAAAAGGAGCGAGAATGCAGCAACAAGACCCGAACTACGGCACCCCTAGAGAAGCGGAGCCCCGCCTAACCCGGGTCCCGGTGGGCGGCGGGATGAGTGCCCAGGACGAGCGGACGTGGTCGATGCTCGCGCACCTAAGCGTGCTGTTGAACATCGTGACCGGCATCGGCGGTCCGATCGCAGCCCTCGTCATCTGGCTGGTCTACAGGGACAGGTCCCGAAGGGTGTCCTTCCACGCCCTGCAATCGCTCTGCTATCAGGTAGCCTGGGCTGTTATCCTCTTCGTTGGGTGGTTCGTGACCGGTATCCTGAGCATTATCTTCATCGGCCTGCTGCTGATACCGGTAATGTTGATCGCAACTCTCGTCCCCTTCGTGCACCAGTGCTACGCAGCCTATAAGGTCTACCAGGGCGTAGACTATCGCTACCCGATAATCGCCGATATGATCGACGGTGGACGGAGAGCCGCCTAAAGCGACAGCGGTAACGCGAGATTAGCCTCTCGGGGCCGGCCCCGTTTTCGTTGCGCCACCTAGCCGCTGACCTGGGGCTGTGGCTGAACCTGCGGCTGGGGTTGGCCCTGAGGTGGCTGGGCCTGGGGCAGCACGACCTGGGGGATCTGGGGCTCGTCTGCGGGGGTGGCGTAGATGGTGATGGTGGAACCCAGAGGCGCCAGAGAGCCGGCGGCGGGATCTGTGCCCCAGACGACGCCCCTGGGGGCGTAACCCTCGCGGTACTCGTAGACAACCTGCGTCTGAAAGCCGCTGTTCTGGAGGACGTCCTCGGCATAGTAATCGAAGTACGCGTCCACGCCCGGCACGACCCCCAATCTCAAGGACACCGGGTTGTTCCCCGACGCCGCGTTCAGCTCGGTGGCACCCTGCACCGCTGCCGGGGCCTCCGGCGGTTCCTCCGCCACCGGTTGGGCGGGCGTCCGCAGGGCCTCCTCTTCGGTCTGCCGTTGCCCCGGCAGGTTTTCGAGGCCCACATACCCGAGGCCAGCCGCGGCGGTACCCCCGCCCAAAAGGAGCAGGGCGAGCACCGAGAAGACGAGGAGCGCCTTGCGGCCGCCAGGACGCTTGCGCAGCCTGCGACGCCTGCGCGCTCCCGAAGTCCCACCAGCCACTTCGGCGTTCGCGCTTTCTTGCAGATCTTCGAGCATCGCGGAGGCGGAGGGGTAGCGGTCCTTCGGGTCTTTGGCGAGCGCTTTCAGGATCACCGCCTCCAGGCGCGGCGAGATTGCCTTGTTCAGCTCGCTCGGTGGGGTCGGCTCTTGGTGGATCTGCTGGCGGGCGACGCTCCTGGCGCTGCCGGAGAAGGGCGGGCTCCCGGTGAGGCAGTGGTAGAGGAGGACGCCGACGGAATACAGGTCGCTACGAGGGGTGGTCTCTTCGCCCTTGAGCTGCTCGGGCGACATGTAGCGGGCGCTCCCGATGATCTCGCCGGGCTCTTCTTCCTCTTCTTCCACGACGCGCGCGATCCCGAAGTCAGCTACCTTAACGGTGCCTTCCCGCGTGATAAGTATGTTCGAGGGCTTTACGTCGCGGTGGACGATCCCACGCTGGTGCGCGTAGTCTAGCGCCCTCAGGAGCTGCATCGCCACCCCCCTCGTGTATCGCTCGCCCAGATAGCCGCCGGGCGTGCCCTTGAGGGCGTCTCCGATGTCCCGCCCGTCGACGTACTCGGCAACGATGAACGGCACCTCATCGTCTTGGGAGATGTCGTAGACCTTGACGACGTTCTCGTGGTCTAAGGAAGCCATCACCCGCGCCTCCTGCTTGAAGCGCGCCCGGAAAGACTCCTCTTCGGCATAGCGGCGATGGAGCGTCTTCAGGGCGACGCGGCGCCCGAGGATGGCGTCCTCCGCCTTGTAGACGACGGCCATGCCTCCCTCGCCCAGCGTGCTCTGTACCTTGTAGCGCTCCCCGAGTACCGTTCCAACCGAGGCGTTCAGTACCTCACCACCTCCGACGGCTCGTTCTTCGAAAGACAATTATATATCCCTCTTCGTTGCCCGGGCACGCTTGAAGTCGAGTACCGTGAGTACCCGCGACATGTTGCAGGATAACAAAATCTCTTTCAACATTTGGTACGCTCCAGGATCGCCCCGCGCTCCGTACGGCAACGAAAACCCTCATTTTTGGGGCTCTACAGCGGTGTTCGTAAAGGTTGACCCCTGCCAGAGAATATCGCTGCGACCCTCGGGCCGTGACTGCGACGAGAGAACCCGGTTGGTCGCCGGTCCTTGCGTCCGATGAGTACCGATGCCGGTACCTTAATCCCGTGAGGAATAGTGGCGTTGAGAGCGACGGCCGGGTTTGGTGGCATGCCCGGGCTGTGGCGCTTAGCTTCCAACCTCGACTTAGCGAGTAGGTCCGGGTGGCCTGAGAAGGAGCGGGATGAGGGCGCGGACCAGCATGAGCCCGGCGGAAGCATAGAGGGCGGGGTCGTACAAGCCGGTCGCGTCCGCCGACCGTGCCAGGAGGACCGGCGCGCCGAACCCGGCGGCACCAGAGGCGATGACTATGCTAGCGTAGATCGTGCCGATGTCTCCCCTGCCGTAGTAGGCATCTACGAGCGCCGGTATCGTTCCGTAGCCACCGCCGTAGCATGTCAGCACCACGAAGAAGAGGACGGAAAAGAGCACGAACGAGCCCGATCCCAGCATCGGCAGCAGAAAGAACGACGCACCCTCCAAGAGGAACATCGTAAGAAAGACGTTCCTCGCACCGACGTAGTCCGAGATGGCGGGCCAGAAGAGCCGTCCCGTCGTGTCGGCCATGGCCATGAGGACGACGAAGGCGGAGGCGAGGGTGGCGATGCCCCCGCCGATCGAGGCGGCCATAGCCTGGTCGTCGGAGTAGACCGCAAGCCCGGCGGTTGTGCTTAGGAAGAACATGGCCCACATCGCGTACCACTGCCACGTCTTCAGGGCCCCGCGGAAGTCCCACCCCTGCGTTGCTACCGCTGACTTTCGGTCCCCACGCTCGGCCCCTCGTCTACCAAGCTCGTGGTCCCCATGCGGGTTCTTCAAGAGGAGAGCGGCGCCGCCGACCACGACGGCGTAGGCAGGCCCTAGGATTCCGAAGGCCGAAAGCGGCCCGCCGGTGGAGGAGATCATCAGGACCGTGGCCAAGGGGGCGCCGATAGTCGGACCGGCGCCGAAGCCCAGCACCGCTATACCTAGGCGAGGTCGGGCCTCTCCGGGAACCATCTGGGGAGTACCACGACGGGCGCGACATAGCCCAGGCCCAGCCCGACAGCGGCGATGAGACCGTACGACAGGTACAAGACGGGGAGGCTCTCTTCGGCGAAGCTGGCGAGGAAGACCCCGAGCCCATAGAGTATGCCGCCTAAGGTACCGACGACGCGAGGGTCTACCCACCTCAGCAAGAGCCCGGCGCCGAAGGAAGCGATGCCGAACGTGAAGCTCGCCAGGAAGAACGCGACGTTGACGTTGGTGACCTTCGCCCCATAGAGGCTCGATAAGGGTTCTCGGAAAACACTCCAGGCGTAGAAGGACCCGAGCCCGGCCTGCATGACCACCGCGGCCGCGGCGACTACCCACCGGTTCAGACTGCTATTCACGAGCCTTGAGCCTCAGCTTCGTAACCGCAGTGAAAGAACCAGGCTTTAGCGTCCTCGGGGCTGACGGCAGAGAGAGCTCGCCTTTCAACGGTTGACGGTGCTCATTCCCGCCTCACCGTAGCGTTCGCCGGCGGCCACGCCCTTGGGCATGACCTCCTCGATGCGCCTCAAATCCTCGTCCGTGAGGGTTACGTTCACCGCCGCTGCGTTCTCTTCGAGGTACTCGCGCCGCTTGGTGCCGGGGATGGGCACGACGTCCTCGCCCTGGTGCAAGAGCCAGGCGAGCGCGAGCTGGCCGGAGGTTACGCCCTTCTCGTCCGCCATCTCCCTCACGCGATCTACGAGCTGCAGGTTCTTCTCGAAGTTCTCGCCCTGGAAGCGCGGAGAGGAGCGTCTGTAGTCGTCCTCCGCCAGGTCCTCGAACCTCCGGATCTGGCCGGTCAGGAAGCCGCGTCCCAGGGGGCTGTAGGCGACGAAGCCGATGCCGAGCTCGCGGACGGTGGGGAGAATCTCGTCCTCCACGTCGCGGCTCCACAGCGAGTACTCAGTCTGCAAGGCCGAGATGGGATGCACCTCGTGCGCCCGCCTTATGGTCTCGGGCGCCGCCTCGGAGATGCCCAAGAACCGGACCTTGCCGGCCTCGACCAGCTGCTTCATGGCACCCCAGGTCTCCTCGACAGGCGTGTCAGGGTCGACGCGGTGCTGGTAGTAGAGGTCTACGTAGTCTACCCCGAGCCTTCTCAGTGAGGCGGCGCAGGCGTCGCGCACGTATTCAGGCCTGCCGTTTACGCCCACACGAGTGCCGTCCTCGGCCCGCTCGTTGCCGAACTTGGTGGCGAGCACGATCTCGTCCCGCCTGTCGGCTATGGCCTTGCCGACAAGCCTCTCGTTGGTGAACGGGCCATACATGTCGGCGGTGTCCAGGAAGGTGACGCCGACCTCTATGGCCCTGTGTATCGTAGCGACGGACTCGTCCTCGTCGCCGGTGCCGTAAAACTCGCTCATCCCCATGCACCCCAGGCCTAACTCCGGGACCGTAAGCCCCTCGCTCCCCAAAGACCGCTGCCTCATAAACTTCCTCCTCTTTAAGCCCGCGCTGTAACGGGACCGTGCTTCCTCTCTTCTCGACCGGCTTCGATTATATTGGAGGGGCCCCTCGGTTTAGCGCCTGAAAGTTAACCATCGAGGAGTGCTGGGGATAAACTCATACCAACGGTTAGGCGACGGAGAGGTGAAAGAAGATGGCTCAAT
Organism: Actinomycetota bacterium; assembly: GCA_030776965.1. Classification (GTDB taxonomy): domain Bacteria; phylum Actinomycetota; class Rubrobacteria; order Rubrobacterales; family Rubrobacteraceae; genus Rubrobacter_F. The sequence goes on from JALYGT010000054.1 coordinate 9,250, forward strand.
GCGAGGTGTGTGGCAACGAGTACGACAAGTCGCTTGGTATACCTGACGCATACGCATCCTCTCTCCCGGCCTCCGTATGAGACGGCGGTCCAAAGCGGTAAGTCGCGCGCACATCACGCCTGCCGTCCTCGCGCCTTCCGACCGTGATGTTCGCCACTAGGAGCTTCACGAGCTGCCGGCGCTCCAGGTAAGCCGTCTCAGTGTCCTCCTCGACCTCGGAGAGCCGCTCGCGCAGAGTCGCAAGCCACGCCGCCGCACTGTCGGCGAGCTTCCGGCGCTCGCGCCTGCCCTCAAGCGCAACCTCGACATTCTCCAGGAGCAGCCGAGTATTCTCGGTTCGACCCCGAACGTCGGTGAGCAAAGTGTCCAGCTCCTCTTCGGATTCGACGGCTCCCCTGGCGTGCTGGCGCAGGTAGTCGAGGCGCTCGTCGCGCAGGTTGGCAAGCACGCGCTCAAGCCGCTCGCACTCAGACTTCAGCTGCTCTATCTCGTCGTCACTCTCGATCTGAGCGCGTACGCGGTCGAGCACCTCGCCAGGATTCTCTAGAAACCGCCGCACGTCGCTCCAGACCTCCTCTTCGAGCCACTCGGCCCGGATGTAGGGAGCGCCGTGCGGGCCTCCCTGCGGCACCTTGGCGCGCATGTTGGTGATGCAGGTGTAGTAGGAGCGCCTCTTGCCCTTAGCGGTATTGGCGTGGCCCGAGCAGCCGTAACCGCAGATGGCGCACCTCACGAGCCCCGAGAGCAGGTACTTCCGATTCCCCTCCCGCTGGTAGGTGCGGCGCTTGCCCTCGGCAAGGGCGGCTTTGGCTTGCTCCTGGAGGAGAGGGTCGATAATGGCCGGGACCGGGCGCTCGACGCGCTCGGAGCCGCCCAGCGTCACCTCGTGGATGCCGGAGTAGGCACGCTGGTGGATGATGTTGCGAACCGTGGTGGGAGCCCACCTGTTCTGCCAGCGCCTCTTGCCGCTTCCGTAGCGCTTGCCCGGAGGGGGGATGTGCCCCTCGTTGAGGTCTTTCGCTACCGAGTAGAGGCTTGCGCCCTCCACTATGTGCCCGAATATCTTGCGCACCACCTCGGCCTCCTCGGGCACAATCTCCAGGCGCGCATCCTTGTTCGCCACGTAGCCGTAGGGCACCACGCCCATGTACTTCCCTGCCCGGAAAGCCCTGTGGAGCCCGTCGCGGGTCCTCGTCCGGATGTTCTCGCGCTCAAGCTCGGCGACGGAGGCGAGCGTCTGAAACGCGAACCTTCCGTGGGGCGTAGAGGTGTCTATGGCCTCGTGGGGGCTCCGAAGCCCCACGCCGATCTCTGCAAGCTTGTCGTGCGCCTCCACGATGACGAGCAGCGTTCGTCCGAGCCTGTCCAGCTTGTAGACGAGCACGGTGCCGAACTTGCCCGCCTTCGCGTCCTTTAAAAGCCGCCTGCCCTCGGACCTCTCCTCCAGCGGTATCGTACCCAAGACGCCGTCGTCAGGGTAGGTGTCCACTACCTCTAGCTCCATTACCCTCGCGTAGTCGGAGAGGAACTCCCGCTGCGTCTCAATGGTCTGGCGCTCTCGCTGCTCGTCGCTACTCACCCGTAGATACAGCGCTACCTTAGTCCCGCTTGTAGCTGCGCTAGGCATTCTCGCTCTCCACTACGATCAGTTCCTCGGGCTTGACGCCGAGAGCGGTAGCCAGCTTGCGGATAGTGGAGGGCCTCGCCTGCCGATACCCATTCTCTAGGCGCCAGATCGTGTTGTAGGAGACGCCCGACTCCTCCTCCAGCTCGCGCAGCGTCAGAACCCTAAGCTGCCTGAGCTTCCTCAGCTTATCCACGTTCACCTCCATAAGCGGTAGTGTAGCAGTGGAGACATTATACCACCCTAATTTAGATATTATTTAGATGAAATTGTGTAATACCGCAAAGGAACGGGGTCGGAACACAGGGCTGCCTCTGTAGATTGGGCCTGGCGGTCGGTTGCTAAAGTTGCTTCGGCTTCTGGCCGATAATATCGGGATTATATACTTGACACAACACGCCGCCTCATGTAAACTTCACTTATGAGGCGATTTTTTCTCGGATTTGCGGGACTTTTCGGCAACTTCCTTAGCCTTGTCGCGCACCTTTTTGGGGAACAAATCCTTCATCAGTTCGTCGGTAGTCATTTCGGTGGCCCGCTTTTTCTTTCGGGGCATCTAGGAGACCTCCCATGCTAAAAGAGCAAGAGATAAACCTTGTCGAATTGGTGGACCGTTATCACAGCGAAGACAGTTGCCGCGCTCGTTTGGAAGAGCTGCGCTGGCCTGATGGGGTAGAGTGCCCCCGCTGCGGCGAGAAGAACGTCTATCGCCTTGAAGACCGCGCTCAGTTCGTTTGCCGCTCATGCCGCTATCATTTCTCCGTCACGGCTGGCACCATCTTTCACGACAGCCACCTTCCACTTTGGAAGTGGTTCCTAGCAGTTTACCTTATTGTGGAGAGCAAAAAGGGCATCTCGTCCAATCAACTCAAGCGCATGGTAGGGGTTTCCTACAAAACCGCGTGGTATCTCTCGCACCGCATACGCGCTGCTCTTAACGAAGTGGACGCCCAACTTCTCAAAGGGATAGTTGAGGTGGACGAAAGCTTTGTGGGCGGCAAAGTCGAGGGCAAAGGACGAGCCTACAAGGGCAACAAGACGGTCGTGGTCGGGGCTATCCAACGTGGCGGCAACATCTGTCTACAGGTGATCAGGGGAACCGACCGAGAGACCTTACACGGCTTCATCCGAGAGAACACCGCTGGTGACACGGAAGCTATTTACACCGACGAATGGCCTGCCTATCGGGGCATAGCGGACAAGGACACCGAACACAAGACGGTCAAGCACCGGGACAAAGAGTACGTCGCAGAAGGCGATATTCACGTGAATAGCATTGAGAACGTGTGGTCCTTGCTAAAGCGGAGCATCATCGGTAGCTATCACCAGGTAAGCGCGAAGCACCTAGACGCCTACCTTGATGAGCTAGAGTTCCGATTTAATAACCGCGAGAATCCGCATATGTTCCGGGATGCGATGCTGAAACTGTTGGTGGCCGAAACGCTACCTTACGCGAAGCTGACAGAGGACTAAAGCTATATAAAAATCCTGCAAAACAGGTGATTGCTTCCCGATTCCTGTTTACAGATATGGGGGGATTGGGGTAGAATATGGGCAATCCAGTCAAGCTGGAGGGAGAAGGTTAGGTACCTTCGGGGCTCCCTTCGGGGAGCCTTTTCATGGCAGCCACTTTCTACCCCAACCGTCTACGCGGCCACTTGCCGCTCTGTCGTATTTTGCCGCCTCCAGTATGGCTGCGATGCGCCCACCGAAGTTATCCGGCAACTTCTTGTGCTCACGATGGCACCGCATAGCTGTATAGCTAGGGTGAGCCAGCAAATCCACAAACTGCAACCCCGCGATGTTGGACCTCTTGTTTTCAAGTTTCAGATTCTTGGTCGTGAGACGCTTCTGAACCTTGGACCAATCAACGTAATCGGTGCCAACTTCCCACAAGTTAGTGTATGCGGCCTTAAGCCTACGGTCGTCTCTGGGCGTCCTACTCTCGGCCATAACATCACCAACCGCATTGCGCTTCTCCAGCCAGCGGGTATAG
>JALYGT010000055.1 GCA_030776965.1 Actinomycetota bacterium
CGCCCTTGTGGCCTACGGTGGAAGATTACGAACAAGGGTTATAGAGCTGGCACCGAAGGGATAAGCTTCTATCCTTCGAACAGGGAGCCTCCTCCCAAAGAACCCCTCGCCTCGCTCGGCCGCAAGCCGGGTGGGACGAGGCCCGCGGTGGTACGGGGAGGCCCCAGCGGTGCGAGGTGAGACTCCGCTATGGTTGCGGGAGAGGAGGCCAGCCTTCCCTTGCAGCCTACCCTTGCAGAGTTGGTAGTTGGCAGCGGTGAAGACACCTGAGCCTAGAAAATCGCATACCTATCCGTATATTCACCTCAATGACAAGTCAGCGAAGACAGACCACGAACGCGCCTGTTGTATCATCGGGTGCGCAGGGACGAAGTGCGTAGAGGAGGCGAGACAGAAACCATGGACCTTTTGAGGAAGCACCTCCCCTCCAGTGCGGGGCGGTACGTGGAGCGCTACCTGAAGGGCATCGAGTTCCCGATACGCAAGGAAGAGCTCGTTAGTAGGCTGGAAGCGAATGGGGTGCCGGGGGCGGTCGTAAGTCAGGTACGCAAGCGGCTCCCCGAAGGCGAGTACCGGGGACCCAAGGACGTTCTCGACGGCCTGCGCCGTCGCTAGAGGCTGGCCAACACCACACGGACCACCACCCACCTCCGGGCGCGGAAGCTTTGGCCTCGTTCTGTGCTTCAGGGCGTGAGCACGCTGCGTTCCTGTTCTTCGTCGGAGGGTTCTGGCTACCGGGTGTATTGCACTACCGTACTGCGTTGGCTGGCTTCTCTACTCTAAGAATAAGCACGCCAGGAAGCACTTACACGCAAGCGGGCACCCGATAGTCCAGTCGTTCGAGCCGGGGGAAGACTCGAGATGGTGCTACGTAGACACCACGCTGATCTGAGGTGCTAAGGCCTCTCAGCACTCCACGGGGGCTATGGAGAGGAAGCTTAATGGTTGCTGGTGGTCTAGAGGGTAAGAGGGGTATCAAGGATGACAACTGAAGGAGCAGCGAGACTTGGTAGGGCACGGACTCTGAGCAATAACCACGCCTTTTGGCTGGTCACCTACACTCTGTTCCTCCTACTTGTGGGGGCCACCATCCCCACACCGCTTTACCCCATCTACCAGGAGCGCTTCGGGTTTTCGGCAGGCGTGCTGACCGTCGTTTTCGCGGCGTACATGGTGATGGCGCTCTTCTCCCTTATCACCTTCGGTCCCCTCTCCGACCGAGTGGGGAGAAGGCGGGTGCTCCTACCCGCCCTGGGGCTGGCAGCTATAGGCTCCGTAGTTTTCATCTTCGCCCAAGGGGTGGGTTGGCTTCTCGTGGCTCGGGTCCTGCAGGGCTTGGGGGTAGGCGCCACCCTCGGCACCGCCGTCGCTACCCTCACCGAGCTCGAACCAAGAGGAGACCACGGTCGCGCCGCGCGGGTGGGGGCGACGGCGGCGGTCGGAGGATTGGCGATCGGACCACTCGCCTCTGGTGTGTTCGCGGAGTACGGACCGTGGCCCACGGCGCTAGTGTTCGTACTTCACTTGGGCCTGCTCGTCCCGGCACTGCTGGGAGTTTGGGTGATGCCCGAGACCGTCAAGGAAACCACACTCGGGGGAGCATCGCTGCTACCCCAGCGCCTTTCGGTGCCGCGAGGTATTCAGAGGCCGTTCGCCCTAGCCGCCGTGGCGGCGTTCGGAGCCTTCAGCGTGGTAGCGGTCTACATGTCTTTAGGACCCTCCGTAACGGATAAACTGCTGCGGGTAGATAACCAAATGGCGGCCGGGGCGGTGGTTTTTGCGCTCATGGGGACCTCCGCAATCGGGCAGCTGGGATTTGGTGGGTGGCCCATCCGGCGGGCGATCGTCTTGGGCCCGGTCCTCCTTGCAGCAGGGCTAGCTTTGATCGTGATAGCTCTCCGCCAAGAGTCCGTGCTCCTGTTCGTCGCGGGCACCATCGTCTCGGGCTTGGGACATGGCCTCGCCTTCCTCGGCTCCCAGCAGCTTGTGGACTGGGTAGCACCGGAGAGCAGTCGCGGAGCGATCTTCTCCGCCTTTTATGTTTTCATCTACCTCGGAGCGGCCCTACCGGCTTTGGGGGTTGGCTTCGGGGCGGATGCCGTAGGGTTCTTGGCCGCAGTGGTAACCTTCGCGATCGTGATCGGCACCCTTGACCTCGGGGTAGGGATCGCAGGAGAACGAGCTCGTCTGCCGGGTGCCGCCTGCGATCCGGGGCGGCTGCCCCCACGCTGTCTGTGAGTTAGCTTGCAAGTATGAAGAGCTCGAAGACGAAAGACAAAAGGCTTCCTAAGGAAGGCGAAGGCCAGGAGCAAAGAGGCACTACTCGAAGCCATGGGGCGGGCACTGAAGACCGTCACGGCCAAGATGCCAAGGGCTGGTTCAGGATTGCGGCTACCGAGCAGCCATCGGTTAATGTAAAAGTCGCTCTAAGCTCTTCCAACCCAAGACCAATCATTGCTTAGCTTTACCAAACACGCTCTATAGCGGCTTGCACTGTTGTTGACCCACTGGCACTGGCAAAGTTTGCTTCTTATCGAGAAGACCTCGCGCACAAGCGTTAGCATGCCCTGGCGTTGCGGTTCAACTGCACTGCAAACCGCTGTAAGAGACCGTTTGGCAAAGCCTCGATAGGCTTCGGGGGTTGCTCCACAGGCCGAAGATTTAAGATTCTATTCCATTTTGGCCGTGCGCCCTTACGAAAAATATAGTGTTGAAGTAGTGTTTGCCCTTTTGCAAACAGTTTCATAGCGCGTGTTTGTAAGGGGTAGGGTTGGCTTCAGAGAGTCTGAAAATCGGCTTTCCGTAGGGATGTGGGCGGTCAGCGGCTGTTTTTGTGGGGTAGCTTCCTCAGCTTTCAACGGACACCTAGCGAAGAGAGCTATAGATGGGTTTCCGCGTACGCGAGAGCGTACAAAACAGTTCTAATTCTCTCCTTTACTAAAGCACGCTCTTAACGTAATGAATCCGACGGCTTTTGATGAACCTTAGCCGCCCTTCACCTTGACAGTTTCCTTGATTGCCGCGTTGTACTCGGTGACCAGCCCTTGGTAGTCGTTGACCCTCTTCGCGATACTTTCTCCCTGGAGGCCCTCGTCTGCGAGCTTCTTATTCATCGAGACGGTGGCGAAGTAGACTCCTCGGTAGTACGGCTGTAGTTGCTCGAGTGACATAGCCGGCTTGTCCGGGCGCACGGTCTCGTTTTCGGCCTCTTCCGCAGAAATCCGGATGTCAGGCTCACCCCCACCATACTCGCCATCGCTGCCCACCTTATCCAGGATGTAGAGCAAGGACTCCTCCTGCGGGCGGTCGGCGAAGTCAGGGCCCCCAGAGTACAGGTACTGCACCGTCCCCGACTTGTCGAGGGCTACGATTGCTGGCTCAGAGACACCTTCCTCATCGTTCCACAGACCGCAGCGCTTTATGAGCTCCCCACGTGGATCGCTGAGGAGGGGGAAGGGAAGATCAAGCTTCTCCACCATCGCGACGTTGCGACTCGGTGGGTCGACGCTGATGCCGGCGAGCCTAACCCCGCGCTCCTCGAACTCTTGGTGATCCCTGGCAAAGCTGACCAGCTGCCCGTTGCAGTACGGTCACCAGTCGCCTCGGTAGAAGACGAGCATCAAGGGAGCTTCGGCAAGCTCGCTGCGCAGGTCGAAGGGCTGTCCCTGCTCGTCCGGTAGTATGAAGGCTGGGAACCTCTCCCCAACGCCTACGTTTGCCATACATTGCTCCTTCCAGTACTCCGAGGGAATACTCAAACCCCTACTCTCTCGGAACCTCTAAATCGGCACCCTAGACGTCCTGGGCCTTGTTATCATCCGTTTTCTACTATTGGCCCGTCAGTTTACCTTTGATTTTGTCTACCAAGCCTTTCTTCCCTTCTCGCTCCTCGTTCGCCTGCACGCTGTCCTGTGGTTTTTGGCGGAGCTCAGGCCTCGTGCTACTAGGAGGCATTCCCCTGCCTCCCACGAAGGCAGCTGCCCGTGGAGGGATGTCTATTCCTGCCAGGAGATCGGGCTTCTTGTCGTAAGCCTTCTCTGTGACGATACGGACCCGTTCGGCACTAAGTTGCATCTCGGAGTGTCTCGATTCATATGCTTTTGGGCTTCGTCGAATAGCTTCTGCTCATCGGAGGCTTCCAGGTGCTGGCCGCAGTCGCATTCGAGTGCTCGCATGTATCCTCCTTCTGCTTCTCCACTATTTGTTAATTTTATCCTTTTTGCGTGCCATCGCATACCGGCACAAATCGAAATCTGACGTACCCTTAGAAGTGTTGACATCTAGAGTAGGGGTTGCCGTTGCCTCTATTCAGTGGGTTGCCGCCAGAAACTATTCAGGGCAGTTAGCCAGAGCATCCTTTCTTGGGGTTCATCCCTCAATAGTAGTCTCTCCTCTACTAGGTGTGGTTGTATGTTCTTCGAAAGCCTTAAGGTCGTTTCCCATCAAGCGACGCTACGCGACTCCACAAGCTACTCGTACTCGTAGAACCCGCGCCCGCTCTTTCGCCCGAGCCACCCGGCGGCCACATAGCGCTTCAAGAGCGGGCAGGGCCGGTACTTGCTATCGTCGAAGCCTGCATGCAAGACCTTCATAACGTGCAGGCAAGTGTCGAGGCCTATCAGGTCCGCGAGCGCTAGGGGTCCTATTGGGTGGCTCATCCCGAGCTTCATCACCTCGTCCACTTCCTCAGGCTCGGCGACACCCTCCATCACGCAGTAGATGGCCTCGTTAATCATGGGCATCAGGACGCGGTTGGAGACGAAACCCGGGAAGTCCTGCACCTCCACCGACTCTTTGCCCAGGCGTTCGGCCAACCCGTGGGCGGCTTGACAGGTCTCGTCGCTGGTCTGGACGCCACGGACGATCTCGACGAGATTCATGAGCGGTACCGGGTAGAAGAAATGCATCCCAACAAACTTCTCGGGCCGGTGTGTCTGCGCCCCGAGCCTGGTGATGGAGATCGAGGAGGTGTTCGTCGCCAGGATCGCGTCGTCCCCGAGCTGCTCGTTCAGGGCCTGGTACACCTCCGCCTTCACCTCGGCGACCTCGACCACGGCCTCTATCGCAAGGTCCGCGTCGGCAGCGTACTCCGTCCCCGACTCGATGTGCCCGAGGGCTTCGTCCATCTCGTCTTGGGAGATTCGTTCCCTCTCGACGGAGCGAGCCAGGTTCTTCTTTATCGTCTGAAGGCCCTGCTCTAGGGCTCCCTCGTCCACATCCGAAAGGTGCACGGAAAGGCCGGACTGCGCGACGACCTGGGCTATGCCGCTGCCCATCTGCCCCGCACCTACGACCTGAACCTTCTCAACAGTCAAATCTTCTCGCTCCTCTTTATCTCCCAGTAGAGTTTGGCACGCGAATTCTAATCTACGCTCGCTCGAAGCGTACATCTGACAAGCCTGGCTTCGCCGCTAAGAGCTGAGTGACCTGTGAGGCTCGAACCCGCGACCTTCGGGTTATGAGCCCGACGAGATATACGCGGACGAAGAATGCTCTAACCTGCGGGCTCGTCCACGCGGGCTATGGTTATGGGACCGCTCTCGACCAGCTCACCGAGCTGCCTCACCTGGGTCCAGCCTACCTGAAGCTCGGGCCTGTCGGACGGTCCGACTCGGATCACCGGCTCCCACCGCCAGCCGTGTTCGGGGGCGTACACTAACGCCTGTCCTTTGGTCTCCCCTTCGGGAGAGGTCTCCTCCCTCAACAGCTCGCTCAGCGCTACGGCCAGCTCCTGAGAGGCGACGAGGGGCAACTCGCGGGACTCACCCTTCTCGGGAAATAGCAGCTTCTCGTAGTCGCCCGCACGGTCAAAGCCATGCTCTTTAGCCAGCGTGAAGATCTTGTGCCAATCCTCGTCGGTGAAGGCCCCGGCGCGAGGCCTCTCCTCGCCTACCACGTCGAACTCTGAGAGTGTGAACCTCACCTCGAAAGCCAAACCCTTGATCCTCCTTGTGCTCGCTTCTATCCGCAACTCGGCATATCTTATTACCCACAGACGAGTCGACGACCCTCCTTTTTGCACCACGCCCTAGAAGCTGCCGCTTGCATTCTCCAAAGTCGCCCGGCCTCTCGTGTTTGACCGCAAGGCCGCAGGGGTAGTGACGCCTGTAACTATGACCCGGCAAGAAATAGAGCGCGCCATAGAAGAGGCCGGCTGGAGGCTCGCCAGCGGCTTTGCGGATTACCTGATCGTCGGACACGACGAGCGCGCGTCGATACTGTCTCCCCGATAAGCGTGGAACCTCGACAACCCGGTTTTACAGCAGTAATAATTTGTGAACAATACTGAGAATATCCTGCAAATAGCCATAGGCAGCGTGACTCACTTCCTACATTACTTGCCTTAACATCGAGAAGTATGAGAGAACCGCTTTATCAAGCTAAGGCCGCGCTGAGGGCCACAAGTGGAGCCCTGGGGCGGATGAGAGCTGCGCACAATTTCGAGGAGTTCGAAGACGCGTGGCAAGATTTCTTGGGGTGCTTGGAAAAGTCCTGGATCAAGACGGAGAGAGCCTGCCAGCCCTTTAGTAACACGTTTCAGCCATGGCAGGGGTCGCTTTAAGAAGCGGCGGAAGGACGACTCGTTGCTGCATTACCCAAAACATGCTAGGAACGTAGACGAGCATACTCTGCAAGAGATCGTGGAGCACCACCCCGGTTACCGTACCATCAACCCAGCGTACGGCAACTCTTTGTACATCGAGCATATGGAGATGCGGGACGGACAAATTGTCTCCTATTCGGGAGATAAGCCCCTGATCGTACGGGATTATCCAGCCCGCCTAGAGCTTCGTCGATTCCAAGATTCCGGAACTTGGTACGAGCCTCCCGCTTATCACCTGGGTCGGCGACTTCAACAGCGAGACCCTATCTCTGTTGCGGAGTCGGGTCTGCGTTTCTATACCCGCTTTGTTGAACAGGCGGATGAGAGGTTCTTCTCTTAGCTACCAGCCGGGGCAGGCAGTGAACCCCGGCCGGTGGTCGTCAGCGTTGTACAGCTTGAGTTCCGAGATCACCTCCGGCCCTTCGGTGTTTCCGAGGCCCGATAGTAGCACGGCGGTCAATCGCCGGCGGGGTTCCTCTCGCGGGCGGCGCGGAGCTTTTCCCGCCAGCCGTCGCCCCAGCGTGCTCGGGCCGCCTCTTCAACCCGGTGCTCCGCCAACCCACCGGCGACGAGCGCTTCCTCGTAGCCGCGCAGGTAGCCGAGACGGGCGTCCCGGAGGGTGTAGGGCGCCACCCACGCCGGCAGGTCCAGCCCCCGCCACATCTCCACCATCTCGGCTGCCGACCTAAACCGGGCTTCTTCGACGTCCGCCCGCCCCAGGCCCTCTCCGGCCTCCCGACAAGCAGCGCGCAGCTCTTCGGGAGCAAAAGTATCCCTACGGGCGTGGTGGGCCAGCTCTCGGGGGAGTGGGTACACGTCGGGCTTCAATCCTCGGCTACCGGTTTTTCGTTTGGCGTGATCCCCCGTTTGTCCGATTTCGTGCCTCCCCGAGCGTCTCGGCCACCCCAGGAGCTGCCTTCCTAAACGCTGCGTAATTATTACAATATCTGGGATGGACAAGTACGCCGAGGTGTGGGAGAGGTTCAAGAGGGAGCGTTGCCTGGAGTTCGGGGGGCACACGGACCCGGAGTGGCAGGACGGGCACGCCCTCTCCGCCTCGTTGGTGGTACCGGTCGAGGCCCCGATCCTGCAGCGCAGCCTCGCGCCATTGAGGGACGCCCTGCGTCCCTTCCCGTTCGTCTCCCTGCATCCGGACCATTTCATGCACGTAACGCTGCTGTTCTTAGGCTTCCTCGTCTCGAAACCCAAGGCCGAGAACGAGGTCTCGCGTGAGCGTCTTGAGAGGTATGCGGCCGAGGCCCGGGAGGCGCTACGAAGTTTCCCCGCCTTTACAGCAAAACTTGCGAACCTCAACGTCTTCTCCGGGGCGGCGTTCGTCGAGGTGCGCGACGGCGGGAGGCTGGGGGAGCTGCGCGAAGCCATCTGCGAGCGATGCGGGCTCGAAAGTCCCTCCGGGCCGTTCCACCTCACCCTGGCCTACCTGCAGGCCCCGGATGGCACGCCCGCTCCCGAAGTGTTCGTCAGCACCGTCGAGCGCTACCGCGAGTGGACCGTGGGCGCGTTCCGAGTCGAGCGCGTCGAGCTCACCCTGCTCGACCTGAACTCCTCCCGGTACCCCGAGCTCGAAACCTTCGCAGAGATACCGCTGGGCGGCTAGCCGTCCGAGGCCGGCGGGCCGTGCGCCCCCATGACCCGCAGCGCCTTGGCCGTGAGGAGCCAGCGCAGGAAGCCGACGCCCGGCTCGAGAGGGCCGTCGAACTGGAGGCGGACCGCTCCGCCCTTTTTGATCTGGACGCGCAGCCCCTCGGCGTCGCCGATCAAGAGGTACGAGACCAACTCGTGCAACTGGGGCCGGTGCCCCACAACCGCCACGGAACCCGAATCTTCGTAGCGCGCTAGAGCGACCAGGACCTTGTGCGGCGGGTAACCGGGCTCCAGCTCTTCGCAAGGGATGGGCGCGGGCCAGCCCGCCTGTTCCAGGATCTCCGCCGTCCGCCACGCCCGGGCGAAAGGGCTGCTGAGGACCAGGCCGACCTCGGGCACAAGCCTTATGATCCCTCCGGCAGCGCGCCGAAACCGCTCCTCGCCCCTTTGCGTCAGCGGACGCTTCGAGTCGTCCGGCCAACGGTCCTCGTCGCGTTGCTGGGCCACCGCGTGCCTGACAACGTAAAGGTCCAAATCTTCTACTTCTCCTTTGCGTCTTTGGTCCCTGCCCCCGGCTCGCCTTTCGGGCTCTGGCCGGTCGCGAAGAGACCGGCCTCGTACTTGGAGATCGCGGTCGACCGTAGCCCGAGGGCTTCCTTCATCGCTTCCGCGAAACCCTCCAACTCCTGAGGGATAGTCGTTGCGGAGGGGTCCGCCTCAATCTCGACCCGCACGAGGCGGGTCGGCTCGTCGCCGTCGAGCGCTATCTCCGAACGGTCGAGCGCTACCTCCCCGACCCGGACGCCAGCGGAGACGAGGCCAAAGGTCCGGCGGCAGGTGCGGACCACGAAAAGGGAACGCAACCGGTGCGGACAAACGAACTCCTTGAAGCGTCTACCGACGAGGCCGGTCGCCTCGAGGAGCGCATCGGCCTCGTCGCTCTTTAGCGGCTCGGAGATCTCATGCCACCCCCGGAGGTTGCCAGCGACACCGCCCGCGGGCGTGAGGGTCTTCATCGTCGCCTCATAGCTCCCTCCGGCCTCCTGGCGGACACGCAAAGCGTAGCCGGCGCGGTAAAGCCGCCAATCCTCCGTGTCGTAGTAGGCGTCCACGAGCTCCGCCGAGGAGCCTTCGAGGACAGAGAGCCCGAACGGCTCCGACACGTTTCTCTCTAGCAACCATTCCTCGACTCGCTCTAGCCCATCGGGGGCATCGTACTGCCACTCTATCTCCCGCCGGTCCGTGCCCGCTGGCGGTTCGGAAGACCGTGGCACGGAGGACCTCCCCTCGTCTTTCGCCTCGTTGTGCCCGGTCAGCCGGTTCTCCATCAACGCCTCCAAAGGTCCGCGTCCCGACTTGCGCAATATAGCGTAGCCTCGAGGATTTACGTAAGCTCCTGCGCTAGAAGGGCTCTTCGAGGAGCAGGGCCTGGCTGTCTAAAGGTTCTTCACCCTCTCTCGGGCGGAGGCGGGTGTGGGTGCCGTCGGCGTTAAGCTCCCAGGCGTTGGCGGTGTCGGCGAGCTGGAGGTCGAGGAGGCGCCGGACCTTCTGTCGGTGCCGGGCCTCTCGCAGGGGGAAGAGCTGCTCCACGCGCCTGTCGAGGTTGCGCTGCATCAGGTCCGCGCTGCCCAGGTAGATCTTCTCGTCCTCCCCCTCGCCGAAGGCGAACGCCCGCGCGTGCTCCAAGAAACGCCCCACGAGCGAGACCACCCGGATGTTCTCGCTGATCCCTTCAAGGCCCGGCTTCAAACAGCAGATGCCCCGGATCACCATCTCTATCTTCACCCCGGCCTGCGACGCCAGGTAGAGCTCCTCGATAATCTTGGGGTCCGTGAGGCTGTTCATCTTGCAGGTGATGCGGCCAGGCTCTCCCCTCTTGGCTTTGGACGCCTGCTCCCTTATCAGGTCCACGAACCTCTCGCGTAGGCTTAGAGGAGCGACGAGCAGCTCCTGGTACTCCTCCTGCTCGGAGTATCCAGTCAGGTAGTTGAAGAGGTCCGAACCGTCCTCTCCCAAGGCCGGGTCGTCTGTGAAGTAGGAGAAGTCCGTGTAGATACGGGCGGTCGAGGGGTTGTAGTTGCCGGTGCCGAGGTGCACGTAGCGCCTCAAGCCCCCTACCTCGCGCCGGACGACGAGGCAGATCTTAGCGTGGGTCTTGAGGCCCACGATACCGTAGGCGACGTGCACGCCCTGGGCCTCCAGCCGCCGCGCCCAGCCGATGTTCGGCTCCTCGTCGAAGCGCGCCTTCAGCTCCACGAGCACGGCGACTTGGGTTTGATCGTCGCGGGCCTCCGAGAGCATCTCGACTATGGGCGAGTTCGACCCGACCCGGTAGAGGGTTTGCTTGATGGCCAGAACCTCCGGGTCGTTGGCGGCGGCCCGGATGAACTCGACGACGGCGCTGAACGAATCGTAGGGGTGATAGAGTAGGATATCCCCCTGCCGGATCGCCGCCGTTATAGAAGGTGCATTCCGGAGCTCGGGCGGCACCCGCGGTGTCAGCGGCGGGTAGAGGAGGTCCGGGTGGTCGAGGTGCGTCAGCTCCTCGAAGTCCG
>JALYGT010000056.1 GCA_030776965.1 Actinomycetota bacterium
GCAGTACGAACACCTACCAGGGAGGAGACCGAGAGCCCCATCGCGTTGTCTATAAGCGCGGAGTGGACGCCGCCGTGCAGCGTCCCGTTGCCGTTGAGGTGTGTCTCCTCGACGTCTATGTGTAGGACCGCGCGTCCCGGTTCGACCTCCTCAACCTTCGCTCCTAAGTGCCTGGAGAAGGTGACCTCCTCGTTAAAGTACTGCGCAAGATGGTACAGCTGCTCTTCGCTCAGAATCCCTACATCGTCGCTCACCGAACGCTCCCTTCTACTCTGCGGTCTGACGGCTCCATCTAGGCTACCAGAGGACCTAAAGATAGGCCCCAGGTGGTTGGTGTCGGTTGGGAGCACGAAGTCGCGAACTCTTCCTTTCGTCCGTCTCCTGATAGTCCGTGGTAAGCGCTGGCTCCAACGATCATCAGTCGAGGCCATCGGTAAGGTTATCCGGCTACGCCCGTGGTATCAACAGAGCATCTCATGTGTGCAACGCCGAACTGGGCCTCTCGGGCGAGATGAACGAGAGATGCGTTCCTTCGACGGTCGGTTCGCAAACGCGTTCTTGCCTGAGGACTACTCTGATTTCGCGGCGCCATCCGGTGCGGGACGAACCACTACCGGAGGATTGGGCACGGCGGGTGGCGCATCGAAGACTACGTCGAGGCATTCAGAAGAAAAAGGGTAACCCGATCGCGTAATCTGGGTATATAGTTAAGGGGAGGGAAGATCAGGTAAGGAGGCAAGTTGTTTCGCACGGAGAAGCCCTGGCTGAAGGTCTACGAGGGGCACACCGAACCGGAGACGGATTTCTTCGAGGGCTCGCTCTATGACCTGTTTTGCAACGCGGTCGAGGAGCACCACAACAAGGTCGCGCTGACGTTCTACGGGACGGAGTTTCCTTTCCCCCGTTTGCAGGGTCTCGCCGAGAAGATGGCCGCCTCGCTCGCCGCGAGCGGGGTAGCGAAGGGCGACCGGGTCGCCCTCATGCTACCGAACTGCCCACAGTACGTCGTGAGCTTCTTCGCCACGATCAGGCTTGGGGCCATAGCGACGCAGCTAAACCCGATGTACGTGGAGCGGGAGATCGAGCACGTCCTCAAGGACTCCGGCGCCGAGACGCTCATCGTCTACGCCGACGTGTACCCGAGGGCGAAGGCGGTCCTGCCGGAGACGAGCGTCAGGAACGTAGTCGTCGTCGACTTTAGAGGCGAGCCGGAGGGCATAGATGCCTCGCACCACGGCTTCGGGGCTTTTCTGGGGCTGGATGCGGACCCGGCGCCGGAGGTGGATGTCGACCCGGTCGAGGACGTGGCGGCGCTTCAGTACACCGGCGGCACTACCGGGGTCTCGAAAGGCGCGATGTTGACCCACCGCAACCTGGCGGCGAACGTGCAGCAATTGATAGACGTCTTCGTGGACGACCCGGCGGCGTTTGCGAACAACCAGAAGACCGTCGCCGTCCTGCCATACTTTCACATCTACGGCCTCACCTCGGTGATGATGTTCGGTACCCGCCTGGGTCTCAACCAGCTGATACTGCCCAGGTTCGATCCGGCCGAGGTACTGGAGCTGGTCAAGAACGAGGCCCCGATGCAGTTCGCCGGGGTGCCGACGATGTACATGGCGCTCCACGCGAGCGGCGCGGACCTTAAAGAGTACGGCTTCGACAAGGTCCGGGTCTTCAACTCCGGCGGGTCCGCGATGCCGGTGAACCTGCTGCACGCCTTCGAGGAGAAGACCGGGCGGCGGATCTACGAGGGATACGGGCTCTCCGAGGCCTCGCCGGTCACGCACTTCAACCCCACCTTTGCCGAGCGGCGCCCGGGGAGCATCGGAGTCCCGATACCGAGCACCGACACGAGGATCGTGGACGTAGAGACCGGCAAGGAGGAGATGCCGGTTGGGGAGCCCGGCGAGCTCGTCATAAAGGGACCGCAGGTCATGAAGGGCTACTGGAACATGCCGGAGGAGACAGCCGAAACGTTGAGGGACGGCTGGCTCTACACCGGCGACGTTGCGAGGATGGACGAGGACGGTTACTTTTACATCGTGGACCGCAAGAAGGACATGATCGTCGCGGCGGGCTACAACGTCTACCCGCGCGAGATAGAGGAGGTGCTCTTCGAGCACCCGGACGTCTCCGAGGCCGTCGCCGTCGGCGTCCCGGACGAGTACCGGGGCGAGACGGTCAAGGCGTTCGTCGTCAGGAAGCCGGGCAGCGAGGTGACGGAAGAGGAGATCCTAGCCTTCTGTAAGGAGCGCCTCGCCTCCTACAAGACCCCGAAAGCCCTCGAATTTCGCGACGAACTGCCCAAGTCTACCGTCGGCAAGCTCTTGAGGCGCGTGATCGCCGACGAGGAACGGGAGGCCGCGGGAACCCCGACAGTGGAGTACCGGGCCGGGGCGGCTTCGGCCACGAAGGCCGAGACCCCGCCGAGCCCGAGCTAGAAGGAGGGCTCGAAAGCGTTGAACGCCCTGGATCTCTTCCGCCTCGACGGCAAGACGGCCATCGTCACCGGTGGTGGCCGCGGCCTCGGGCAGTACATGGCCGAGGCCCTCTCCGACGCCGGAGCAGACGTCGTCGTCTGCTCCCGCAAGCTTGAGGCTTTAGAGGATGTGAAGGCGAGTATCGAGGCGAGGGGCGGCAAGGCCCTCGCCTTGCCGTGCGACGTTACTGACCCCGAAGATGTAGATAACGTCGTGAAGGAGACGGAAGAAACCCTCGGCACGATAGACGTGCTGGTCAACAACAGCGGGGCAACGTGGGGGGCTCCGGCGGAGGAGATGCCCTTGGAGAAGTTCGACCAGGTCGTGGGGGTCAACGTGCGGGGGACGTTCCTGATGTCCCAGGCGGTCGGGCGGCGCATGATCGAGCGTGGCGAGGGCGGGCGCATCGTCAACATCTCCTCGGTCGCTGGCCTGGTAGGCGGCCACCCAGACTACATGCAGACCGTGGGCTACAACTCGAGCAAGGGCGCGGTCATCTCCATGACCCGCGACCTGGCGACCTCTTGGGCGAGGTACGGGATAAACGTCAACGCTATAGCCCCCGGCTGGTTCCCGACTAAGATGAGTGGTGCCCTGATCGAGAAGTTCGAGGAGAAGATGCTCGAAGGTATCCCCCTGGGACGCTTCGGGAAAGAAGAGGATATAAAGGGCGCGGTGGTCTTCCTGGCCTCGCCCGCCGCCGCGTACATGACCGGACAGACGGTGGTCGTGGACGGGGGCGCTACGGCCTGGTAGCAGCCAGAGAGAAGCAAACTGGCCGTCGAGGAAGGGTTAGATCCACGCGCTGCGCGGCTCCCGGCGGTGCCCTATCCCTCTCCACGTTCGAGAGCCTCCAGCATCTCCGTTGCGAGGGTGGGGGAGGGCTCGCTTTCGAGGTAGCCGCCGTGGGCCAGGTTGCGCGAGACTTCCTCGGCCGGGCGTTTCTGTAGGCCGGGATCTTCGCTGGTCGCCTCCTTGAGGGCTGCCAGGATCTCGTCGAGGCCGGGCTCCCCTAACGGTGGTATGTAGCCGCTGCTCATTCTTTTCTTTTCGGTAGCGGGAGACCGGAAGAGTAGCCTACCATCGCGGCCCCACCGGTTTTGGCAGCGGGCCATCGTGGCATAGACGCTGCGGTCGTGGAAGTTGCGTAGACGGAGGAATCGTTTAGGTGCCGAGAAGTTGGGTTGTCGGGCTTATCGTGGTCTGCACGCTCCTCAACGGGGCGGGCTTTCTCTGGGACATATTCGAGCCGATACCGCTCTACGATGAGATTGCGCACGTCATAACGCCGTTCACGCTCGTGGCAGTAACAGCGGAGATCATCTACCGGGCTGGCGGCGACGACGAGTTCTTCGACACGCCCCGCCACGCGCTTTTTACGGGGAGTGCGATCGGGCTCGTCGGGGCGACGGGCTGGGAGGGCATCGAGATCCTGCTCGATCACCTCTTTCCCGCTGCGAGCATCGACCACGCCCTCCCCGACACTATCTTCGACATCGTGCTCGGCGTGATTGGGGGCGCCGCCGGAGCCTGGACCGCAGACCGTTACCTGGACCGTCTCTTCAACCGCTCCCGCTACAGCTCCCGCCGCCCAAGAGCCCGTTAACGTAGCCCGTCAGGGGCGAAAAGACCGGGACACGAAGGCCATGGCCTCTAACGGCGCTCCCGCCAGTTAACGCTTGTGCGTTATCTACTGGTCTCGACCTTTGTCCTTGCCCCTGAGGGCGCCCCCGGTCTCTTCTTCCTCCTCTACCGCCCCCGTAGTGGCATCCTTCTCTTGCCGGTCCTTGGTTTTGTCGCGGTCTTCTTTGTTTTCGGCTTCTTCTTTCCGGCGTTCGGTCATCGCGCCTCCCTGGCTGTTCGTTTCGCATAAAGCTGTATCACGACGATTGTTGTGCCACCGGAGGGACACCACCAAACATCGTTAGAGGACCGGTTGCAGCGCATT
>JALYGT010000057.1 GCA_030776965.1 Actinomycetota bacterium
CCTGGTTAGTCGTAGAGCGTTAAAAGAGAGACGCGAGATGTCGGGAAACGTCAGCATGCGAAGAATCAGTATCTCACCTGGCGGTTCGCTCTGCAACCTCGACGGCGACGGTCCAGTCGGCGTACTCGTCCCACTCGCCCCTCGCCGCCTTGAAGTACAGCTCCTGCAGGCGGCCCGCGACCGGGCCCATCGCTCCCGTGCCTATCCTGCGGTCGTCTATCTCCGTCACGGGCGCTATCTGGAAACCGGTGCCGGTAAGAAAGACCTCGTCGGCGGCGTAGAGCTCGGTGCGGCCCACGTCACGCTTGTCGGTCGGCATCCCGAGCTCCTTCTCGGCCAGCTCCATCACCGCATCGCGTGTGATCCCCTCCAGGATGTCCGCCGTCGCTGGCGGCGTGACGAGCCCGCCCTTGCGGATGAGGAAGATGTTGGCCGCGCTCGCCTCGGAGACAAAGCCCTCTTGAGTCAGAAAGACCGCGTCATCGTATCCTGCACGGTGCGCGGCGTCTACCGCCAGAGCGGTGTTCACGTAAGAGCCGGTGCACTTCGCCCGGGCGGGGATGGCGTTGTCCGCCGTCCGTCGCCAGGAGGAGACGCAGCACCGCAAGCCGGTCAGCTCCACGTAGTTGCCCATCGGTACCGTGAAGATGGAGAGTTCCGACCCTCCCCTGAGGTTCACCCCGACCGACTGAACCGACTTGTAGGCCAGAGGCCGGATGTAGGTGTCCTCGCGGGGGGCGTTGCGGCGCAGGATCTCCAGCGTTATGTCGCACAGCTCGTCGATCGCGTGCGGTAGCTCGATGTGCAGTATGCGGCACGACTTCTCGAAACGCTCGTAGTGCTCCCGGAGCTTGAGGACCTGGAGCGTGCCCTTAGATTCGTTCCAGTACGCCCGTATCCCCTCGAAGACGCCCGTACCGTAGTTGAGGCCGTGGGTCGCGGGTGAGAGCCTTACGTCGCCCAGCTTCACCAATTCCCCGCCGTGGTAACACCACTCCGCGTCCGAAGAGGCGAACGCCTTGCGGCTCATCGAGTCTCACCCCCCGAAGGGCTCCCTGCGGGGGCTTCCTCGATCATCCCCTCGGCGGCAAGAGCTCTGAGCTCCGCCCCGATCCTCTCGACCTGTTCGTCTTCCTCTCGGCGGCGCATTGCGCGGAAGCTTGCCCCGCCAGCCTGGTTCTCGAGGACCCACTCTTTGGCGAACTTGCCGCTCTGGATATCGGTGAGAAGACCGCGCATCTTCTCTTTGACGCCCTCGTCTATCAGCTTCGGGCCTGCCGTGTAGTCCCCGTACTCGGCGGTATTCGAGATAGAGTAGCGCATCCTTGCGAGGCCGCCCTCGTAGATGAGGTCCACGATCAGTTTTAGCTCGTTGACGCACTCATAGTACGCGAGCTCGGGCTGGTACCCCGCCTCGACCAAAGTGTCGAACCCGGCCTTCAGGAGCGCCGTGAGCCCGCCGCATAGAACCGCCTGCTCGCCGAAGAGGTCCGTCTCCGTCTCCTCGGCGAACGTGGTCTCGATGATCCCGGCCCTACCGCAGCCGATGCCGCGGGCGTAGGAGAGGATCAGGTTGCGCGCCTCCCCGGAGGCGTCGGCCCCGACCGCGAACAGCGCCGGCATCCCCTTACCCTCCACGTACAGGCGCCGCAAAACGTGCCCCGGCCCTTTTGGAGCCACGAGCCCCAGGTCCACCTCGGCCGGGACCGTTATCTGGTTGAAGTGGATGTTGAACCCGTGGGCGAAGAGCACGAGCATGCCTTCGGATAGGTTCGGCTGGACCTCGCTCCTGAAGACCGCAGGCTGCCTCTCGTCCGGTAAGAGCATCATCACCACGTCTGCCCATTGCACCGCGTCGGCGGTGGTTATCACCTGGAGGCCTTCTCGCTCGGCCCTTGTGCGGCTCGCGCTGCCCTCGTAGAGGCCGACGGCGACCTCGCAGCCGGAGTCCTTGAGGTTCAGGGCGTGGGCGTGGCCCTGGCTGCCGTAGCCCAGTATCGCAACCTTGCGTTGGGTGATCTCGTTGCCTATGTCCCCCTCGCGGTACACCCGGGCCATCTAAACCCCCCTATCTCCTGGCCGTATCACCGGTCCGAGCCGTACCAGATCTTCCAGATCTTCCTTTATCTCGGCGAGCCAGGCCTCCAACCTCTCCGGCTCCCCCGATACCACGATCGTCCCGTTCTCTTCGTGCGCTTCGAGGCCTGTCCGTGCCACCGACTCGCGCCAAGCGTCTCTTCCTACCTTCAGCAGCGCGACCTCTACGGTCTCGTCCGCCGCCCCGATCTCCTCCACATCCTCAAGACCCGAGAGGAGCGCGACGTACCGCCGGGCTTGCTCGGGCGGGCAGTCGAGTAGGACTGTCGCCCGCATCCCGCCCCCGTCCCTACCGGCGGTGAAGGAGGCGACCGGCATCCGCTTGTTCTGCAGCGTCATCAGAAAGCGATTCAAGGCGAGCATCCCGCCCGAAAGGCGGACCTCTATAGGGTTGAGGGCCGTGTCAATCGGCGCGTGACGGGGCATGTTATGCGCCGCCATTCGCGGCGCTGCTTTCCTCGATCATCTCGTGCACGCTCATCCCGCTTGGGATCATGGGGTACACGTTCGCCTCGGGGTCGATGTGGAAGTCCAGGATTACGCACCCGGATTGTTCCTGCGCCCACCTCACGGCGGCTTCGACGTCGTCGCCCTCACGCACGGTCTTGCCGGAGAGCCCGTAAGCTGTGGCGAACTGCTCGTAGTCGGGGCCGGAGATCGGGGTCTCCGAGTAGCGGCGGTTATGGAAGAACTGCTGCCACTGACGCACCATACCGAGGTAACCGTTATTGAGGATGGCGACCTTGATGTTCAGTCCGAAGTCCCGTATGGTGGCGAGTTCCTGAAGGTTCATCTGGATGCCGCCGTCTCCTGCGACGACCCACACGGGCTCGTCCGGGTAGGCGAACGACACGCCCATCGCCGCTGGGAGCGCGAAGCCCATCGTGCCCAAACCCCCGCTGGTTATGTGACTGTTGGGCTTGGTGAACTCGAAGAACTGCGCCGCCCACATCTGGTGCTGGCCGACGTCGGTGACGAGCCGGACCTCTTCGCCCGCGGCGGCCTTGATAGCGTGCATGATCCGGATCGGGCCGTACTCGTTCCTGGCTTCGTCCTCGCACCTCTTCTCAGGCTCCCGACTCTTCGCTATCTCCTCGCGCCACTCGGCACACCCGTCCCGGTCCTCCGTCTCCTCGAAGGAAGCGAGGATGCCCCTCAAAGCCGCCTTCGCGTCCGCCGCAATACCGACGGTGGGACGTACAACCTTGCCGAGCTCCGAGGGGTCGACGTCTATGTGTACGATCTTGGCGTTTGGGGCGAACTTGTCGACCGCGCCCGTGATCCTGTCGTCGAAACGCATCCCGACGGCGAACAAGAGGTCGGACTTGTCTATCGCCCGGTTCACGCTCGCCGCCCCGTGCATCCCCGGCCACCCGATGTACAAGGGATGGTCCTCCGGGAAAGCGCTGATCCCTAAGAGCGTCGTGACGACTGGCGTCCCCGTCCTTTCGGCCAGAAGCCTCAGCTCCATCTCCGCACCCGAGAGGGTGATCCCGTGTCCCGCCAGGATCAGGGGCCGCTTGGCCTTCTTGAGGAGAACCGCTGCGGCCTCCAAAGCGGGGCTGGCGACCGGCGCCGGTACCTCCCTGAGCCTCCGGTAGCCGTTGTCGTTGCACGCGGCGAACTGCACGTCCTTAGGTACGTCCACGAGCACCGGACCTGGCCTCCCGGACCGTGCGATCTCGAACGCCCGCCGCATCGTCGGGTAGAGCTCGTCGGGGTCCTCGACGAGGAAAGAGTGCTTGGTGAAGGGCAACGTCATCCCCATGACGTTGGTCTCCTGAAAGGAATCCTTACCCATCGCCGGACGGCCGACCTGGCCCGTGATCGCCACGAGCGGTACCGAGTCCATCTGCGCCGTCGCGAGCCCCGTAACCAGGTTCGTAGCACCCGGCCCGCTCGTCGCCACACATACGCCTACTCGGCCCGTCGCCCGCGAGTAGCCGTCCGCTGCATGCGCCGCGGCCTGTTCGTGGCGGACGAGGACGTGTTTTAGCGGGTAGTCGGGGAGGGCGTCGTAGAAAGGCATGATCGCACCCCCCGGATACCCGAAGAGGTACTCGACCCCCTCGTCCAGGAGCGCCTCACACATCGCCTCGCTCCCAGTACGCGGCTTGTATTCGATATTAAAAGCGGTATTCTCCACGATTCGTCCCATCCTATCTGTGCTGCGAGTAAGGATTTTCGATCAAACAGAGCGGGGAGTTAGCCCCGCGTTCCCGGCTCTAGGCGGACCGGGTAGTGCCGTCCCGGCCCGCCCGGCTAATTAGTCGCCGTAGGGCTACGGGTACGGCTACCGCGGATACTCGCGGGTGGATGGGAGGGGTGAGCAAGCCGACGGCGTCGGACCTTGGGCCCGAGATCTCTCTCCGCCGCTCTTCCGAAACTCCTAACAAGAGTCCCTCGCTCGCTCGCCTACAAGTATCCTAAGCCTATGACACTTTGTATCCGCTTGTCAAGGCGTATAAACAACGTTTTTAAGCGGCGCGACAAGACGTCCTCCGTGTCGGCGCATTTCGGGGATGGAACGAACAGCCGAGCATCACCTAGTTCCGCCTCCGAGACAGCATTCGGTTCACCGGTAGAGGCCCGGGGGGATCGGAGCTTTGGTTTTCTCATGCTCCGGGGGACGGCATAATGGGATGGCAGGGGTAGGGTCGGCGGGTCAGCGCAGGAGGAACGTTTCTGGTATCCAGGATCGAGTCTACCGGAACGTCGAGGGCGGTCTTGATCATCGGCTGTTCGTCCGGCATCGGTTGGTCGACGGCCGAACACCTTGCACAGAGGGGATGGACCGTGTACGCCACGGCCCGCAACGTCGAGGCGATCGCGCCGCTCGAGGCCCGCGCCTGCAGGCTGCTCCCGCTCGACGTAACCGACGAAGGGTCCATGCGGCGCGCCGTCGAGGAGGTCGAGCGAGCCGAGGGTGCGGTCGGGGTGCTAGTCAACAACGCCGGCTACAGTCAGTCCGGCGCGGTTGAGGATATTCCCATGGAAAAAGTCCGGCGCCAGTTCGAGACGAACGTCTTTGGGTTGGTGCGTATGTGCCAGCTGGTCTTGCCGGGGATGCGCGAGCAGGGCTTTGGGAGGATCATCAACCTGTCATCCATGGGCGGCAAGCTGGCTTTCCCCGGAGCAGGCTTCTACCACGCCACGAAGTATGCCGTCGAGGTGATAAGCGACGCTTTGCGCTTCGAGGTGCGCGGCTTCGGGGTCGAGGTCGTGGTGATCGAACCCGGCCTCATCCGCACTGGCTTCGGGCAAACCGCCGTTGACTCGATGGGAGAAGACGGGGCGGGTACCGGCCCCTACGCCGGCTTCGAGGCCGCTGTGGCCAGGGTGACGCGCGAGAACTGCGAGAAGGGACCGCTGGCAAGGCTGGGTGGGAACCCGGAGACGGTCGCCGAGACGATCGAGCGGGCGATCTCAGCCGCACATCCCCGCAGCCGCTACACCGTGACTCCCTCGACGCACCTGTTAATCTGGCTCCATCGTCTTCTGCCAGATCGTATCTGGGATGCGCTTCTGAGATCCTACTACCCTCAACCCGGCAGATAGGCACCGCTCTCGCAGCGTCCCTACGCTGGATTTTCAGAGGAGCCTCAGGAATCTCTCGTGGAGCCTTCAAGCCCGGGTCAGAAGTTGCGGCAGGTGTTCAAAGGCCTGGTGCAGGATCTCGTATGGGTCCTCCCCGGCTTCCCTGGCCTCGTCCTGGAAGTCGTCCAGCATCCCCCGCACGAGCCCGTCGTCTACTTCGAGGTAAAGCTACCCCGTGAGCATTCTTCCAGGACCGGAACGCCTAGCCGGGCGTCGGGGCAGAGGAAGCCAGGAGAACGGCCCCCTCGGGCATCGCGCAGCGCTCTCCGAGCGTGGCCAATGTTTCCACCGGGGTGTGCTGAACGGCGAGGACTGGCCTCACAGGACGGGCACGGGGATCGAAGCCGGGACCTCCCCCGGCGGCTCGACACGGGCTCCGGATAAGTCTACGTCGAGTGCCCAGGCTTTCGCCTCTACGTCGCGTTGCTCAAAGGTTGCATGCATCGCCGCGGCTATCTTTTCGGCGTCGTTCTCCGAGGCGAAGGCGAGGACGGTCGGGCCAGAGCCCGAGAGGCAGGCGCCGTAGGCCCCGCTTGAGTGGGCCGCCTCTATGACGTCTTCGAGGCCGGGGATCAGGTGTGAGCGGTACGGCTGGTGGAGGCGATCCTGCATCGCGACCCGCAAGAGGTCATACTCGCCGGTCGCGAGCGCACCCAAAAGCAGCCCGGACCGGCCGACATTGAAGGATGCGTCTTTGTGGGGGACGTTCTCGGGTAGGGCGTGCCTCGCGGCGGTGGTCGAGACGGCGAAGTCGGGGACGGCCACGACGGCCTTCAGACCTTTGGGTTCGAGGCGAACCGCGCTTACGCCCTCGGGGGTCAAAGTGCCGATGACGAGGCCGCCGAGGAAGGCAGGGGCGGCGTTGTCGGGGTGGCCGTCGAGCTCGCACACCAGGTTCAAAAGGTCGGGTGCGGCCATGGAGCGCCCGAGGAGATCGTTGGCGGCGACGGCCCCGCCTACCAGGGCGGCCGCGCTCCCCCCGAGGCCTCGAGCAGGGGGGATGGCGTTCTCCTGGACGAGGTGGAAGTCTGCGTCGGACTCGCCGGCGAGTTCGGCGACGAACTGGGCGGCGCGGTAGGCGGGGTGATCGGGACCGTGGGGTATGAGGTCCGCTCCGGTGCCGAAGACCTCGACGATAGGATAGGGAGCGCGGTCCAGGCTTATCCGCATAGACAAAGACAGCGCGAGGCCTACTGCGTCATATCCCGGGCCCAGGTTCGCCGAGGTGGCCGGGACGCGGACGGAGATCATGGCGTGTTCTTCTCTATGACCCCGGCGAGAGCGTCAAAGGTAGCCGGAATCGGATCGGGGAGCATGGTGCGCGAGAGGATCACGTCCGGATCCTTCAGACCGTGCCCGGTGAGGACGCTCACCACGAGGCCCTCGGGAACCCGACCCTCGCGGGTGAGTTTCAGGAGACCAGCGATCCCGGCGGCGGAGGCCGGCTCGCAGAAGACGCCTTCCTCACGGGCGAGCAAACTTTGCGCGTCGAGTATCTCCTTGTCGGTGACGCTCTCTATGAGGCCGTCGGACTCGCGCATGGCGGAGAGGGCACCCTCCTTGCTCGCAGGCGCCCCGATCCGGATCGCACTCGCCACCGTCTCCGGGCTTTCGAAGTCGTGACCGGCGACGAGAGGGGAGGCCCCTTCTGCCTGGAAGCCGAGCATCTTTGGGACGGCGTCGGCGAGGCCCGCCTCCTTCCATTCCACAAAGCCCTTCCAGTAGGCGGTGATGTTGCCCGCGTTGCCAACCGGAAGCGACAAAGCGTCCGGCGGACGATCCAATGCTTCGCAGACTTCGAAAGCCGCAGTCTTTTGGCCCTCGATGCGGTTCGGGTTCACGGAATTAACGAGGGCGACGTTGCCGAGCTCTTCGGCTGCTTTACGGGAAAGTTTCAAGGCCGCGTCGAAGTTGCCCTCGATCTGGACTATCTTCGCCCCGTGGGCGAGGACCTGGACGGCTTTGCCTAAAGCTATCTTGCCCGCCGGCACTACGACGAAGCAGCTTATGCCGGCCCTCGCAGAGTAGGCGGACGCCGAGGCGGCGGTATTCCCCGTCGAGGCGCAGACGCAGGCGCGGCTTCCTTCGGCGACGGCGCGGCTCAAAGCCACAGTCATCCCGCGGTCCTTAAAAGAGGCGGTCGGGTTCATTCCTTCGAACTTCAGGTAGAGTTGGGCTCCGATGCGCTCCGAGAGGCGTGGGGCCTTGATCAGGGGCGTCTCACCTTCGCCCAGGGTGGCAATCGCCCCTTCCGCGATCTCGGGTAACCAGGCACGGTACCTGCGGATCACGCCTTGCCGTAAACTCGAAACCTGAACGTTCATAGGTGGATCTTGCCTTTCATGCGCCTCCGGGGAGGGCGGATCAACGCGAAGATTCAGCAGGTTCAAGCCCTGGACCGGTAGTTCGTGAGCGTTGCACGAGGCGCTCGCGCGGGGTGTTCAGCGTACAGCTCATGAGCGGAAACTACCACGAAGGAACGCGCTTCCGCAAGGCCAGCGGCGCCATGCCGCCGTTCCCGACCTGGCCTCCGAACTCCTACAGCTTCTGTTTGGCTTCGGACTTTGGGTCGACTCCAGTGCTTCTTCTATCCGGTTCCACGCCTTGGAGGTAGTCGAGCGCGAGCTTCGCTGCGGCAAGTTGGTTTAAATGCCCAGGTTTGGCTCTACTTGGGCTTGTATCGAAGGAACGGGCTTTCTATGTAACGGTAGCTGAGGTACGAGACGGTGCGCGACCGCGGGTCATCGCCACCCAAGCTAGCGAGTAGCCGGCTCTTTGCACTCGAATAGCGAGGTTTGTAGGATGTCGCTTCGTGAGAAGCTGCGAGAAAAGGCCGCTTATAAGAGTGACCACCGTCTTGATGACTGGTGGTACCGGGTTCATCGGCAGCCACCTGCGCCCAGCGCTGCAGTGCTGCGAGGTCGTCCTACTGGGACGTAAGAAGCCTGTCGCGCTGGGGACAACGAGCGGTGGTGCTACATGGATATAGCCGCTCCCGTCCCGCTGGAGACGTTGGAAGGGGGGGTGCTGTGCCACCTGGCTTACTCCTGGACGGATGGCCGCAAGAACATAGCCTACGAGCAGCACCTGCTCGAGGCGGTAAACGCCGTCCGGAGCATCAAACGGGTGGTTTTGATGAGCTCCGCTGCGGTCTACGGGGTAACCCGTTCGCCCGTTATAGACGAAGAAAGCCCACGCAAGCCCGTCGGGGAGTACGGTGAAGCCAAGCTGGCCTGCGAGGTCATGTGGCAGGAGGGGTTGCGGGACGACCGCCTCCTTACCATTCTGCGTCCCACCACAGTTATAGGCCCCGGTGATGTCAAGCTGCTCCCACTTATACAAGATGCTTTGCGCAGGCCCATCATTGGGTCGATCAGGCGCAGCATCCTCTACCACCGCTCCGTACATTATGTCGCCGTGAGTAACGTTGCGGCCGCGGTTCGTTACTGTCTGGCTCGTCCGCAGGCCCCTCGGCAGGAAACGTACGTCGTCTTTGATTACCACCAGCCCGAGAATAAGAACTACGCGAGCATGCAGGACGTGATGCGAGTTGCTTCCGGACGACGCCCATTTCCTGGTATAGCGATGCCCCGGTGGATGCTGGCAGTGCTGGGAAAGGTAACCGGACGTCCGGCGCTGGGTGTACAGCAAGTCTTCTCCTCCCGGAAGCTCCATGACGCCGGTTTAAGACGTCGTCTCCCTCTACGAGGAGGTTCGGCGCACGGTACAGAGCTTCGAGCACCCGAATGGAGGTCATGATGGCTCTCTGCCAACCAGCGGACGATAGTTAGTGGTGCCCATATCCCACAACGAGCCGTTGGTCAGCATAGGATTACCGGTGTTCCAACCTCGACTACATCAAGAACTTCAACCGGGTTTTCGAGTTGTCGTCCGGTATAATTATGTTGGAGTTGAGGTTTTTTCGGCATTCTGCCAGGTGGCCACTGCTCCCTCAACCCTGTATCCTGCGCCGTTACCGAACGTCCTTGCCCTTCCTACGGCTCACGCTCTCTCTTTACCACCCGCTCTCCCTCGGGCGAGCCCTGCAGACATACTCGAGGAGCCGGCGGTCATCGCTCATTACCGACTCTCTACCCAGGATCCTTCGTACTGGTTTCTCTAGCTTGTTAAAGGACTCTCCTGCGATCATCCGCATTTTCTGCTTCCGGTTCAGGCCGGTACCCAATCCTCCATCACAGTCGAACCTGTCCTTTAGCATGTTCGATAAGTTCGATAGCTCCCGGTTCTTTGGCTCGCGGTCTTGATTCAAGCTGTAGAGAACACTCGTGAGGGTCTCGCGGAGAAAATCCAGGTATGACTCGACCTGATCCGTCCTCATCTCCTGAAATGAGCCGACGTTGATCGCCAAGTTAAGCCGCAGATGGCGCAAGTCATCGAGCACGTAGTTGGGAACTAATATGAACCTGTACTCTTCCCAACGGTTTCGCACGACCTCTTCGAAGTCGCTCTTGTCGTACAGGTATAGCGTTTTGTCCCGGTTCAGCAACGAGAGATAGGCCGCCGCGAACAACAGCGTTTCCGGTAGATCTATCAGGAGATAGGTGGATTCTCCTACGATGTCGGATAGGTGATGCGCCAACCCTCCGTAGCCTCCGCCGATCTCGGCTATACATGCTCGTTCTCTATTCTGGCTCGAAAGACGTCGAGGACGCCTTCTCGATAAGGGGTGTTCACTATCCCCTGGAACTTCACCGTGTCGAAGCTCACGAACCTCCCGTTAGGGTAACGAAACCCGATCCCACCGGCCGGTTCGTTCAGCACATATCGAGGAGGAATGCCTCTCGTCAGCTCTCGCCCAGCTTTACTCGATGATAGAACACCTCAGGGTCGCCGAAGTAGTAAGTTTGATAGTTATCGCCGGTAAGGTGGTCAGCGTGCAGCCGAAGCTTTGCAAACGACTCCTCCGGAAGCTCCAGCATGTAGTAAGGCCGAACAGAAGTCCGACCAGTATTGGCTGGGTTGGGCGGGATCGGTGCCTTCGGCCGCCAAAAGCAAGGCCGCTCCTCCATAATCGCCCGGATCTTAGACTGTATATCCCGAATCGATAATGGATTTTGGACATTCATGTGTAAACCTCTCTCCAGATTACACTGGGATTACCACTTGTCCTAGCCTACAGCGTTGGTCAAAACCATTGAACCGGAGATGGTAGTGGAAGAATGAATGCCTGTTCCGAAGACCTCCGGTCGGACGACACTGCGAGCTACAGAACCGCAGTTTCTTGGACCTCGGCGTATGCACACCGGTTCAACCATTTTGACTTATG
>JALYGT010000058.1 GCA_030776965.1 Actinomycetota bacterium
CCCTAGCCCACAAACCTGAAGGAAGGCAGTGCCGAGGCTAAGGCCGACGACGTTTGAGAAGCGCTCCCGGGACCTCGGGTGCGACTTGGGGAGGAGGCTGCACTTCCGCCTCGTCTTCCGCCTCATAGAAGTTACCCTCCCTGCCCGGGTAGACATCGCCGCCGACTTGGAGGGGGAGCGCCGCTTTCGCGGGTGCCACTCCGATCCGGCCCGTGCGATGCTGAGGGCCGCTAAGGCGAAGGGCGTGGCATCGTACCTAGCTAGTACAATGGTTGCCCATGAAGGCGGTGAGATACCATGGCCCGGGACAACCATTCCGGTTGGAAGAGGTCAACAGACATGAGCCCGGGGCTGGCGAGGTCCTCGTGCGGGTTGCGGCCTCTGGGATGTGTCACACCGAGCTGCACTTCAAGAGCGGTCTGCTCGACTTAGGGGTAGAGCCGGTCACGATGGGGCACGAGGTGGTCGGCAGGATCGAGGCGGTCGGTGAAGACGTTTCTGCGGACCGGGTGGAGGAGCGCGTGATCATCTACTATTACCTGGGCTGCTTGGAGTGCGCCTACTGCCGCGTCGGCGACGAGCACCTGTGCCCCAACCTCCGCGCCGAGTACGGCTTTATCTCGGATGGAGGGTACGCGGAGTACGTTACTGTCCCGGCTCGCAACGCTGTGCCGCTCCCCGCCGTCATCCCCGATGTCGAAGCGGCACCGATAGGGTGCGGCGTTACAACCGCTGTTCACGCCGCGAAGCTCGCCCAACCCAGGGTTGGTGAGTGGGTCGTGATCTATGGCGTGGGGGGCGTGGGTTTCGGACTCGTGCAGCTCTCCCACGCGATAGGTGCGCGCACGATCGCCGTCGGCCGGAGCGCTGCAAAGCTGGACAAGGCGCTTGAGCTGGGCGCCGAGGTAGTGGTGAACGCAGCTGAGGAAAATGCTGCGGAGAGGATCCGGGGGATAACGGAGGACGCAGGCGCCGACGTGGTGTTCGAATGTGTCGGCACGCAAGAGTCGATGCAAGAAGCGTCGGCAGCGCTGGGGCGGCGCGGGAGGCTGGTCTTTGTCGGGTACTCGCCCGACAGCTTCAGCGTGCACCCTATTCAGCTTGTCGTGTTCGAGCAGAAGGTCATGGGCGCTGTCGGCGCAACGCTCAACGAGCTGTATGAAGCGGTAGACCTAGTCGAGCGCGGTGTGGTCCGCACTGTAGTGGACAGGACACTCCCGCTTGAACAGTTCGAGTCGGGCATCGACGCTCTAGAGCGCGGCGAGCTCGTCGGTCGAGCGGTGCTCGTGCCTGGTAGGTAAGGCCTACCTTTGAGCTTTACGGCTCCGACAACGGATAAGGGCAACCCGCCCTCTTTGGCGCAAGTCCTTCGGAAAAGCTTACTCTAGAGCGTCTGTCGTAGCAGATGGGCCTTTGCGTGGTAGCCGCGATGCTCGAAGAAGCTGCAAGCATCGCTCGCTGTCACTGCCTCGAGAGCTCGGCCCATCGCCTCTATGAGCGCCTCGCGGGTACGTGCCCCGGCTCTCCGCAGCAGGGCCTTGAGCTTTGCAAACGCTTCTTCGATAGGGTTGAGATCGGGGGAGTAGGGCGGCAGGTACATAAGCTCGCAGCCCCTCTCCTCGATGAGCTCGCGCACCCGAGAGCCTTTGTGAGAAGAGAGGTTGTCCATCACTATTACCTGCCCCGGCCGAAGCGACGGTGCCAGCACCCGCTCCAGGAAGGCCTCGAAGACCTCCCTCGTGGTCGAGCCTTCGACCGCCAGGCAAGGCCCCATTCCTCCCGCGCTCATGCTCGCCAGCAAGGTGACGTTCGCTCCCCAGTTGCGTGGCACGCGCGCAAGCGCCCGCTCTCCTCGTCTCGACCAGGCGTAGAGGGGCGCCAGTGAGGTGTTGGTGCCCATCTCGTCCACGAACACCAACCGCTCCGCCTCGAGGCCCCCGGCGACGAGAGCACGCCAGGAGGCCCTCAGCCACTCGTCCCTTTCGCTCGCGCCCACTGATCTTTTTTTCGGGTCCAGCCCATGCGTCTGAGCGTCCTGGAAACCGTGGAGTCGCTGACCGAAACCCTGCATACGCGCCGCAAGAACTCGCGCCTCTGGGTAAGGGTCGACTCCGGGTGCTCCTCAAGATTCGCCTCCAAAAGCTTCCTCGCGCCTTCGTCCAGCTTCGGTTTAGAGCCGGGGCTCTTCTTCGGAGCGAGGGACCTCCCCTCGTGGTAGGTCGCCACGTAGCGCTTGACCGAGGAGATGCCCACGCCGAAGGCGCAGGCGGCCTCGATCTTGGGCATCCCCCTCTCTACGGCCTCGACGATCTTCTTGCGCAGGTCCTCTGAGTAAGCATCCATCTTTTCATGATGCTGTACAGCCCAACTTCGTTGCAAGCCGCTCTAGAGTGGCTGGATTCTGCTAGGGGATTGCAGCGGCACCGGTTTCGTGCGTGTGGCCGATCAGTCTCTGGTTGGCCACGTGGATCACCACACATGCCCTACAGCGGTTTGCGATGAAATTGCCTCACATCGCATCCTCGGTGCCTGGT
>JALYGT010000059.1 GCA_030776965.1 Actinomycetota bacterium
GATGTGTAATTCTTCAGACCCAGAGATCGGCCAAGCGGCGTAGTGATCGCCCAAGCCGAGCGTTGAGGCACAAGCCGCAGGTGTAGGCGGCGATCTTGACCCTGGCCTAGCGGTCTCTCATAACGACGCTACGCAGAAGCTTAAAAGGCTATTCCTGCTAGATGAAGTACCACGATGATGAGCCATCCGACTACCCCGCCGATAGCACAGATTAGTACGGTGATGATGTCGATCGGTATGTCCTCCTCAAGAAACAGGTTCGTCAGGAAAAGCAGGATTACCCCGATAAGTCCGTTGACCACGAGTCCCAGCACCGTTCTCGAACGCCAAAGCAAGAACAGGATCACCAACACCACCAGCACGATTAGTATGATCACTTCCATAAAGTTACCGGCTCTCCTTCAACGCCGTACCTACGAGAACATTAGCCCTTACCGGCACTTCGATAGTTACACGATATCCAGCACAGCGGACCATGCTCACCAAGCAGGAAGGCCGGAGCCCCTTACTTTAGGAGCCCCGGCCAGTGGGTAGCGAGCCGACAGTTACATCGGCGTCCCAGCTACGTGCTACTAGACGGATACGTCGCCAAAGATGAGAACCCCTCGCTCCAGGTCGAAGTATATGGTTTCGGTCTGTTCGAACAGATCCACAAGTACATCGGCGTCCTCGTCCGTCGGGCGGATAACGTACTCCTCCGCTCCGTCATCTAGAATCAACTGAAACGAAAACTTACCAGGCTCTCCCCGTTCTTCTTCGTTCCAGTTGGAATGAACCTGAGTAACTTGCCGGACCTTGATCGCCTGCTCGGTTCTTTCTTCCGCTTCTGCCATCGGTTGGGTACCTCTTCTCACTTAGCGGAAAGTTACGGTGAACACTCGTACCCGCTCAGAGACATACCGTAAACCGCAAATGAGAAATACCAGGGGCCAGAGGCTTGAAGATCCCCATCCTATAGCAGTCTTCATAGTTATTGGATCGATAGACAGTGGGAGGCGCCGATGGTCTTCTGATAAAGGTGCTTCTGAGTGTGCTCCTATCAGCTACCCCATAGACCAATATCCCCTGCGTACTACCGTTGGTCAGGCGCTTCACCCCACAGACCCTACCTGGATGACTCCTCGACCGACAACTCTTCGGCCGAAGGGATCACCGGGGAGGCGAGCACCTCGCGGTCGACCGCTGCGCACAGCAAGTGAACGATGACCTGGTGGATCTCCTGAGCGGTGCTGTCGCCGAAGCGCCGGCGCATACAGCGTCGTGGCACTGATCCGCCAGCAGGTTCGTCTGGCGGCCGGTCAGAGCCCAGGTGGTCATCCTGTGCCCCCGGGCCGCCACCATCGCAGCGAGGACGTTGGAGCTGCGGCCGGAGGTGCTCAGGGCCACGAGCACGTCCCCCGGCCTGCCGTGGGCCCGTACTTGGCGGACGAAGGTCTCCTCGGCTCCGTGGTCATTGGTGATGGCGGTGAGGCTTGAGCCGTCTGCCCACAACGCCAGGGCACTGAAGGCGGGTCGGTCGTCGCGGTAGCGGCCTACTAGTTCGCAGGCGAGGTGCTGGGCCAGAGCCGCACTGCCACCGTTGCCGACAGCAAGCAGGTGGCCGCCTCCCAAGAGGACGTTAGCCAGGTGGCTACCCCAGGCCTCAATTCGCTCGAGGTCCGCCTCAAGGAGGCTAATGCGTTAGTCAGAGCCTTGAGGTGAGCCTGCCTCTCCGGGAGAGGAGGCACAGCACTCATGTAAGCACGCCTTCGCCTCGAGCCGGTCGTCGCCGACAGGAGGAGTCGCCGTAAGCCTCGAATGTCACGCCGCCCGTCCAGTTACATACGTAGCGGGAGCGGGCGTCTCGTACTTCAGCGGTGCTCGTATCACTCATTGCGCCCCCTCTTCGCAGTCGCACACCAAGGTGGCTTACCACTGCTTGTCACAGAGGGCTGTTTTGAAGTGCACTCTAATGCTTCTCGGACCGGTCCAGTATGGAGCGCAGTACGTCTAACTCTCTCTTGCTAAGCTGGAGGCCGTCTTTCTTCTCTTCGGCCTCGGGAGCTTGTTGGGCGTCTAGCTCTACGAACACAGTGGCTATGGAAGCGACGAAGTACGAGAATATGCCTACAGCGTAGAGCATGAGGACGAAGCCCACGATACGCCCGCCGGTGGTCACAGGGTACATCTCACTTGCTACCGTCGTGACGGTGGTGGCCGACCACCACAGTGCGTCTCCGAAGTTCTCTATCTGGCTTCCCGGCGCTCCGGCCTCTAGGATGAACCCCATCGCGGCCCCGATGAGGATCACCAGAGCAGAGATAAGGGCGAGTTGTCCCAACCGGCGGCGCTTGAGGAGTACCAGGACCGCCTCAGAGCCGCGACCCCCGAAGACCAAAAGTCTAAAGAGCGGCAGAGCCCGGGTCGCACGCAGAATCCTTAGTACCCTCAAAAACCTGAGGAACGGAACCAGGACGACCAGGGCGTCTAGCCAGTTCCGTCGTAGATAGGTACGTTTGACGGGTGCTAGAGCGAACTTGATCCCGAACTCGACGAAGAAAAGCCCCCAGAGCGCCCAGCCCAAAACCTCTAGCCATCCGCGCCACGGCTCCGAAAGGTCACCGCCGAGCTGGATTACAGCTATCAAGACCAGCAGGATAGAGGCCAGGGCTAGCGGCAGGTCTAGGTACCGGTCCAGCCGCTCACGAAGGCTCTCTCGGAGCTCGGGGTCGTCCCGAAGCCTTCGCAGTCGGTCTTCAGGTATCGTGCTCATCTCTGCTGTGGTTCCCTCGTATCCTAGGCTTAAACTCGGGGCGTTTACCTGTCGAGAACACGTCTTTGACTTTTCTAGAAAGCGTTCAGCAGGATTGCAGCGTAAAGGGCAGCATGGCGCAGGAGATAAGCCCCTGCCCGACAGTAAAAACGACTGGTTAAGGGGAAGAAGCTATATCGCCAGAGAAAGTGCTCCCATAAAAGAGCTGCTCTCCCCGTGGCGGCTTCTGAAGCACCACGACCTCGCTTCTCTCTTCGGGTGTCCTTTCAGGCGCTCTCCTTGAGGAGTTGCCTGAGGACCGTATGCAAGATGATGCTATTGCGCAGTCGGATGTTACCGAAGTACCACGCACCATACCTCGTGGTTGCTACGCCGCGAGCCGTAGGAATTGAAGTTGCGCGGGTCAGCTCTCTGCTCGAAGAGGTACTGCCCTGTGGGCATCTTCGAGGGAATTGCGCCCGCCGGCGAGATATGGTCCGTCGTGACCGAGTCGCCGACCTTGACCAACACCCGCGCACCCGTGATGTCCTTCAAGTCCTCAGCCTCGGGGCTCATATCCTTAAAGAACGTGGGCTCTTGGATGTAGGTCGAGTCGGGATCCCCCACTCGTAGAGGTCGCCGGAGGGCACCTCCTTTGAGCAGGCCTTCGCCAGCCACCCGGTATGCTGTCCCTCTAGGGCTACGATCCTCACCGGCCTCTACGACCACAACCACGACGTACTGACCAACGGCCCTCCGGACGGCGGCTTCCAGAAGTTCGTCTCCGAGGGCCATGAGGAGGACTCGATCACTGTAAGCCTGCAAGAAGCTGGCTACCAGACCGCCTTCTTGGGCAAGTACCTAAACCAGTACCCTGGTGACGAAGACCCGAGCTACGTCCCTCCGGGCTCGGACGAGTGGTACGGCAAGCTACAAGAACAGCAGCTTTACGACTACGAGATCAACGAGAATGGAGAGGTCATCTCCTGCGGCAGCGAGGAAGAAGACTTCTTTACCGACGTCCTCTCAGGACAAGCAACAGACTTCGTTAGGCGGGCAGCACCCGAGCCTGAACCCTTCTTTGCGTACGTGGCCCCGACGGCGCCTCACGGACCAGCGACCCCTGCCGAGCGCCACAAGGGCGCCTTCGCCGACGAAGAGGTACCCCGCCCCCCTTCCTTCGGTGAGGAGGACGTCTCAGATAAGCCGTCCCACATCCAAGGCACAGAGCGTGTTTCTGAGGAAGAAGCTTCGACGATAGATGATCGTTACCGGCAGCGTCTGGAGTCGATGCTGGCCGTAGACGAGATGGTAGGTTCTCTCGTAGAAGAACTCCAAGCCGCAGGCGAACTCGACAACACCTACATCTTCTTCACCTCCGATAATGGCTGGTTCCAGGGCGAGCATCGTGTACGGTCCGGCAAGAACCGCCCTTACGAAGAGTCCGCCCGCGTGCCCGTCTTCGTCCGGGGGCCGGGGGTGCCTGTCGGGTTGAAGATGGACGATCTCGCCCTGAACACGGACTTCGCGCCGACCTTCGCGGAGCTTGCGGGAGTCCAGTTCCCGGCCGACGGGCGCTCCTTTCGGGAATATCCGGCGAAGACCTCTGGAAGCCGGTGATCGAAGTGTGAAGCGGCACCGAGGAGGGCGAGGGCGATGCAACCGGCCTCCGCTCGAAAACCGTACCGGGAGAGCCCGTAGGCTACGAGCGAGTTGTCGTGCGGCTAGGCGGTGCCGGTGTGGTAGCCCTCCGCGTCGTAGCCGCCCTCGCCCTCGGCCATCGTCCTCACACCGAAGCCACTCGTCAAGCCTCCACCGAGGAGGTGATCTGCGACCGCGTGCGCCTTGCCCCCGGGAAGATACCACTCAGGAGGAGGTGCCCGATGTTTGAGGTCACCGAATCGACCCGGCGGCCCTCTCCGTCGAGGGCCAAGGCATAGTAACTGCCGTCTTCCACCCAGAAATCCCGGTCGAACCGTTCCTTGAGGTCGACTGCCTTCTGGCGCAGCTCCTAGGCGAGCCCAGTGTCGTCCCACACGGCCTCAGCCAGCTCGGCGATTCTCGTGTAGGCCTCGTAGGCGTAGCCCTGGACCTCGCAGAGCCAGATTGGTCCTTCGGCCTCCGCACCATCACCGAAGAGGATACAGTCGTCGGAGTCCTTCCAGCCCTGGTTCTTCAGCCCTCTCCCTGAGAGGGTTTCGTAATCTACGTAGCCGTCACTGTTCGCGTCTGCGTGCTCAAGGAGCCAACCCAGAGCGGCGCGGGCCGGGATCTCGAGCTCCCTCACGAAGTTTTCATCGGCGGTCCAGCGCCACACTTCATGGAGAAGCACGAGGAAGAGAGGGGTGGCATCGACGGTGCCATAGTAGGGGGAATGCGGAACCTCGCCGAAAGAAGCCAGCTCGCCGCGCCGGAGCTCGTGGAGGATCTTGTTGCCGGGCTCAGCGTCCTGGAAGTCGTCCCTCGCGATCGCCTGGTAATGTGCCAGCGCCCTCAAAACTTCTTCGCCAGCTCCTGGCTCAGCATCACCGTCTGCAAGGCAGCGATAAGGGCGTGCCGGCCGAAGAAGGCCATGAACCACGGGGCACCCGCCGCCGCCGGCACGAGGAGTCCTCTCTCGACCTCGAAGGTGAGAGATCCGAGATCCTCAACACCCCTGTCCCAGCTCCTGAGCAGCGCCCTGTGGGTCCCTCGAGCACGGGCGCCTCCTCATAGAGAGAAGCCGGCAAGGTCCATGGGACCTCCCGTTCGCCCTCCAGGAGGTTGACAGAAGCGGTCACGACGCGTTCCTCGCCAGGCCCCAGAACCAAGACGTACCAGAGGACGCCAGGGATGTAGACGGGCTCCACCCCCCTCTCCCGAGAGATAGACTCGTGTCGCGCGCTGAAACCCACCGTTCTGGTAGGCAAAAGTTACACAGCCTCCCCCGATCCTGCGGGAGACCTCACGGCGCAGAACGGGGCGGTGGTAGCCACGAACCTCGAACAGGTCAGCGAAATCAGCGTCGCACTCCAGATCCACCCGTACTTCGACCGGCGACGGAGAGTCGTTTTTCAGCCGGATCTCTTCGCGCATACCTCCCCCGAGCTCGTGCCGCCGAGTCACCTGGATTTCGCCTCCTGGCCCGGTCAGGGAGAACTCGGCCCTCGGACCCTGCGCCCTCGTGCTCCGGGGAATGACAGTACGGCCATCGACCCTGAGGAAGAAGCGTGAGAGGTGACGGGTGTCCTTGTAGAAGAGAGACCTTCACCGGCACTGGACACGTCGCCCGCGACGTTCGAGACGCAATGGGCGCCAGGCGAGACGACGTTTACCGATTCTCGCGGCAGGCCGCGTTCACCCTACAGCGCATTGCAGTGATGTTGCACCACCCGTCATCGACGGCACATGGGGATGCTTGCTAAGAAGACCTGCGGAGAAGATAGGGGACACCGTCAAGCACATGTTTGACTGAGCAAGGCTACCT
>JALYGT010000060.1 GCA_030776965.1 Actinomycetota bacterium
GCGCCCTTATTCCCGAGTCTCCGGAAAGGCAGTTTATGTTGTCTTACTACTACCTGCTTCGCCTCTCGCTCGTCGCGATCATGCTCGTCGCGATCTTGTCCGCCCTCGTAAGCTGCGGCTCCGAGCAGGGCTCTTCTGAGCAGGGTACTACCGAAGAGACTGCACCCCCGGCTGCCGAGACGGCCGAGGCAACGCAGCCCGAGGAAGAGCCCGCGGGAGTGGTGGTCGAGATCGGCGACGCTCCGGAAGGGATAGCGGCGGACCCCGAGACCGGACTGGTCGCCGTGGGTCTCAGGGACCCCGACGGGCTCGCGCTGGTCGACGGTAGCAGCGGGGAGGTGATCCGGAACGTGGAGCTACCGGAGTCGCCCCGCCACCTCAGTCTCGCCGGTCCCGGCGGCCCGGTGCTCGTGCCGGCCGAGGACTCCGATACCCTCGTGCAAGTCGGTCTGCCGGGAGGTGAGATCTTGTCCGAGACCCCGGTCGGCGCGAATCCGCACGACGCCGCCGCCGCTCCGAACGGCCGGATCTTCGTGGGCAATGAATCTGGAGACACCGCTTCGGTCGTCGAAGGCGACCGCGAGGTAGAAACGGTAGAAACCGCACCCCAACCGGGAGGCGTGGCGGTTACCAACGACGGACTGGTGGGCATAGTGAGCGTTTCGGGGCTGGTCCTCGAAGTCTACGAGGCGAGCACCCTGGAGCTGCTGGGCAGCGCGGACACCGGCGAGGGGCCGACCCACGTGGTGACCGGTCCCGAGAACCGCTTCTACGTAACGGATACTAGCGGCGACGCCATCCTCGTCTACGAGACCCGTCCAGAACCTGAGCAAACCGGGCGCGTATCCCTCCCCGACGCACCGTACGGGATAGCCATAGACCCCGGGCGCGGCCACCTGTGGGTCACCACCGAGAACCAATTGGTGCAGTACGCCCTGGAAGAGGGCACACTCCGCGAACTCGCCCGATACCCGACGGTCCGGGAGCCGTACACTGTAGCCGTGGATACGGCCAGCGGACGCGTGTTCGTTACCGGCAGAGCGGATGGGGAGCTACAGATCCTGGACCCGCAGTGAAGCAGCAACCACCGGCACCCGGAGGAGGTACACTCTGATCGTGCGAAGCAGGAGCAAGAAGATGGGCCGAACGGTGGCACTGGCGGCGGTGCTAACGGTGGTGTTCTCGATCGCGGGGTGTGGCGGGTCCGGCGCTCAGGGGATCGCCGACTTCACCGCCACGACGCTCGAAGGGGACGAGTTCAATCTGGCGGACAAGCGGGGCGAGGTCGTCGCGCTCTACTTCATGGCCGCCTACTGAGACCAGTGCATCCCTGAGGCCCGTGCCTGGTCTCAACTCTACCCAGAATACGAAGACGAGGGGCTCGAGGTGTTGATGGTCTCGACCTATCCCCAGGACACGGCGCAGACCATCGAGGACCTCCGAAACAGAGGCGACATCGCCTCCCTCCCCTGGGCCGTCGACCAGACGGGAGAAGTCACGCAGGCTCTGGGTGTCAACGCCCTCGAGACGACGGTCATCGTCGATAGGGAGGGAGAGATCGTCTACCAAGACACCACTTCGACCGATTACGAAACCCTAAAGCGTGAGCTGGAGGAGGTTCTTTGAACGAACTGCAGGAGCTGTTGACCGGCTGGCTTTCTAGCTTGGTCACGCTGCTCCCGGTCGGTTATGCTTTCGGGGCCGGGATGATCGCAGCGGTCAACCCCTGCGGCTTCGCGATGTTGCCGGCCTACCTCTCGCTCTATCTCGGCGCGCAGGAAGACGCCTTTGCCAAGCGCTCGTCGGTGGCCCGGCTGCTGCGGGCTCTCCTGGTCTGTGCAACCGTCTCTTTAGGGTTCATCCTCCTCTTTGGACTGGCCGGCGTCGTCATCTCGGCCGGCGGCAACGCGCTCCTCGGAGCGATGCCCTGGGTAGCGATCTTCATCGGTGGGGCCCTGATCCTGCTCGGGCTGTGGGTGCTCGCCGGACGCAGCGTGTACATCGGCGGCTTCGAGCGGTTCGCCAGCCGCGTCGTAGACGATCCCGGTAACGTAAGCGTGCGGGGCTTCTTCTTGTTCGGCCTCGCCTACGGGGCGGCTTCCTTAAGCTGTACCCTGCCGGTGTTCCTGGCGGTGATCGGTAGCGGGATCGCGGCGAGCGGCTTCCTGGCCGGGGCGGGGCAATTTTTCGGTTACGGCCTAGGTATGGCCTCGGTGTTCGTGGCGCTCACCCTGGCTTTAGCGTTCTTCAAGCAGGGGCTGGTCTCGAGAGTTCGCGAGGCCGTGCCCTACGTGCAACTGGCCTCGGCGGTTCTCTTGGTGCTCGCTGGCGCATACATGATCTTCTACTGGTGGCCTTCCCTGAGTACTTCGCCCGGATAGAGCAGTGAAGAAGAAACACGGGGACGGTGAACTACCTTTATGAGGCCGTCGACGTACGGGCATCGGAGGGATGTTAGCCCCGAAAGGGTGGATCTGGTTCGGCCCCGCACGAGTATTGTCGGGGTACGCACCCTAGTCCTCTATCGCAACTGCGTTGCACGCTAGGACACGCAACGCTCCTCGCGACGTGGCGTAGGCCCCGACGCGCGGCGGTCTCCGAAGGTCGTTTCTTCCTGGGAGTTTTAACGTGATAGGAACCGAGGAGCATCCATGCGGATGAAATGCCGAAGAACTCTAAAGATCATTGGGCTTACGCTGGCTGCAGCGATGCTCGCGGGCGGCTGCGGGGCGACGAGCAGTTCCGCCGGTGGTGGAGAGTCGGAGAGCGATACCGCGGGGGAGTGGGTGTCGGTAGGCGACACCGCGGCGATCGTCTGGGGGAAGGGGGATCGGGGGGTCGTGCTGTCGCACGGGGCGGCCTACGACGCGGCCAGTTGGGAGTCTCAAGGTCAAACGTTGGGGGAGAACGGCGCGGTGGCCCTGGCGGTCGAGGACACTTCGCCGGGGAGCCTGCTGTTTGCGATCGAGTACCTGAAGAAAGAGTACGGCGTCGGAGGCGTGTCGCTTATTGGAGCGAGCGCGGGTGCCGGGCCTGTGCTGCAGGTTGCGGAGGAGTATCCCGAGGAGATGAACCAGATAATCCTACTCTCGGGGACCGGTGACGTCTCCGGCCTCGGGGAGTATCCTAAGCTCTTCGTAGCCAGCGAGGGAGAGGAGATCGCAGATGAAGTGCGCCGGATGGCGGACCAAGCCCCCGGAGATCAGAACGAAGCGCTCATCCTTTCCGGCGACGCTCACGCCCAAGCCATCTTCCAGACCGAAGAGGGGGAGCGTCTGATGCGGGTAATTTTAGAACGACTCGAGGAGTACGGGTAGACCCCCTCAGATGGTTGATGTGCAATTGTTCAGACGAAAAGGTCGGCCAAGTGGCGCAGCGGTCGGCCGAGTAATGCGTTAAGCCACTGGCCGCAGGTGTAGGCGGCGACCTTGGCCGCCAGCCGGGCCAGGAAACCGCCCAGGGTCTTGGCGCGGTGACGCTCTAGGCCGAACTGGTCCTTGAGCTGGGAGATCACCCCCTCGATGATCTGACGCTTCCCCGAAGCCCAGCGGCAATCCGCTTCGGGCCAAGCCCGCCGAGCGCTTCGCTGGGGCGTAGCAGCCACCAACGTGCCGTAGCTGTTCAGCCAATGCCTTTCCCAAGCAGCGGATGAGAATCCCTTGTCTGCGAGGTAGTTGTCGTGGCGATCCTGGGATATGAGAGCGTTCGCTATCGGCCGTTCGTCGCAAGCTGCCGGCGCCAAGCCGAAGGTAGTCACGACACCCTTGGGGTCTACTACCAAAGCCACCTTGAACCCGTAGACCCACTCGGTCTTGGAGACGCTGCGGCCGAACGTCGCCTGCCCGGCAAACAGGCCCTTGCGGCAAGCACGAACCCTCTCGATCGCGGAGATCAGGGTCGTGTCCAGGACGCGGTAGACCTCTGACCGATCGACCAACGCTTCGGCTAAAGCTCGCTGCAAGGCCCGCAGCTCAGGCTCGAGGGCCCGCACCCGTCGGTTGAACTGGCTCTGACTCAACAGGGTCGGAAAGTATTCCCGCAGGTACCTTCGAGCAAAGCGCCAGAAATCCCGCTCGCTGCGAAAACGCGGCCATTGGGCGAGGATGGCGAGCGTAAGCACCTCGCTGTCGCTCAACGTGACCGGACGACCCGGTCCCCGCGCAGCAGCTTCGGGGTGGTTGGCTCTCCACCAGTCGTCTACGAGCACGTACAACGAGGTGAGGAAGGTGTCGAGGTCCATCCTTTGGCACGTCCCCGCTTCGAGCCGTCGACGCTGGCTACTGACCCCGGCAGCTTCTTCGTCGTCCGCCGAACCGCGCGCTTCGTGTCGCGATGGGTCTGGTCCGAAGTCGCGTCAGGGACCTTCGTCGGGTAGTCTCATTATCCTCGTCGTCGCCGACGTGCATTCTTCGCGGAGGCGGAGAGATGGTGCGCTGCAAGCCTCGGGAGGGCGATGAGGAAGTCGCCCAAGGCGTCCCAGCCGGCCCTCCTGAGTACCCGTACCGCCGTGAGGGGCGACACGGGTGTGAAGCCGGACCACATGCCGCTTAAGGACTCGCCGCGCCTAAGCCGGCCGAGCGCTTCTTCTACGACCCGGGGGTTGTTCCAGTCGCCGCGCATCACGACCGTGCCGCCCTCGTCGATGATGTAAACCACGTTCGGCAAGCTCCCGTACGTTTGGTGCGCGGTGCCGTCGAGATCGTCGAGAAGGATCTCTGCTCTTTCACCATCCTCGATAACCGTCCGTCGCGCTAGCGTGCGCTTGTCTTCCATCGAGCGGTGCGGGAGCACCTTCTTGCCGGGATGGGCCTCGCGGACGTAAAGGGTGAGGAACGCTGCCTTGGGATAGCGGTGCGCGATTCGGTTCATCGCGTCGATCTTGTCGACGTACTGCGGGCAGGTGTAGCTGCCGGTAACGAGTACCACGGGGCGGCCCCGGTAGTCGGAGAGGTGTACCCTACGTCCGTCGAACGTCTCGGCGACGAAGTCTGGAGCTCGCTCGCCAACCTCCGGACCGGTAAGCCGATCGAGCTCATACAGGTCGAAGCGGAAGCGGGCGTAGTTGTAGGTGTCGTCCGCCCGAGGGTGAGGTGGTTGTCCCTGTTCGATGGCCTTCTTGCCTGTGGTCTTCATCAGCCCTGCGCTCCTTTCTCTTGCTGGTTGTGTACTAACCGATCGCCTTCATGTACAGATCAACTATCCCTTCGATGCGCTCGGGTGCGGGTTGCCGTGGGGGACCACCGGTGACCAGGAGGCCGTCGAGGATGGCGTAGGTGACCAGAGAACCCAGGAACATGCGCGCCGCCGCCTCGGCGTCCTCGATTTCGGCCACCCCTCGCTCCCGCGCGTGCCCGAGAATAGTGGAGATGATCTCCAGGCCCCGCTTCGGAACCGTCGCTGAGAAGAGCTCTCCCAGATGCGGCATCCGGGGAGCTTCGGCGATCACTACCCGCAACAGCGCCAGGTAGTCCGGCCGCATCATGGTCGCGATCACCTTTTGCGCCACGGCAGTGAGCGTCCGTCGCAACTCGTCGCGACTGCCCAGAGGTATCTCGCTCACGGGCGCCACCAGCAGCCGGTTTTCAGGATTTTCGAGCGTGAGCCGCCGCATTACGTCGGCGAACAGGTCCTCCTTGCTTGGGTAGTAGGCGTACAGCGTCTGCTTGGAAACCCCGGCCTCCGTGGCGATCGCGTCCGTGCTCGTGCCCGCAAAACCCCTCTCGAGGAACAGCCGCTGCGCCCCCATACGGATCTGGTCCCGCTTCGCCCGCGCCCGGGGCTTGAGATCCTCCGAAGTTCGATCCACTCTGC
>JALYGT010000061.1 GCA_030776965.1 Actinomycetota bacterium
GCTGGGAGGGGCACCCCACAAACGGCTACATCGCCGAGAACAT
Organism: Actinomycetota bacterium; assembly: GCA_030776965.1. Lineage (GTDB taxonomy): Bacteria > Actinomycetota > Rubrobacteria > Rubrobacterales > Rubrobacteraceae > Rubrobacter_F. Next base: position 44 of record JALYGT010000061.1, read on the forward strand.
AGCCTGGGGACAAGCCACCGCCGAAGAGGTCTTCGAAGCCTGGCGCAATTCGCCAGTCCACGACGTCAACATGCTCGACGGGAACTACACAACCATAGGTATAGGGCACGTCGCCCCCTACTGGACCACCGACTTCTTCGGCTCCGCGTAAGCGGCCCCTGAGATCTAAAAACCGACCAGCCAGACAGAACGTTGAGCACCGAGGCGACCGCGCAACCGTTCTCCTCCGGTCCCCCGCCGAATAGCACGCTAGCGAAGACGCTTGGGAAGCTTCCGCTGCGCAAGCCGTATCCACGAAGGTCGGCCGGGTGGAACCGGCACCTCCTCTGGAGGGGGTGGCGGGGTACAATGCGTACCGTCAGCGGAAGCTTCGGAGGGGCATGGGTAAGATGCAGATTCTCGACGAACGGTGGCAGGGACTAGCCGACCGCGAGCGGGCCCTACTCGAGCGCCTGATCGAGTTCTTGGGTGACTTCGGGGCCCCGCCTGAGGACTCCGCCCTCATCCACCAGAAGCTCGCGGACGTCGAAGAGCTTTTCCTGCTCGTCATCGTCGGCGAGTTCAACTCCGGCAAGTCCGCCTTTATTAACGCCCTGCTGGGAGCCGATATCTCCGAGGAGGGCGTCACGCCCACGACCGACAGGATCACGGTCCTGAGATACAGCGAGGAGCCGACCGAGCGCGAGCGGCGCGAGGGCATCTTGGAGAAGGGCCACCCGAGCGAGCTCCTGCGCGAGGTTGCCATCGTCGACACGCCGGGGACGAACGCGATCATCCGCCACCATGAAGAGCTCTCCCGCGGCTTCGTGCCCCGCTCGGATCTGGTCCTTTTCGTGACCTCGGTGGACAGGCCCTTCACCGAGAGTGAGCGAGAGTACCTGGAGCTAATCCGCGATTGGGGCAAGAAGATCCTGCTAGTCCTAAACAAGGTCGACCTCCTTCGTGGCGAGGAGAAGCGCCAGGAGGTCCGATCCTTTGTCGAGGAGGGCGTCCATTCGGCCTTGGGTCTTAAGCCCCCGATCTTCTTCGTCTCGGCCTATCTAGCACGGAAAGCGAAGGCGATCGGCCCGGGTCTGGAGTCGGAGGCCCTCCTGCAAGCGAGCGGTTTCGAGGCTTTGGAGCGCTACGTCACAGACCTCCTGGACGAGGAGGGCCGGGTGCGGTTGAAACTGGAGAGCCCTTTGGGGGTGGTCGAGGAGCTGGTGAGGCGCTACGAACGCGCGGTCGAGGAGCGGGTTAGCCTGCTCGAGGACGACTTCAAGATGTCCGAGAACGTTGAGTCGCAGCTCGAACTCTACAAAGAGGACTTGAGGCGCGACTTCGAGGCGCGGATGGCCGAGATCGAGAACATCATCCTCCAGATGAACGAGCGGGGCGACGAGTGGTTCGAGGAGAACATACGCCTCGCGAACGTCCGCGAACTCGTGCAGCGCGACAAGATACAGGACCGCTTCCAGGACGAGGTCGTCGCCGACACCGAGGAGCGCATAGACGAGCGGGTGCAGGAGCTCATAGATTGGATGGTGAACCAGAACCTCAAGCAGTGGCGAGCGATCGTGGAGTACGTCAACGGCCGTCGGCAGGCGAGGTACGACGAGCGCATGATCGGGGAGGTCGGCGACAACTTCGAGTACAACCGCTCGCAGCTCCTCCTATCCGTCGGCAAGAACGCGACGGATGTCGTCCAGCGTTACGACCCCGAGTATGAGTCGCAGCAGCTCGCCCTCTCGCTGCAGGGCGCCGTCGCCCAGACCGCGGCGGTAGAGGTCGGCGCTCTGGGTCTCGGGGCGGCGGTGGTTGTGGTCGCGACGACGGCGGCGGCGGACGTGACGGGGATAACGGCGGCGCTCCTGATCGCGGGTCTCGGACTCTTCATCCTCCCCCGTCGGCGGCGCAAGGCGCGCGAAGAGTTCCGGGAGAAGACCGAAGCGCTGCGCAAACGGCTTAGCGAGGTCGTGAGGCGGCAGTTCGACACGGAGATAGAGCGTTCCGTCGAGAGGATGCGCGAGGCGATAGCCCCCTACACCCGCTTCGTCCGCGCCGAACACGCCCGCATGACGCAAGCCCACTCGGATCTCTCGGAGATAACCGAAGAGGTCGAGGCTTTGCGCGCCGAGATCAGGGCGCCCGGCGTCAGCTTCTCCTAGCCCTCGCGCTCCTCTGGGCGCGGCTCGTGGCTCATGTCCGGGGCACCGGTGAAACCTCCCCTCTCCGAGAGCCGCCCTGGCTCCTCGACGCGCGCCAAGGCACGGTCCAGGACCTCCTCATCGACCGGGTAGGGTAAGTCCAGCCTCTCGGCGAGGGTCCTGTCCAACTCCTCGTCGGGGAGGTCCCGAACCCCACCCTCGATCCCGCTTATCTCCGTCTCCTCAGTGTCGGCTATCCCCAGGTCGTTGACCATGAGGGCCACCAGCTTTCGCTCTTTTGTCCTGCGATACGCCACGCTTCACTCCTTCGGGGCTAGTCCTTGTTCTTTAGTCTGCGTTCGAGCTCCTCGACGCGAGCTTCGAGCTCCGCGATACGCCTGTTCTTCTCGCGGTTCTTCTGGCGCCAGCGGTCCCGGATCTTCTTCTCGAATTCCACCGATCTCTTTAGTACCTCGCAGTAGTAGGCCTCGATCCGAGCCTTCTCCTCTGCTACGCGCCGCTCTGCATCTTCCACGACGTTCGCCAGTGTGTAACAACGTCAACCGTGGAGGAACGTAACCAACTCCTCCGCAGTCTCCTCGGGCCTCTCCTCGGCCAGGTAGTGGCCGCAGGGTAGCGCCCTGCCCCGCACCTCGGAGGCGTACCCACGCCAGACCCCCAAAACGTCGTAGAGCCTCTCCACGACGCCCTGCTCCCCCCAGAGCGCCAGTAGCGGACACCCGACTTTACGGTCGCGGTCGACCCCGTCGTGTTCCAAATCTATCGTGGCGGCGGCCCGGTAGTCCTCACAGCTCGCGTGTATGGTCCTCGGGTCGCGGAAGCAGCGCTCGTACTCGGCGTATGCTTCGGAGGCGAAGGAGTCGAAGCCAGTACCCCACCCGCCGAGCTTCTTGCGTAGGTAGTAGTCTGGGTCGGCCCCGATGAGGCGCTCCGGCAGGTCGTAGGGTTGGCTAAGGAAGAACCAGTGATAGTAGGCCATAGCGAGCTCCTTGTCAGCGGTCTCGAAGACGTGGCGCGTGGGCACGATGTCTAACACTGCAAGCCTCGTGACGCTTTGTGGGTGATCGAGCGCCATCCGGTGGGCGACACGGCCGCCCCGGTCGTGCCCGACGGCGGCAAAGGAATCAAATCCCAAAGTCCGCATCACCTCCACCTGGTCGGCGGCCATGGCGCGCTTCGAGTATCCGACGTGTTCTTCCCTGCCCTCGGGCTTGGAGCTGTCGCCGTAGCCCCTGAGGTCGGTCGCGACGACCGTGAAAGAAGCGGTGAGGCGGGGCGCGATCAGGTGCCACATCGCCAGCGTCTGTGGGTAGCCGTGCAGCAGTAATACCGGCGGCCCCTCGCCCCCGCGAACAGCGTTGATGGTCGCTCCTCTAGTCTCGATCTGGATGCGCTCGAAGCCCTCGAACACGAAACCCTCCCTCCGCGACGCGCCCCCGAACGGGGGTGCTGAACAAAAGCGCGGTCCGGCCTACTCGCCTGGGTTCGTCGCCGCGCGGCCGGCGGGTTACTCCGCGGCCATCTCTCCGTCCCGGGCTTCCTGCTCGCGGAAGTCCGCTTGGAGGCTGCGCTCGCAAACCTCTCTTTCCCGGCCCTCCGAGCCGGGCAAAACATCAATAACATCTTAGTTGCTTCTCTTACCCGCTTCAGATATTTGTATGCTTAAACCCGGCGGAACCGCGCATGCAAAGAGGGGAGCCGGGGCCTTAAGGCTCCGGCTCCCCTGGTGCGCCTTCAGCTTCGCGCCGAGTTCAGCTGCTCGAAGCCCCACCGCCGGCCCTCTCTTGGCCGCCGGTGCCCTCCCCTTCGCTGGTCTGACCCTCGATCTGGATGCGCTTCGGTTCACGTACCGCCGCAGCCCCCTCGATAGTCACCTCTAGGACGCCATCCTGGAAGCGAGCCCGGATCCTGTCCTCCTCCACGCCCTCCGGCAACGTCATGCTCCGCCTGAACGAGCCGTGCCTGCGCTCCCTGACGTAATACCCTCCGCGCTCAGTCTCCTCCTCAAGCTTGCGCTCACCGGAGATGGTCAGGATCCTGTCATGGACCGTGATGTCCACGTCCTCGAGCTTCACGCCAGGAAGCTCGGCCCTTACCATCAGATCCCCGTCCCTCTGTAGCACGTCCATCGCCGGCGCCCACTCGGTGACCTGCGCCCTCTGCTGACCACCCGACCGCCGCGTGAGGCCGCCGAACATCTCGTCGAATAGGCGGTTCATCTCGCTCTGCACATCGTAGAACCCCCGGCCCCTGAACGGACTCATCGCCATCTTCCTTACCTCCTTCTCTCGCCTGTGGTCCTATCCCAAGCGGGGTTTGCCCGCTTTCGCTGCCCATTATACCTCTGGCATAGCTTCTAAACAACTTTACTACAGAAATTTTTTGTTTTTATTCATTTTCGATACAGTTTATGGTAGATTTGACGGGCAAAGAGCTAGAGAGGATTCCATGAAGAGGGACGAGGCACGGAGCAGGCTAACGACTATCCGGGAGGATCGGATGTGGACCCAGGGGCGGTTGGCCGAAGAGGCTGGTGTGAGTCCCACGACCGTTTCGGGGATAGAGAGCGGCAGGATCTCGCGTCCGCAATTCGGTACCATCAAGAAGCTGGCTCGCGCCTTGGGCGTAGACCCGCGCGAGTTGCTCTCCCCGCGAGGCTTCGAGGGGCGGGGGATGGCATTCTCGCTCACGTGGGCTATGTCGTCACGGGAGGAGGAGTTCGAGGATGGTCTGGAGGGAGCCGAGATCGGCGACCTGCACGCCCTCTCCCAGGAGCTCGGCGAGGAGCAAGAGCGGCTCCGCAGGCTCTACGGAGAGGCACGAGGCGCCGAGCAACGACGGCTCATAAAGGGGCGCATCCGCGACGTGGCCGCCCAGCACGGCTCTGTTGAGGCCTCCATCGCCCACCACCCGGACGAGGTTCTTCGGGAAGAGCGAAGCTCCGAGGAGTAGGATCGACGCGGTTGGCTCAAGCTACCCTCGAAGATCAGATTCTCGGGGCTTCCATCATCCTCATCGTGCCTCCGTCAACTTCTACCACGGTATCGAAGTGGGTGGGACACTCGGTTGGAATAATGGTTGTTTCTTTGGCTTTTGCTTCCAGGAATTCTTCGAAGCCGGAGACCGGCCCGCCCACTTCCAGGTATTCGGCGAGGCGGCAGTACAATTTCGGCAGGATCACGTGTTCCTCCGATATCTACTCCGGTCCTTCGACCACGAGCCCCGTGTTCGTGTGGTCCTCCGCCCAGATTTCGAGGTTTGCCTCGCGCGCACGGCTCGCCGCATAGGTCAGCGCACCGCGTAAGTCGAGGAATAACCCTTTGTAGTAGGTAGGGTAGGCCAGACCCGCTTCGAGGAAGCGATAGTTCAGGCTCTCGCGCATCTTGTCCACGCCGGAAAACTCTGGAACCATCTGCTTCGGGCGACGACCCAGCATAAACAAAGCTACGGGACGCCGGTTCTTTTCTCTGTTGCGGCTGATGATGTATCCCTCGGTGCCATCGTTCGCCTCAGCAATTTCGGTTCGTAGCGCGACCCACCGGACCTCTACGATGCCCAGCCCGAGCAACAAGTAGTCTAGAGCCTTCGTCGCCAACTCTAGGGGCTGAAGCGCGCCACGGTAATGCGTCTCTAGCGTATCGATACTTCGAAGTGGAGCGGTGCATGCCGTCTAGCATTCAGGTTGATGGACCGGACGACTTGGTCCAATGGGCTTCGTTTTCGGCCTCGGAGCGGACGGAGTCCTCGTCCGGCGCATAGCCTATGACGTGGAAAGTGCCTTTGACAAGAAAGAACGGCATAGTC
>JALYGT010000062.1 GCA_030776965.1 Actinomycetota bacterium
CCCCTGGACGGACGCCTTAAGCGCCTGGAAGTTCAGGAGGCTCTTCAGGTCCCGGAAGAAGTTCTTCGGTGAGCCTCCTGTAGGACGTCGTGCCACCCCCCGGAGCTCCGCCTGGTTCAGGTTCAACTGCTCGCCATTGTCTCCGGAGTTGTCCATGAGCAACCTACACTAATTATAACGCTAACTCTATAACGCTAACTCGGATGGGAGATCTATACGGCTTCTCAAGCCCTCCACCGTATCGGGGGGCTCTTGCGCAGCTTCTTCAGCCGTCGCCAGTAATCCGCTGCTTCACTGCGTTTTTAGAAGGAAGCGCTTGTTTAGAACTGAAGCATCCGCGCAGAATATTTGGGACGTATAAAAGAGTATGACGATCGGGAATTTGCAGAACGTTTGGCGAAGCGAGGCCGGGGCAGGTATCCTTGTTCGTGGTAGGCCGGAGGCCGGGGCATTCGGTTTCCGGAGTGGCCTGGGAAGGTTCTGGTTGAAAGGCGCTACGGACGAGGTTTTGATCGCGCGGGTGGCTCGCGGCGAGGAGCGTGCCGTTTCCGAGCTGTACGATCGCTATGGCGGGATCGTTTACGGTGTGGGGATGCGCTACCTCGGGGACCGCACGCTCGCCGAGGATCTGGTGCAGAATGTATTCGTCTCAGTGTGGCGTAATGCGAAGAGCTTCGATCCTTCGAGGGCTTCCTTCGCCACGTGGGTCTACCGCATGACCCGCAACCGGGTCACGGACCTGGCGCGCCGCCGGAGCACGCGGATACGGGTCGTGGCGCCGAGTATCGGCGAGGAAGCGTTCCCCGAGCCCGGTGAGGGCGACGACACCGAGGAGGTCTTGAGGGCCTTCGAAGTGGTCGGGGCGCTCTCGGAGCTCTCGCCCGCACACCGCGAGGTCCTGGTGCTCGCCTACTTCGGGGGGCTCTCGCAGCGTGAGATCTCGGACCGCACGGGCGTGCCTTTGGGCACGGTCAAGAGCCGTACCACCGCGGCTTTGCGCGCCGCACGAGAGAGGATGCTCGCCCAGAGGATGGCGGATGATGACCGCGAGAAAAAGCCCAAGGATCGGCGGTCCAAAGATGGGTGAACGCCGGAACTCCAACGGGAGCTCGTACGGGGAGCACGTGTGGGCGCGGGAGCTGCTCGGGCCGTACGTGCTCGGGGGACTCGACCCGGAAGAAGAGAAGGCAGTGAAGCGGCACCTCGACGCGTGTACCACGTGTCAGGACGAAGAGCGTAAGCTGCGCAGGGTCCACGAGCGGCTTGCCGGAGCCTCCATCGCAGCTTCCTCCGCACCCCCGTATCTCAAGGCGCGCGTCCTGGCCAGGCTGCCACGCCGCGGCAGGGAGAGCTGGGCTGCGCGTGGGATCGTTCGAATGACGGCCGCGGTGGTGGTCCTTCTCTTCGCGTTGGCGGCGGTGGCGTACTCGGCGGGCTTCTTAGATCGAACGGCCCAGACGGCCACCCTCACGCCGACGGAGCTGGCGCCTGAGGCGGGCGGGGATCTTGAGATGCGCGGCTCCGGGCAGGAAGCGAAGGCGAGCCTGGAAGTCTGGGGCCTGCCCCAGACCGGGCCCAACGAGTACTACGAGTTGTGGTTCGGCAGGGAGGAGGGGCGCGTCAGCGCCGGCACCTTCACGGTGGACGACAGAGGCCGGGGCAGGCTCTCGACGATTTGTCCGGAGGTAGCCGGGGGCTACCAACGCGCCGGCATTACCCTGGAGAGGTTCCCCGAGGAGCCAAGCATGGAAGATGCCAGGGTGGTGCTCAGGGGCGACCTGCAAGGATCTTAGGAACGGTTCTCTCGCCGAGCGCTACCGGTCGAGAGGACGCCGGGGATGGAGTCCGACCCTCCGTCCCATATACTCGTGACGTGCAGCTAATCGTCGCAGAGAAGCCGTCGGTCGGACGGGACATGGCGAAAGCCCTGGGCAGGCACCGGCGGGAAGAAGGTGCTCTCGTCGGGAGTGGGTGGACCGTCACCTGGGCCATAGGGCACCTCGCCGAGCTCGCACCGCCCGATGCCTACGGCGAGGATTACAAAAGGTGGCGCCTGGAAAGCCTGCCGATACTGCCGGAGGAGTTCAAGGTAAAAGTCAACCCGAAGACCCGCCGGCAGTTCGCGGTCGTCAAGAAGCTCATGCGAGACGCCTCTGTAACGGGGATCGTCAACGCCTGCGACGCCGGGCGGGAGGGGGAGCTCATCTTCGCCTACCTCTACGAGCTTGCGGGCTGCAAAAAGCCGGTTCGGCGGCTCTGGATCTCCTCCCTCACCCCCGAGGCTATCCGCGAAGGATTTGCCTCTTTGCGCGAGGGGTCCGGTATGAAACCCCTAGAAGACGCCGCCCGCAGTCGCGGCGAAGCCGATTGGATCGTGGGCATGAACGCAACCCGCGCCTACTCTATAAAGTTCGGCCGTCCCGGCAACGTCCTCTCTGTCGGCCGCGTCCAAACCCCGACTCTCAAGCTCCTAGTAGATCGCGAAAGGGAGAGAGAGGACTTCAAACCCGAGAAGTTCTGGACCGTCTACGCTCGCTTCACCCGCGAGGGCGCCAGCTACGACGGCGTCTGGTTTAAGAACAAGCAGAACCGCCTCAAAGAGAAAGAGGCCGCCGAAGAGATCGCGGAGAAGGTGCGCGGCGGCGCGGGCCTCGTGCAAAGGGCCGAGAAAAAGACCGCGACCGAAAAGCCACCGCTCCTCTACGACCTCACCGAGCTGCAGCGCAACGCCAACGCGAAGTTCGGCTTCACCGCGGAGAGGACGCTGCGAGCGGCCCAGGCACTCTACGAAGACAAGAAGCTCATAACCTATCCCCGCACCTCGAGCCGCTACCTCTCCAAGGATATGGTCGGTACGCTGAAGAAGCGGGTCGAAGCCGCGGGTGCGCTACCGGACCTCGCGCTGTTCGCCGCGGAGCTCCTCGACCTCCCGAAGCTGCCGATCGGTAAACGTATCGTGGACGACGCGAAGGTCACGGACCACCACGCCATCGTTCCGACGAACAAGAAGCCCTCCGCGGACCTTCCGTCAGACGAGGCAAAGGTGCACGACCTCGTCGCGAGGCGTTTCCTAGCTGTCTTCTTCCCGGCGGCCCGCTTCGAGAATACGACCGTCGTCACGGCGGTGCGGTACGAGACGTTCCTCTCACGGGGGCGGGTCGTGCTGGAGGCTGGATGGCGAAGGCTCTACCCAGAGGGGGTTGGCGGGAAAAAGGAGAAGGAGCCGCCCGTCCTGCCGCCAGTTTCGGTCGGTCAGGAGTGGGCGGTCGCGAAGGTTGCGGTCAAGGAGGGGGAGACCAAGCCCCCGCCGCGCTACTCGGAGTCGGCCCTTCTGAGGGCGATGGAGACGGCCGGAAAGTTCGTCGAGGACGAGGAGCTCAGACAGGCCATGAAGGACTCGGGGCTCGGGACGCCGGCCACGAGGGCCGCGACCATTGAGCGGCTGTTGAAGGTCGGGTACCTAGTCCGCGAGAAGAAGGCGCTCGTTCCCACCGAGAAAGGGCGGGCCCTGATCGGACTTCTCGGAGAGAGCTCCCTAGCCTCTCCCGAGCTGACCGCCCGGTGGGAGGAACGGCTCGCCCGCATGGAGAAGGGCGCCGAGGACCGTGCCCGCTTCATGGACGACATAAGCAGCTTCACGACCGCCCTCGTCGAGGAGGTGCGCTCTAAGGAGGGTAAGAAGGTCGCTGCTCCCGTAAAGCCCGGCGGCAACGGTGATAACGGCACACCTCTCGGGACTTGCCCGAAGTGCGGCTCCCCAGTCGTGGAAACGAAGAAGTCCTACGGCTGCTCCGCCTGGAAGGGCGGGTGCAAGTTCGCCATCTGGAAGACTGTCTCTGGCAAGCGGGTAAGCGAGTCCCAGGCTCGTCAGCTTCTGATCAAGGGCCGCACGGGGCGGCTCAAGGGCTTCAAGAGCAAGGCCGGCAAGCCCTACTCCGCCACGCTCGTCCTGGATGCAGAGCATAGGGTGAGGTTGGAGTTCAGGGAACGGTACTAGGGCGTGTTTGCAAAGCCGGTAGACTGGAGATATGGACAGAGGAGACTTAACAGACGAGCAATGGGAGAGGCTTCGGCCACTGCTCCCGCCACAGAAAACAAAGACAGGCAGACCGGCTC
>JALYGT010000063.1 GCA_030776965.1 Actinomycetota bacterium
GGGTTGGGGCGGTTCCCCTAGACTATGTCGGATCGTGTAGGGCCCTAGTCGAGGAGGACGGATGGCGAGGCTTTTGGAGGGCAAGAAGGTGCTCGTAACCGGCGTTTTGGACCGGCGTTCCATAGCCTACTCCGCGGCACGCCTCGCGGTCGAGCAGGGAGCCGAGATCGTCCTCACGGGCTTTGGGAGGGCGAAGAGCCTCACCGAACGCACCGCCAAGCGCCTGGGAGACCCCGGGCCTCCCGTCCTCGAACTCGACGTCAACAAGCCAGAAGACATAAAGGCGGTGGCGGAAGACCTTGAGGAGCGCTGGGGCGAGGTGCACGGTATCGTGCACGCCATCGCCTTCGCCCCTGAAGACGCTCTGGGCGGCAGCTTCCTAGCAACCGAATGGCTCTCCGTTGCAGAGGTCCTCCAGACCTCAGCCTACTCTTTAAAGGCCCTCACCGTGGGGCTCATGGATCTGATGAAGCCCGGCTCTTCGGTCGTCGGTCTCGACTTCGACGCCCGCGTCGCCTGGCCCGCCTACGACTGGATGGGGGTAGCGAAAGCGGCTTTAGAATCCGCCTGCCGCTACCTCGCCCGCGACTTGGGAGGCCGGGGCATCCGGGTCAACCTCGTCTCCGCAGGCCCCTTAAGGACCCTGGCCGCCAAGGGCATCTCAGGCTTCGAGGGCATCGAGGGCGAGTGGGAGCGGCAGGCTCCTCTGGGCTGGGACACCGGAGAACCCGAGCCGGTAGGCCGGGCGATAGTCAGCCTCTTGAGCGACTGGTGGCCCGCCACGACAGGGGAGCTGATCCACGTTGACGGCGGATACCACGCGATGGGGGCCCCGATCAAGGACTAGCGGCGGGCGAGCGAGGCGAACTTGGTGTACTGCTCGAGCCAGGCCAGTTGCACCTTGCCGGTAGGTCCGTTGCGGTGCTTGCCGACGATGATCTCGGCGATGCCCTTGTCGTCGGAATCCGGGTTATAATATTCGTCTCGATACAAGAACATTACCATGTCTGCGTCTTGCTCAATGGCGCCCGAATCGCGAAGGTCCGAGAGGAGCGGACGCTTGTCGTGGCGTTGTTCGACGGCGCGGCTTAGCTGCGCTATCGCCAGGACCGGGACGTCGAGGTCGCGGGCCAGGACCTTGAGGCCGCGGCTGATCTCGGCTATCTCCTGCTGGCGGTTCTCGGAGCGAACACCTTGCCCGACCATGAGCTGCAGGTAGTCCACGACGACGAGCGAGAGGGGAGTATCATCCTGTGCGTTCAAGCGTGACGTCAGACGCCGGACCTTGGCCCGCATCTCCATGAGGGTCACGCCGGCGGTGTCGTCGATCCAGATAGGAGCTCGGCTGACCTCGGCGATCCCGCGCACGAGCTTGGGCCAGTCCTCAGCCCTGACGTTGCCGCTCCTGAGGTCCTGTGTCCTTATACGTATGATCTGGCTTATGAGACGCTGGACGAGCTGCTCCTTGCTCATCTCCAAGGAGAAGATCGCCACCGGTAAGCCTCTCGCTCCTGCTGCGTGCCAGATGGCGTTTAGGGCCATGGCCGTCTTTCCCATCGCGGGCCTTGCAGCGAGCACCACGAGATCGCTCTTATGGAAGCCGGTAGTCAAGCGATCCAGGTCCTCAAAGCCCGTCTCGACGCCCGTGACCTCGCCCTCGGCTTCGTAGAGGCGCTGTATCCTCTCCAAAGCGCCAGGCGCGAGCTCGGAGACGGGCGCCAGGTGCTCTTTTAGTTGCCGGTTGGAGACGCCGTAGATGAGCTGCTCGGCGGCGTCGAGGGCCTGCGTTACGTCCTCGGGCTCGGCGAAGGCCTCTTGCTGGATGCGGCTCCCTGCGTCGATCACGGCCCTAAGAAGCGCCTTACCACGCACGATCTCCGCGTACCTGGCCGCGTTCGCCGCCGTGGGGACACTTTCGACGAGCCTGAAGACGTACTGCCGCCCCCCAATGCGGTCGAACTCGCCGACGCTCCTTAACTCGTCCGAGAGCGTGAGCTGATCTATGGGCTCGCCCCTGGAGTACAGACGCATCATCGCCCCGTACAAGACCCGGTGCGTCTCGGAGTAGAAGTCTTCGGCGGCCAAGGACTCCCCGACCACCGAAACGGCGGCCTCGGAGACGAGCATCGCGCCTATCACCGCCCTTTCGGCGTCGAGATCGTGCGGCGGCACGCGTGCGACGCTAGCGTCGCTAGCCGCCCCCGAAGGCATTCCCCGTATCCTCCCCCTGCGCTCCACGCCAACAGCATGCAGCAAAAAGGGCCCCATTACAAGACGGGACCCTTAAGGCTCTGGTTCAGGTTGTGGCTAAAGTTGCGCTTTAGCTACAGCTTGGGGACGACGATGACTTTGACGCTCGCCTCGATATCTCCGTGGACCTGGATGGGCACCTGGTGGGTACCGAGGGACTTTATCGGCTCTTCGAGCCTGACACGACGCCGGTCGAGCCGGACGCCGCGAGCTCTCTCGATGGCGGAGACGATGTTCGCGGCGGTGACAGAGCCGAAGAGGCGTTCGTCCTCGCCGGTGCGGGCTTCGATGGTTATGACGCTCTTGTTCAGCGTCTCGGCCACCTCGCTCGCCCGTTCGGCGATGCGCTGCTCGCGCTCCTCGGCCTCAGCCATCTCGCGGCGGGCCTCCTCGAGCCTCGAGGGCGTGGCGATCTCGGCGAGGCCGCGCGGGACGAGAAAGTTGCGGACGTAGCCTCGGCTCACGTCCACGATGTCACCCCGCTGGCCGATCTTCTCGACGTCCTGTTTGAGGATTACCTGCACGAGAACTCCCTATCGCCCGACCACGTACGGCAAGAGCGCCATCTCGCGGGCGCGCTTGATGGCGGTCGCCGCCTCGCGCTGGTGCTGGGGGCAAAGGCCCGTGACTCTGCGTGCCCGGACCTTGCCGCGATCTGAGGTGAACTTGCGGAGCATGTTGTAGTCCTTGTAGTCCACGTACGCTATGTTCTCCTTGCAGAACACGCACGGCTTACTCTTGACCGGCCGCTCCCGACGCGACCCGGCCCTACGTCTGGCCATAAAAGATCTCCTCTCTCAAGGACTAGCCCGGGACCCCGGCGGGCTCGGGGAGTGGCTTGTGGGCGTACGTCGGCGGGAGCTTGACGATCATGTGTCGCAAGACGTCGTCCGAGACGCGCAAGATGCGCTTGAGCTCGTTGAGCGTCCGCTTCCCGGCAGTGAACTCCATAACGTAGTAAAAGCCGTCGGCGCGGTGATCGATCTCGTACGCCAGCTTGCGCCGTCCCCAGTTGTTCATCTCGCTGACCTCGCCGCCCGTGCGCTCGATAATAGTGCGAAAACGCCCGATGGTGTTCTCGACCTGCTCCTCGTCGAGCTCGGGGATAACTATGAGCATGACTTCGTAAGTGTCTAAAGTGTCTATTGTTCGCCTCCTCCGGTCTGTCACGGCTTCCCGAAAGCAGATGGCCCCACCCGGGAAGCAGGGGCAATATCTAGTTGCGCCGCTAGTGTATCAACGCCAGCGGATTGTTACAAACTCAGCCACGCAACCGCGAGAGAACGCCTCCTGCCTCCTCCACCAGCTCCTGAACGATCTCGGCTGCACCCTGACCGTTCTTGAGCGTTCTAAGCCCTTGCCCGGCGAGCAGCGGCGAGTAGTCGCCGTCATCAGCAGCCTGGGACGCGCTGTAGAGATCGGCGGCGGCCACGCTCTGCAGCGGCCACGCTAGGGGATCCGGTCCGGCCCTCAGGTATTCCTCGGCGAACCGGTTGCGCAAGCCCCGGGCCGGACGGCCCGTAAAGGCGCGAGTAACCACCGTGTCGGCTTCCGTGGCCGCCAGCAGGCGCTCCCGATACGCGTGGTGGGCGCCGCTCTCCCGCGCCAGAAGAAATCTGGTACCAAGCTGCGCCCCAGCAGCACCGAGCGCCAGCGCGGCCACGAGACCACGTCCGTCCATGACACCACCAGCAGCTACCACCGGTACGTCCACCGCGTCTACGACCTGCGGGACCAGAGCCACCGTTCCGACGAGCGACGCCTCCCCGCCCGAGGCGAGTTCGAAGGTCGAGCGGTGGCCCCCGGCCTCGGCTCCCTGAGCAACCACGACATCGGCTCCGAGCCCCGCTACATGGACAGCCTCCTCAACGGTCGTGACCATAGAAGCCACCAGCATGCCTTCGGCGTGTGCCCGCTCGACGAGCTCTCCGGGAGAGCCGAGCGCAACGCTCAAGACTGACACCCGCTCCTCGAAGACAACCTCCAGCTGTTCCGAAAGCGGCGAGGGTGGCAGCGAAAGCTCGTGATCCCCGGGAGACAAGCCGAACCTCTCTCGGAAGCGGTCGAGAAATTGCTGGACGGCAGCCGCGTCTGTGTTGCCCGCCTCCGGGGGTGCCAGCTGGAAGTTGACCCCGAAAGGACGGTTGGTCAGCGCCTTGACCGCCCGGATCTCCTCCCGCAGTTTATCGGGTGCCACCCTGGCGCCCGCCAGAACCCCGAACCCGCCGGCGTTAGACACAGCAGAGACGAGCTCGGGCGTCGTCCATCCTCCGGCCATCGGGGCCTGGATGATCGGGTAACGGACGTTCAGTAGATCGCACAGCGGGGTCATAAGGGACGCGTGCGGAGATGCCGAAGTCATGAGCGATGCCTCCTCAGTAACGAACTTCCGGCGCGCTTAAATGGTGCGTATAGATCACGTGACCGCAATAACCCGGCAACGAAGCTGTGGGCTTGGTCCTTTACCGTAGCCGTTGGCACCGAGTTTACCTTACACGTGACGGTTTCTGAAGCGGTGCGCTCCTTCTCGACCAGAACACGTACCCCAACGCCAGCCACAGAATGCGGAACACCACGAACCCCCATACTTCTCCTAAGAATACGTCACGGGTAAGCCGACGATGAGCCCCACACCGCACCAGCGTGGCAGAACCATTGCCTGCAGGGTGGCTGTGCAGTAGAGCACGAACCCAACCAACACAGCAAGAGACCAGATCGGGATAAGCTACTCGAGTACCGCGCTCCCCAACAATAGGACCACCAGGCCCAAGATCTGGGCCAAAGTCGCTTTAACTACCGTGTAGAAGCCCGCCTGCCTGATGCGCCCGTAGTTCTCTTTCTGTAGAGCGTGGAACACCTCCGACCCTACCAACACGAGGACAAACTCAACAATGAATTTGGCATCAAGGAGCGTCCTTGTTCACCAAGCCGAGAAGACCATCCAACATGAACGCCACGCCGCCAACGTGGCCGAGATCCCACGGATTAGGTCCGACGACATAGTCTTCTCCTTGCTCAAATCCTTTCTTACAAGCAAATCGTGACATCCGACGAAGGGCATATCATCCCCAAAAAAAAGAATGAGTATTTCGCCCTCAGAAGAATTGTTGGGTCTATAGCGCTTTGTCCACGTTCACAGACGCTCCAAAACGGCGCACTTAAGGTAGCGGGTCTCGGGGATAGCGAGGATCTGGGGATGGTCGAGGGCCTGCCCCCGCCACTCGCGCACCCGTATTACGCGGTCGGCGTCGGCTGCCGCCGAGCGCAAGGTCTCCTCCATGAGCTCGCGCGAGAAGTGGTAGGAGCACGAGCAGGTGATGAGGACGCCGCCGAGCGACAGGAGCTTCATCGCACGGAGGTTTATCTCTTTGTAGGCGCGGGTCGCACCGGGGAGATCCCGCTTCGTCTTGACGAAGGCGGGCGGGTCGAGGACGACGGTATCGTACCCCTCCCCGCTATTGGACCGTTCGCGCAGCAGGTCGAAGGCGTTGGCGCGGGTGAAAGCGATGTTCGAGAAGCCGTTAAGCTCCGCGTTGGCGCGGGCGGCCTCCAAAGCTTCGCCGCTCGAATCCACGGCCTCTACCGACTCAACCCGGCGCGCGGCGTGCAGGGCGAAACCGCCGGCGTAGGAGAAGACGTCGAGGACGCGACCCTTAGCGTAAGAGGCGGCGGCGAGGTGGTTCTCCCGCTGATCGAGGAAGCCGCCGGTCTTCTGGCCCCTCCACGGTCTCGCGTGGTAACGCACCGGACCTTCGCGCACGACGATGCTCTCCCGGACTTCGCCGGAGGGTACCTCCACCTTAATGGCGAGGCCCTCCCTGCGGCGGGCCGGAGAGTCGCCGCGCAGGAGGATGCCGGATGGGGCAAAAAGGTCTTCGAGGACGGCGACGATCCAGTCCAGGCGCTCCTCGACCGCCGCCGAACCCACTTGGAGGACGAAGTAGTCCCCGTAGCGATCTGCGACGAGGCCGGGGACGCCGTCGGCCTCGGCGTGCAAGAGGCGGTAGGC
>JALYGT010000064.1 GCA_030776965.1 Actinomycetota bacterium
TCCTACCGATTGCGTATTGATCCGCCCTCGGTCCGTCTCGAAAGCGGATGCTTGGAGATCTACCTTGGCCCTAAGGTTCTCACGCGTTCGTTAAGGGTTTGGGCAGGCCGTGGTTAAGCTTCGGTAAGATCCGCGGAAACGTTCTTAGCATGTTACTAATGTAGCACGTCGATGTAAATAACCCGGGCTACATAGAAAGTGGCGCTCCGACTACTGTAAACTCTTGACACCGGAAGCTGGGTTTCCGAGAAGACTTACCTGAGACTGTCTGAAAAATCCGGATAGGTACCCACTGGGACCTCACCAGGCAGCAAAAAAGCGGCTCGAAGGAGCTGTATCTCGTCGTTTGCCGCTACCGAAGACCCACCATCAAGGTCCCTCCAACTACTTTTCATACAGTCTCTGTCGGCGATTAGGTGAATAAGGCTCAGAGTCAGTCACTGAAAAGCAAGAGGTAAGCTACGTAGAAGCTCGCGGCCACGCAGATCGCGGCCACCGAGATGACCAAGACCTTCCCTACAGCGGCAGGAGCGGAAGATCTTGCGCCGCTGCTCTTCGGTAAGCTCCTTACGTCTCATGGGGCAGTCTAGCCCCTTTTGCAAACAGACCCTAGTCTAGTCGAAGCCTTACCACTGTTCCTTAAGCGGCTCTGAGGTTGCACCCGGCCTTCGGGTCGGGAAGAATTGGAGTGCATGAGCGGATCTCGAAACGCTGAGCGAACCGCCGCCTCTCGCGTGTACGGGGAGGCGGAGTGAGGCGGCGGGCAGCGAAGGTCATCGTCACGCTGCGGTTCCTCCTCGTGCCACTGTGGATCGCGGGCACGGTGCTCGCGGTCGTCTACCTGCCGTCGATCGAGCAGGCCCAGACCGGCGCAATCGGCTCGCGCCTGATTCCTGAGGATGCGCCGGCGGCGGAGGCGGAGGAGCTCTCAAAGCTGCACTTCCCTTTCCCACTCATTACCCGTGAGCTCGTCGTGCGCCACGACGACAGGGGCCTGCCGCCCGAGGCGCTACAGGAGGCGACAGAGACCGCATGGGCCGTCCGGGATGGCCAGCTCTCTGGTCTCGACGGTCTTGCGGCCGTAGTCCCGATACCCAACGTGATCCTCGAGCCGGAAGCTCGGCTGACCACGATTCTGTACTACCTTTACTTCCGGCCTGAAGTCTACCCCGCCGAGGCCTACGACCTCGCCCAAAGCTTCGCCCAGCAGCATGTCGCCCCGCAGGAGCCTGAGGGATTCGTCGGCGTGACGGGCACCGAGCCGGCGACCAACACCCGCTTGAGCATCATCCTCGATCACCTCCCAATTGTGACGGCGGCGACGGCCATGCTCGTCGCGCTCGCCGTAGGTCTGTTCTTCCGCTCGCCGATCGCACCCGTCGTGAGCCTGCTGACAGTGGGCATTGCCTACCTCGTAGCGTCGCGTGTCCTCGGCTGGCTCGGTCAGGCGCTCGACCTGGCGGTCCCGCAGGAGGTCGAGCCCCTCATCGTGGTCCTGGTGTTCGGCATTGTTACCGACTACTCGATCTTCTTCCTCTCACGCTTCCGTCAGCGCCTGCGAGAGGGCCATTCGGCACGCATTGCTGCCGAGCGGGGGTCGTCCGATGTCATCGGCATCGTCCTCATCGCTGGTCTAATCGTCGCGCTCGCCGCCGGCTCGCTGGTCGCCGCCAGCCTCTCGTTCCTGCAGGGGTTTGGCCCAGCACTGGCCATCGCCGTGCTTATCGGCGCGCTCGTGACGGTGACGTTCGTGCCGGGCGCACTCGCCATCGGCGGGCGCCTCGTGCTATGGCCGCAGGTCCGTTCAGGAGGCGAGGAAGACCACCAACCTGACACACACACGGACGAAGAGACAGACGAGCACTCGACCGACCACTCGCTGAGCGCGCGGGTGGCGCGGCTCGCTGTCCGCAGGCCCCTCCCAACAGCCCTCGCCTGTGTTCTGCTCCTCGCAGCGGCGGCGACCGGCCTCTTCCGGTACGGGGTGGCTAACCCCATCCTCCAAGGCCTCCCCGACGACGCGGGCCCCCAGCGTGCCTACACCTCTGCCACCGCCGGCTTCCCTGCCGACGGGGTTATAGCACCGACGGTAGCGATCTTACGTGAGCCGGGCCTCGACCAGAATCCCGAACGTCTCCAACAACTCGAGCGCCTGCTCGCCAGTCAGCCCGGTGTCGCAGCCGTCCTCGGACCGAGTACCCTGCCGAGCGAAGTGGAGGGATTGGGCGAAGATGCCTTCGTCGCCGAGAGTGGCGACCTGGCGCGCTTCCTCCTTATCCTGGAAGGTGACCCGCTCGACGAGAGGGCAGTCGACACGCTGCTGCGCCTTGAGGACAGCACCGGCGCGTTGCTCCGCCAAGCCGGACTGGACAACGCAGAGCTTCTTTTCGGCGGGGACACCGCGATCACCGCGACCCTCGTCGAACGTGCGTTCGGGGATCTCGGGCGGGTGGCACCGATCGCCCTGCTCGCGACCTTTTTCGCCCTCGCGCTGTTCTTGCGCTCGCTCGTCGCTCCACTCTACCTGATCGCGGCGAGCATACTCGCCCTCCTCGCCGCCCTCGGCCTCAGCGCCTACCTGTACGAGCCGCTCTTCGACCCGAACGCGATCGCGTTCTTCGTGCCGTTCACCGTCTCGGTGCTCTTGCTCGCGCTTGGCTCCGATTACAACGTATTTCTCACCGGCAGGGTGTGGGACGAGGCGCGCCAGCGCCCGCTGCGGGAGGCGGTAGAGGTGGCGAGTACTCGAGCCGCGCGGCCTATCGCTGCGGCGGGCCTGATCCTCGCCGCCTCGTTCGGGCTGCTGGTGCTCGTGCCGCTGACGACGTTCCGTACGCTCGCCCTCACGATGAGCTTAGGGTTGCTGCTGGACGCCTTTCTCGTCCGCCAGCTTCTGGTTCCGGCGCTGGTCGTCCTCGTCGGACCTCGTAGCGGGTGGCCGGGGCGGCAGCTGGGCCGACAGTCGGGGGAGCAAAACGAGCGAGTACGAGCAGACAAGGGGCATGGCTAGAAACCTGTGGGCCGCCCCTCGGGTTGCGGGTACCGATTGGGCAACTTCGCTTCCCGGTGAGCCAACCGTGGTTCGTCGTTACGGCACCAGCTCCCAGCCAAGCGGTTCTGAAAACACGCTCTTAGTTGTCCCCAAAACTGTAGATAGAGGCCAGGGGGCAGCCCACCCTTAGGCTCAACCCCTTCTTTGGGCCGGAGCCCCGATAAGGACCCCGCCCGATCGTCGTTGCGAAATACGGGAACCCCCTCAAGCTGACAAGTGCACAGCGCACAGTACCGGAGTACCGGGCGGGGCAGCTACGGTTATCCCGGTACGCTCTCCTGGTCGCCCGTAGCTCTTCCCGGCCTACTCTCTGGGCGAGAGCGACACCGCCACGGGATCTCCGCCTGTGCGCTCCAGGCTACCGAGCACGGCGTGAAAGGTCAGGGTGTTGCGTACCCGGCGTGAACCCGGAGGAATCGCAGCACCCTACCTGCCCGCAGGTCATGCACATCCTTAGGTGAACCCACGTGTCGCCCAACGCGATGCACTGCTCGCAACCCTCCGAGTCGCGCGTAACGTCACGTACCTGGTCGGTGTGATCGCACCGGTGTCCCGAGCCGCGCAGCCTTTGCATGGCAAAGTTGATGTTCGATAGGAAGCGCATCGTTACCTCCTCATTGCGCTCGACACCGAAGGCCGAGCGAAGATGATCCGAGCTACCCTCCTTCGAGTAAGGAGGGATGTTATCAGCCTGCGCCAGCCTCCCGAACCACCTCGATGGTTGCTTGGGCGTGCTCTGGGGCATCCCAAATCTCGGGACCAGACGACCTTACTCGCTGGTGATCTCGCCCGGGCTGGTGTACCGTTCGTTGGTCGCCGGGCGCGAGCTCGGAGGGTCCTTGGAGGATCTCTCGGAGGGTTAAGCTCGCAGAACACAGCCGCGAGAATTCATCCCAAGGACCTGCAGGCCCGGTCCTAATAGCCTCCCCCTCCTCGACCGGGGCCCGGCTTCTTAATACATTCCTAACCATTTCCTTACAGATGCTTAGTAATGCACGGGTACAATGGCACCTATCCACGTTAGCGGGGCCGGAGATCTCCCCTCACCTTTCGCCTCTACTTTGTCCGTGAACTTTCTCCGGCCCCTTTTTCGTGGCTACGATGCAGACAACCGCCGGGGAAGGGAGTGAAGCGTGTCCGCAGGGACGGTGCTCAGGATCCATTCTAAGCCCCTGCAGCCCCGGCTCCTAATGGGTTCCCCTGCAGCAGGAGCACCAGGAGCCACCCTCACGCCCATAGGAGGAGCAGCGGAGCAGGTGGTGCAAGAAGATGTTGGGGGGATGACGTGGCGGACAACAACGTAGAACCTATCCTTGAAGAAGCACTGGATAACCGTGAGGCAACGAGAGCGTCTGCGGGCCACGCAGAACAGGTGCTTGCCTTCGGTGCGCACGACCAGCCCGATTACCGGGACCTCTTCGTTCGGGTGAGCACAACCCTTGGCCGGTCGGCGACCCAGCCCAGCGAGAGTTCGCCACTCGCAAGCAACACCCAAGCCACATCAACAACAATAGCACATTTGGGGAGGTGCGAGACCAGGTAAACGATGCTACTCAACCATTACCGAAATAGGCTTCGTGTGACGCTCGGTTCGAGTGCGGCTCCTTACGGTTACACGCTGGCAACCCGGACCTCCGGGGCGGTGCTCACAGACGCCCGTGACATCCCCAACGGGGCTGCTGACCTGACGTTCATGGTCGGAGCCGTATTAGGATTCGCTTTCGTCGGGGGCGTTGGCCTTCGGTGGCGTCGCTAGGCACTTTGACCGAGACCACGGCGAAGCCCCCCTCGTGTGGGGAAGCTTCCATTTCCTGTCCGTAGCCGCCGCGATCGGAGGAGCATGGCTAGTGTCCTACTTTGTCCACAGTTTTCTCTCTTGGCCCCTGGGGGGCTTCGTGGCTACGAGCGTATATTTGCTCGTCGCGGGGGCCGAAGCCACGGCAGCCTACGAATGGGACCCTGGAACAGAAGAATGATTTAAACGATCAAAAAGGATCGCGTGTCCAAGCAACTACTTTCCCTTAGAGGCCGCGCCAATAGGCTGGCAACTTTTCGCATTTGAAACTTCTCGAAGCGATTGAACAGCCTCCTAACTGCTCCTTGCCACATAAGCTACTCGCCTATTGGCGCAAGCTCTTATTCGCAAGCTGCCTAGAAGGCTAGTCTTCTCGGAAATTCTCTCTTTTTAGCGACATGACGGCAGAAGCTTCGACCACCTTCATCTCACTCGCTCTCCCGCTACCTACCGGTTCAGTCGGCGGGCGAGCCAAAAGCTCAGGGCGCTGAAGCCCGCGCCTGAAGCGAGGCTGATAGGTGCTCGGTCCCTCCGGAAGGCCCCGGTGGCCGTGCCGCCGATGATAAGCGCCACGTCTAGGGCGTCGGCGATACCCCGGGCCTGGACCCAGCTCGCCGTGTTCTGCCCCCGCAGTATCCCCGTGCCGAGCACTATGTCTCGCACGCCGAGGAAGCGCCCCAAGTTGGGACGATCGCCCAGGCTCAAGGCCTTCATCAAGGGAACGGGAGCCGCGATAGCCGCCAGGCCGACCCCTAGGCTCACCCAACCCAAGCCCCGCGCCAACCCGTGCTCGTCCATAGCTCCTCCTCCTTTTGCGTGGACCGGCTGCGCCACCATTGTAAGCCGGGGGGAGGAGTTATGGGGAAAAGTGTCAGAGCCCCGGTCCTAGCGAACCCTTCATGTACGCGTACAACAAGAGGCCGGCCCCCGCCGTCCGCTGTGTTGGATGCGTTCCTTGCCAAGGTGAGGCGGCTTCGCGGCGAAGACGTGCCGGAGCATGCTTTAAGCACGGCCGCGGCTAACTCTGCCGATGTGGCGTGGAGGGAGTCATTCGTAGCCGGATCTCCTACCACCGTCGGGGACGAGCCCTTAGAGGATCTTTCGGAGTTACCTCATAACTCAAGCAGAACGGCGCTTGGCGGACTCCGAGAGCGAGGCTAAGGGTAGCGTCCTGCTCCTTCGTAAGGCGCCCCGCAAAACCCTTCTACTGAGCTTCGCTGAACTCCTTGGAGACTGCGTTGGGGCCGTCGTACTCCCTGTCGGGGATCTGCCGCAGCACCTCGAGCACGTTCTCGTCGGCGTCCTGCTGCTCGACGTGCTCGACCAGCTCGTGCTTTCTGGTCGGGTAATCCATACCCTCCAGGAACTTTTGGGCCTGTACCGGATTCACCTTCGCCATCCCTTTCCCCTTTGTGCTCTTACTGTCCGGTCAGCTTTTCCTTAGCTTTGCCCACTAGCCCTTCGTCTTGCTCGCCCGCCTGCATGGCCTTCTGGATCAGCTCGGGAGCGCTATGCTCGGCGATCTGCGCCGTCTGCTCCTCCTCCTGGAGGTCCTCGTTGAGGAGGCTCACGACCTCTTGTTGCCCCATCTGCTGAGCCCCGGTGATCAGGCCCCGGTAAGAACCCATCTCAAAGTGCTCGACCTTCGTCACCGCGGTGACGATTGCGCAGTCGCGGATGGCTTCGTTCTGGGCCTCCTGGATGCCCTCCTGGGCCTCGTTCACCAAGCCTTGGGCCACCTCGTTCGTCTCTCGCTGGGGATCCAGGCCCAGATGGGCAAAGACCTGCTCTAGGTTCTTGACGTGTCCTCAGGTCTGCTCGATGTGCTGCTGGATGGAGCTTTAGAGATCCTGGTCGGAGGCCGCTTGGCCCATCTCTTCTTGCCCTTCCACAAACCTGCACTCGGCGTCGTAGAGCTCGCACAGCTCGTGCACGGAGAGCTCCTGTATGCTCGCTATGGGCATGCTTTATTCGACCAACTCGCCAAGTACGAGAGGGCGAAGATTGCCGAGAGGAGTCGCCGAGGCAAGCCCAGGAAGGCGCGCGAGGAGCGGTCTTACCAGCGTGCGCGCCCCGCTGACGAGCCTATGAACAAACCATAGAGAACGTCCTGAAGGCTGCCGACTAGAACAGTCATTGTTACCGTTATGCCACGACATCTCGGAGGGCGTGCCCGTACTCGCCGCCCTTGAGGAGGCGCTCCGCCTCGCGCTGGAGCTGCCTGACCCGCTCGCGCGAGATCTCCAGCTCGTCCCCGAGCTCGGCGAGCGTGGCCGGGGCGTGGTCGTCGAGGCCGTACCTGCGCACCAGAACGTAGCGCGCCCTCTCCGGCAAACGCTCTATGGCCTCCTTGAGGTGCTCGGTCTCCATCTCCCGCATCACCTCACCGGGCGTGTCAGAAGCCAGCTCGTCCTCGACGAAGTCGCCGAGCTGGGAAGTGGAAGCGTCGTCCGTGCCCACCGGCTGGTCCAGGCTCGTGGCGTCCGGCATCGCCTCCATCGTGAGCCTTACCTCGTCGATGGACCATCCGAGGCGCCCGGCAACCTCCTCCTCGGAGGGTTCCCGCTCGAGCTCGGCCGAGAGCTCGTTGTAGGTGCGAGAGACCTTCCTTATCTTCTCGGTCATGTGCACGGGGACCCTTATGGTCCTGCCCTTGTCCGCTACAGCCCTCTGCACCGCCTGCCTTATCCACCACGTAGCATAAGTCGAGAACCTGAAGCCCCTATCGGGG
>JALYGT010000065.1 GCA_030776965.1 Actinomycetota bacterium
CGCACAGCAGCCAGACAGTGACTACGACCGCTGCTGCCACCCGACTCACGGGCTTCTCGCCCTCTGCCACTTCCCAAGCCTTCTCCCTACACTCCTCCAAGACCTCTTGCGGGATCATCTTCGCAGCGATCAGGACTCCGATAGGGACCACCACCATCTCATCCAGCAGACCTACGCCCGGTAGGAAGTCGGGTATCGGATCTATAGGGCTGAATACGTAGCCAACTACTAAGGCTGCGAAGACCTTCGCATACCAGGGGGTGCTCGGATGCCGGTACGCTAGATAGAGGGCGTAGGTCTGCGCCGAGAGTTGTCGTGCACGTTGCTTCCACGCTTCGACGTTCATCTGCCTAGCTTACACGCTAGAGGTACTTAGAGCTTGCGCCAATAGGCGAGTAGCTTATGTGGCAAGGAGCAGTTAGGAGGCTGTTCAATCGCTTCGAGAAGTTCCAAGTGCGAAGAGTTGCCAACCTATTGGCGCGGCCTCTAAATTACGAGCGGTTGCTTAGCCAGGGCTAAGGGCGGGATAGTGGGGTTGTCTACCTCACGCGGGAACGCTGCCCGGCTGCCGTACCCCTCTGCGACCAGAGTAAGTAGCCCAGCGTCAACCAGACTAGGCCGAGCCATACGTAGCCTATACTGGGGAAGTCACCTATCCATCCCAAGACCACCGCGACGGGCACGGCTATCATGAGCACTATGCCGCACCAGCGCGGCAGCACTTTAGCTTGCAGGGTGGCCACCCCGTAGAGCACGAACCCGACGAGTATGACTAAGATACTCGCCGGCAACACGAACAGCACGAGGACCGCACTTACGCCTGCAAAGATGCCTAGCCAGCCCAACACCTGAGCAAAGACCGCCGCGATAATCATGTAGAAGCCCACCCACCCGATGGTTCCGTAATTCCTTTTCTGCAAGGCGTGAAATCCTACTAACCCCCCCAGCACGAGAAGCACCGCAACCACATATAAGGCGTTCACTTCAGGGGATAATCCTGGGTTCCCCACGACGAGGCTGAGAAAGCTAACCACTATCCACACCACGCCAGCTGCTATGGCCGCGATGGCACCCCACTGTACAAGGCCCGAAGACGACATAACGTTCCCTCCCCTCGTAAGTTTTGGCAGTGCGCTACGAAGACTCTTCTTCCCGCTGCTTCTTATCCCACCGTGCCTTAGCAGCTTTGCGGGCTATCTTCTCACAACCTCTGCGTTCTCTGCCAGTCGATACGCGAGCTAGATGTGTGTTGCGAGGTTCAAGCCCATAATTCCTTGATCCGACCTTGAGGACGACCCATCGTGCGGTTGACCAGAAAGGCGTAGGTGTAAGCTGTTATCTTCGCGATTCTGGTGACCAATCCGAAGGGTTTTCGCCAGGGCTGTACTGAGCCCGAAGACCCGCTTGAGGCTCGAAAAGCAGATCTCGATCTGTTGCCTAACTCCCGGTCGCCTGGCGCTGGCTTCCCCGGTGATTAGCGTGATCCCTGCCTCTGCTAGGTCCCCTTCAAGTTCCCGGCTTCGGTAGGCCAGGTCCCCGAGCAACCTCCTCGCCGCCTCCTTTCCCAACTCCGCCTCAGCAAGCAGTTCTTTGCTCGGGTCGGCCTCGGTCACGTTGGCGGGCGTAAGCTCGTAAGAGAGCGGGATGCGGTTTGTTGGAGGCCAACGGGCGGGTGGCTCGGGAGGGCGAGAAGGCGTCCCACGAGGCAGGGGACGGCAGGACCGGGCAGACGTAAGAGGGTCTTACTTTCGAGGGTCGGGGCATAGGAGGTCCGCGGCCTTCTTGTCCTCGGGCGGTTACCTGCTGCGGGGACGGAACTGCAGCTCGTGGAGCGCGGCGTGGTGGTCGCCGACGTGGTCCACTTGGAGGGTGGTGTGCTCGATGCCGTACTCACCGGCGAGGAGCTCTTCCAGGTCGCGGCGACGGGCGTGGCAGTTTTCGTCTCGACCTACGAGGATGTGGGCCGAGAGGGCGGGGAAGCCGGAGGTGATGGTCCAGACATGTAGATCGTGGACCTCCTCGACGCCTTCGGCCTCGGCCATCTTGCGGCCCACCCGCTCCACATCGATCCCTCGCGGGGCCTCTTCGAGCAGGACGTTGACCGAGTCGCGGAGCAAGCCCCAGGAGCTGCCCAAGACAAGCAGACCGATGAGGATGCTGATCAGGGGGTCCGCGTAGCTCCAACCGGTGAGGACGATGACGGTGGCGGCGGCGATCGCACCCGCCGATCCGGCCGCGTCGGCCAGGACGTGCCGCAAGGCCCCCTGGACGTTCAGGCTCTCGCCCCCGGAGCGGGAGAGTATCAAGACTCCCGCGATGTTGACTACGATCCCCGTCACGGCCACGGCCAGCATGGGGCCGCCGAGGATCTCCGGGGGTTCCTGGAACCGCTGGTAGGCCTCGTAGAAGATCAAGATAGAGATAGCGACGAGCGTGACCCCGTTGACGAGGGCCGCCAGGATCTCGGCCCTCTTGTAGCCGAAGGACCGGTTGGGGGTCACGGGATGTCCGGCGAGCCAGACGGCGAAGAGCGCGAGGCCCAAAGAGAACGCGTCCGAGAGCATATGCCCCGCGTCCGCGAGTAGCGCGAGGCTGCCGGTGATGAGGCCACCTATGACCTCGACGACCAGGAACGCGGCGGTGAGGCCGAGCACGATTGCGAGCGCCCGCTTGTCCTCCCGCCCGCCCTCGTGCCCTCCGTGGGAGTGTCCGTCGTGAGAATCGACCGCGGTCGTCTACTCCTCCCCGTACTGCCTCAAGGCCAGCCAGACGCCGAAAGCTATCTGGGCTGCGCCGAGGAGACGCATGTAGTTCGGATTATCGGCGAAAAAGCGGGCGACGCGGCGGCCGGCCTCGGGACCGGCATCTGCCCAGAGGAGGGAGTGCCGCCGGGGGGCGAGGAGCTCGATGGCTCCGTCGCCGATGGTTACTATGGCGAAGGTTTCTTTAAGCCTTTTCGACCACATGACGACTCCTTTCGGTCCTCACCGCTGCGGACGCTCGCCGAGCTCGACTGAGATCTGCTCTTCGCCGCCCGTCCCGCCGCGAGCGACGGTGAGGGTGACGTCGTCTCCGGGCTCGTAGTCGCGCAGGGCGGCGAGCAGGTCGCCGGAGTCCTCGATCGCGGTGGAGCCGAGGGCGGTGATCACGTCCCTGGGACGCAGCCCGGCATCGTCGGCAGGGCTGCCGGGTTGTACCTCGACGACGATCACGCCGGACTCCATAGAGAGGCCGAACTGCTCGGCGATCTCGGGGGTGAGATCACGGTACCTGATCCCGAGGAACGGGTTCGAGACCTGGCCGGTCTCGACGAGCTGGTCCGCCGTCGAGGTCGCCGTGTCCGAGGGGATGGCGAACCCTATGCTCTCGGCCCCGGTTTCCTGGGGGGGCAGGTAGGCGACGTTGATGCCCACGACCTCGCCATCCCGGTCGGCCAAAGCCCCGCCGGAGCTGCCCGGGGAGATCGCGGCGTCTGTCTGGATCAGGTCCACCAGCGCCTCTTCCTGCCGGCCGCCGGTGAGCCGGCCCGGAACTTCGCGGTTGACCCCGCTTACGACCCCCTCGGTGACGGTAGATTGGAAACCGGAGGGGCTGCCGATGGCGACCGCGAGCTGCCCCACCGTGGCGCTCCCCTCGACGAACTTGGCCGCGGGCAGGTCGTCGCGGTCTACTCTGACCACCGCGATCTCGGTGGACGGGTCACTTCCCACGACCTCTCCCCGCTCTGTGGAGCCGTCGGCGAAGGCGACGTTGACCTCACTCGCGTCCTGGACCACGTGGCTGTTCGTGATGATGTAGCCGTCCCGGCGGTAGATCACGCCGCTCCCTAGCCCTTCCGCCCTCTCCTGCCTGCCGAACGGCGAAACCTGTATCGCCTGCACGTTGACCTGCACGACCGACGGGCTCACCTGGGCCGCGACCTGCGCCACCGGCTCGTTCTCCGGGACGGCGGCCGATACTTCGGGCGCTTCTTGCGCCACGTTCTGGGCTCGCGGCCCCGGCTCTTCTCCTCCCGACGAACAGCCCGCGAGCACTACCACGAGCGCGAGAATCGCCGGGAACAGAGCCGCTCTTGGTCTCAAACTTCTACCTCCTGTCAGCCTTGTCGCTCACCGAGAGACCTATACGAAGCCCCGTGGTCAAAGTTCCGCTCCGCCGGGCGAGCACAGCCCTCCGAGTATACCAAGGCGCCCGAAGCAGCCGGGCAGGTGTACCCTTACGGAATGGGCGCGAAATCGTACAAGAGAGAGTTCCCGGCGGAGCTTGCCCGCGCCGGGGAGGCCCGACACTTCGTCGCCTGGACGGGCGCCGTCGCCGGGCTGCGCGGCGGTGCCTTGAGTGATCTCGCCGTCGCAGCCGAGGCGGTCCTCACCGACGTCTTCCTCTCCGTCGAAAGGGGTAGCACGCTTGAGATAGAGTCCGAGGTCTCCGCCGGAGCCCTCAAGGTGATCATCCGCCACCCCGAACTCGAGGACCGCCGCATGACCGATCTCGACGGCATCATGGAGCAATACCTCGACGGGTACGAGCTCTCCCCAACGCAAGCGGTGCTCGTCAAGCGCCTCGGATAACCGTTGTGTAGGGCGCCGCCTTTTTCTGAGACAATGCTCGGGGATGGGATACGTTTGGGAGGGGGAAAGCCGATGGAGACCAAGAAAGCCGAGCTAGTGATGAGCCGCCGGGGCTTCCTGAAGCTCGGCTTCGCCGGGGCCCTGGGGTCGGTATTGCTCTTCCTCTCGGGATGTCTCGGCGAAGAGGACGAGGAAGAAGACGACGAGGACGACGACGGGAGTAGAAGGCGCCGGAGAAGGCGAGGTTAAGGCTCGGGGTGACTAACGCCGGATCAGCTGAGCTTCTCTTTGACCCTCTCTTCTTCGTCCTTGAGGTAGAGAAAGACGTCTTGGGCGAAGCGGACGGCGTGCTCTTCGGGGAGGTTGACGCGTCGGTTGGTGATGACCGACTCGAGCTCCTTGACCGCCGCCTCGGCCATCCCAACCATCATCTCCGACTCGCGCAGGATCTCCTCCTTCTCGGCGGCCGAGAGCTCATCCGGTTTCTCGGCCTTCTCCCGGTGCTCCCTGAGGTATTGGATGAAGTCCCTGATGCCCAAGAAGGTTGCTCCCTCTGGCTTTCGCGGCGGATTATATCGTTTAGGAAGAGCGGGATTCTTCGAGGATCTCCGGCGTCACCTCGTGCGAGTCCAAAGCCCGAGCACGCTCCTCGGCGAGCCTGCGCGCCCTACCTCTTAGGAAGGCTGGTATCTCCTCCAGCTCCGTGAGCGCTTCCTCGGTCCACCCGGGACCCCGCGCCGCGGGCTCTTCTCCGTGCGGTTCTCGCCATTCCCGCAGAACGCCTTCGAGGGCATCGGCCAGCACGCTCGAACCGGCGTAGCCCATGAGCGGTTTCTCCACGAACGGGTGCTCGAAGATTGGGGGGCAGAGGGGGAGAATGGGAACGCCCAAGGCGTCGGCCACCTCCCTTTCGAGGCCGGTACCCACGAGGAGATCGGGGGCGGTTGCCTCGACGCGGGCAGCGACAGCTTCGGGGTCGTCCTCTACGAACGCGTCTTCGGTAAAGGTGTGGGCGTGGAAGAGGAAGTCCTTCTCCAGATGCGCAAGGTACGTACCGGCCCACGCCACCTCGAGGCCGACCTCGCGCGAGAGGGCGTAGCCGAGGCCCGTCGCGTAGGTGAAGTCCCCGAAGATGGCCGCGCGGCGCCCACGGAAAGTCTCGGGGACTGCCAGCCGGGCGTACCAAGGCAGCTTCGCCGTCCGGGCGAGCTCCGCCCATACCGCTCTCTGTACCACCTTCGGGTCCAGGGAGCACAGCTCGCCGATGGCCCTCAAGACCGCTCCCGTCGCCGCCGACCCTACAGGGGGCGTCGTCACCCGGGGCATACGGAACTCGTCCTGGAGGAAAAGCGATGCCGAATCAGCGGCCTCCCGGTAGAGGACCACGTTCGCCCACGCCCTGGAGAGGCGCGAGAGATCCTCGACCGAAGCCCCCAGGGGGACCCGGGCGTTCACGCCGACGCCGACGAGGCTCAAGGCACGCTCCACCTCCGCGATCTCCGCTGCGGCGTTCGGCCCGAAGACGGGTGGCCCGAAGATGTTGACCGTCGGGTTCGGGCTTCTCGGTTGGCGCCGGGCATGGGCCTTGACGAGGTCCGCGAGCGCGAGATCCAAGGCTTCCACCTCCCGAACGTCGGGCGACTCCCACTCGCAGACCACGAGCTTCGGCGAGACGCCGGTTTGGGGGTTTTCGGGGAGGGAGAGGAGGGGTGTCCCTTCGCCCGAGAGCAGTGCTGCCTCGGAGCGTGCGAAGATCAAGACTTGCGCCTCCAGACGGCGACGAGCCACGCTCGAGAGCTCGCGGACCAGCTCCCCCGGCCGATCCCGCACCGGGCTCAAGGAGACCGGCGCCGGCTCCCCGGTCCGTGACCAGGCTCCATGAAGAGCCGGGAAGTATCCCTCGCCCGGGTATGCCCTGAAGATCGCGTGCACCTCCCTCATGCTCGCCGCCACCCGCAGGATGCCGTGGCTCCCGGGTCCCTCGTACACGCCGCGCAGGATCTTCATGGTCGCTTCACCCGCGCTTCACAGATCTAGGGCGTCCAGCCTCTCGGCCCGCTCGAAGGTCCGGGCGAAGAGCTCCAGGATCCGACGCGCCCCCTCGTAGCCGTGGACGCCCAAAGACAGGAGGTCCAGCGAGGAGCGGCACAAGTGGCCGCGTGCCACGAGCGGGACGTAGAGCCCGGGGCTGGTCACCACCACGTCGGGTCGGGCGGCGTCTATCCGGTCTAGCTGCGCCCGCCACTCCGGCGATTCGACCACGTCCACATCTTCGCCCAACGCCGCCAGCTCTGTCGCGAGGGAGCGCTTCTCCAGCCGTGGCGTCCCAACCTCGAGGACCACCGCCCCGGCGTCTGCTAGGAAGCGGGCGAGCGGCACCTCAAGGCCGGTGTCCCCGGTGAAGAAGATGCGTCTCCCGCGGATACGGTTTCTCAAGGGTTCCAAAGCTTTCCAGGCGGAACGGGCCCGCTCCGCCTCGCTCGTCCTGCGTCCGGCCGACGTAGCCACGTCCTGGATGAAGCGGGCTGTGCCGTCTACGCCGATCGGCAGGAGGGATCTGATCACCGTCGCCCCGCGCTCCTCGGCCGCCCGGCACGCCCCGGCGAGGTACGGATCCGCAGCCGCCACGACGGTTCCTTCGCCAACATTGGGCAGCCAGCCCGCCTCCGCGCCCGGCAAGTTGCCGACGATCTCGATCCCGACCCGCGCGAGCTCCGCGACGAGCTCCTTCTGGGGGCCAGGAAGGGCGCCCAACAGGACGACCGGACGGCGTGAACCCTTATCTCCGGCCGTCCTTCGCGCGGGGCGGCCCCGGAACGGGAACCTGCCGAGGACGCTACCTTTGGAGTGCAGTCGCTCTTCCTCGGGAACGGGGGTGCCTTGGGGGCACAGCTCGACGAGGGTCCGGAGCACGCCGTCCTCGAGGTCCGTGCTGAGAACACCGGAGCCACTGGCGTCGGGACCGGGAACTACGGCCCGTACCGGTAACCCCAGGCGGCGCTCGGCGAGCGTGGCCTCAAAGCCCGCGTCGAAGCCGAGCAGGTCCACCGAGCGGCACGAAACGAGCAGCACCAACTCCGTGCGCCGGAAGCCCGCCGCTGCCTCGACGATGCGGGAGGCCAGGGAGCCGCCGTCTGGCTCCTCGTCCGGCTCCAGGACCACGAACACTACCCGGGGATGCACGCCGAAACCGCCGCCGGGTTGGTCTATTGGTGTCCCGGGGATGGGCCTGGAGAGGGACTGGATCAGATGCGCGTCCGCGCGGGTGCCCGCCACGATGAGGAGGGCGTCCGGGAGCCTTTCGGCCAGAGAGGAGAGGCCGCCCAAAGGGGAGACGGCGTCTGGCACTCCAGATTCGTTGAGTATCGTCAATGTCTCTCCTGAAATCTTCCGCGGGCTCCGCCTCCCCCTCCGGCGTCACGTGTGCCCGCGGGTCCCAAGAAACTCCTTTTGTTCCCCTAAGAGTCTCTACCCTAAAGGGTCCCTAGTTTAAGGCAGCGAGGGTCTCCAGCGCCAGTCCCATCATACCGTCCACCGCGCCTTTCAGGTTGCCCTCTTCTATGTAAGCGCCTTCCCCGAAGCCTATGAGGTTTGAGACCGTGAGCAAACAGCCGGCGCGCACCCCGTGCATGGCGGAGAGCGTGAAGATCGCCGACGCCTCCATCTCGACCGCGAGGACCCCCAGAGAGTGCCACAGCTTCTGCGGGTCTTCCTCCGGGTCGTAGAAGAGGTCTGCGGTCACGACCGGCCCCAAGAACAGCTTGCGTCCGGCCTCCTCGGCCGCGTGGTAAGCTGCGTGGACGAGGTCGAAGTGGGCCGCGGGTGCGTAGGGAACCCCTTGGGTGATGCTGGAGACCGTTCCGTCTTGGGGGGTCGCGGCGGTGGCGATCACGAGGTCTCCCAACTCCATCTTGGGGAGATAGCCGCCGCAAGTTCCCACGCGCAGGAGGTTCTTGGCGCCGAGTTGGATGAGCTCCTCGGTGACGATGGCGGCCGAAGGGCAGCCCATCCCCGTGGTCTGCACGGAGATCCGCTCCCCTTCGTAGGTGCCGGTGTAGCCGAGCAACCCCCGCTCGTCGCTCACTAGCCTCGCTCCCTCGAAGAAGTTCTCGGCTATGTACCTCGCTCGCCGGGGATCCCCCGGAAGCAAAACGCTCTCGGCGAAATCCCCCGGATCCGCCCGCACGTGGACAGGGCTCACGGTTTAGCCTCCCTTCGTCGACGCTGTCAGGCGACAGCCGTCAGGTTTTTGCTGATCGCTGATACCCGACTGCTGACCGCTTCTACTCACAGGCTCTCCAGGATAGCAGGGGGACATTCGACGGGTGTGCCCGAAATCTCTAAGGCCTCCAAGACGAGCACCCCGGCCCTCTGCGCATTTCGTTCTCCGTGCAGCCGCGCCACCGGCTGGCCCTTCTCGACCTCGTCCCCAATCTTGACAAAGACCTCGACGCCCGCGCCCGGGTCCACTTCATCTCCTTTCTTCTTCCTCCCTGCGCCCAAAAGGAGGGCCGCGCTACCGACGCCAAGGGCACTGAACCGCGCGACGTAGCCCGCCCGGGGCGCCGATATCTCCCGCACCTCGTCCGAGACCGGGAGGTTCTCCAAAGCCTCCGGATCCCCGCCCTGG
This sequence comes from Actinomycetota bacterium, assembly GCA_030776965.1. GTDB lineage: Bacteria > Actinomycetota > Rubrobacteria > Rubrobacterales > Rubrobacteraceae > Rubrobacter_F. The sequence goes on from JALYGT010000065.1 coordinate 9,202, forward strand.
GCCGCGACGAACTCCCAGAACTTCTCGTGGGCGGCGCCAGAGGAGATCGCGTCTTCTACCGCGCCTTCCGGATCGGGGATGCCCTTCAGTTCGAGGAGCCTCGCCGCCACGGTGCGGGCCATTCCGGAGAGGTCGGCGGGGGAGGTTTCACCCCGCAAGAAGCTCACGCTCTCGCGGACCTCCAGGGCGTTGCCGACGGTCGATCCCAAGGGCTCGTCCATCCCCGTAACGAGGGCCGAGGCATCTATCCTGAGGGATTTGCTCAGGCGCACGAGGAGATCGGCGAGCTCGCGGGCTTCCTCCGGGGTCTTCATGAACGCGCCGGAGCCCGACTTCACGTCGTAGAGGAGGTGACCGGCGCCCGTCGCGGCTTTTTTAGAGACGATCGAGGAACCTACGAGGGGGAGGGAGTCCACCGTGCCGGTCGTGTCCCTCAGAGCGTAGATCGCCTTGTCTGCCGGGGCCAGGTCGCCCGCTTCCATAATGGCGAGCCTGACCTCCTCGACCTGCTTTTCGAAGCGTTCTTCGGAGAGGTCGCAAGAGAAGCCGGGGATGGACTCGAGTTTGTCCACGGTGCCGCCGGTCGTGCCGAGGCCCCGACCCGATAGCTTGGCCACCGGCACGCCACAGGCGGCGGCTAGGGGTAAGGAGGTCAGGCTGATCTTGTCCCCTACCCCTCCCGTCGAGTGCTTGTCTACGCAATGGGGAAAAGAGTACCGAGCGCCAGACCCGGCCATCGCCTCCGTAAGCGCGAGCGTCTCCTCGTAGCTCATGCCGCGGATGAAGATAGACATCAAGAGCGCCGACATCTGGTAGTCTGGCACCTCTCCCGAGGTGTAGCCCTCGACGACCCGCTGGATGATGTCTTCCGACAACTTTCCGCCGCGTTTCTTTGTTTCTATTGCGTCGAGGACCGCACTTCCGGATGACAAAATTCGCTCCCTACTCCGAACATGCCACTGACTTCTAAAGTGCCGTCAATTCTAACGGCTGCCCGCAACCTGAGCATTCGGTAGACCTGGTGACGCTCTTCGGGGGTAAGTTCGTTGAGGGCTTCGGGTGCCCTGAGGGCGTAGCTCTCTAGAAGAGCATCACGGTCATTCTCCATTTCTTCTATACGCTCTTGATAGTTGCGGATGGCTTCCAGCTTCTCTATGGCAGTGGTGCGAATCTCCTCCAGATCCGAAAGCTTCGCCCCCAACTCCTCGAAGGTAATATAGCCCTCGGCGGCCATGTCCTGAAAGCGACTTCTCTTGCTCTCTACGTGAGCAAGCTTGCTAAGCCACGGCTTCACCTCTTGTTGGAGTTCGCCGGGCATCCCTTGGCGCTCTTCCTCGATCATCGCGTCCAGATCGGCCCGTAGCTGGTCGGGGTCGGTGAGTAGGTCGGAGACAAACTTCCAGACCTGGTGCTCTACGTCGGCAGCGCGGTACATCTTCTTGTGCGGGCACGCCTCGCTGCCCTTCTCCGCTTGCCGGAGAGCCCGACGCGGGCATATTGGAGGAGATGGCTAAGGACCTGGCTGGCTACGGCACCGAGGTAGTCGGTCCTCCTGGACCGCCCCAGCAAGGGTAGCAGAGCTCTTTCTATTCGCATCTGAGTCCCGAAGGCCCATAGGCGTTGGACCGGGACTCAAGGCAGGGTGCGAGCTTCGTAGAAAAGACTGGGAAATCGTTCGAAAACCCTCGCCGGGCTCCGAACTAAGGTCTTGCGAGTCGATAAAATGGAGCAGAGAAGCCCATTTTGCACTTGCACGATAGCCCCAAAACAAGACCTCGTTATTGCTGGCCTTCAGCAGCGAAATAAGGCTACTTTTACCCGTTTCGTCGGCTTTTGAGGCTTCGAGTTGAAGCCGATCGGGGCATTTCGGACAGTCTCTGTCGGCAATTT